>NZ_QAIL01000212.1 GCF_003061025.1 Pedobacter sp. HMWF019 | reverse complement strand
TTATAGAAGTACTTATTTAAAAAACGAAGGTGTTTCATGAGCAGGTAAAGTTAGACAAAGGCAGGTAATTTTTTTAAAGACTTTCGTTAAAACTAGGTAAAATAATGTTTTTTTATGCTAGTTTTGCGACATATCTGATAATTATAAGCGTATGTCTGATAACAGCTCTGTGGTAACTTCTATTTTGGATCAATTAAGTGCATTAGGTCATAAGAAAGTTGTTTTTTGTAACGACCCCGATACAGGCTTAAAAGCCATTATAGCCATACATGATACCACACTGGGGCCTGCATTGGGCGGAACACGGATGTGGAATTACAATTCTGAATCAGAAGCACTGGAAGATGTATTAAGATTATCCAGGGGCATGACTTATAAATCTGCCATTACCGGTTTGAACCTAGGTGGGGGAAAAGCCGTGATCATTGGAGATTCCAGGAAAGGCAAGTCAGAAGCTATGATGCGCAGTTACGGACGTTTTATCAAAAACCTGAACGGCGAATTCATTACAGCAGAAGATGTAGGCACAACTACAAAGGATATGGAGTATATCCGTATGGAAACCAGTCACGTCACCGGTGTTCCTGAATCTATTGGCGGCGCCGGAGATCCTTCACCTTATACAGCAAAAGGTGTTTATCTGGGAATTAAAGCCTGTGTTAAAGAGGTTTTTGGAACAGATATGCTGGCCGGAAGATCTGTAGTGGTTCAAGGTATTGGAAATGTAGGTGAACATCTGGTCGAATTGCTGAGGAATGATAACGTAGAAGTTTTTATCAGTGATATTAACGAGGAACGCTTACAGTACGTAGCCAGAAAATATAAAGCCAAACCTGTTGAAGCAGATAAGATCTTTGCGCTTGATGCAGATATCTATGCGCCTTGTGCATTGGGTGCAACTGTTAACGATAAGACCATTGCCAAAATGAAATTTGCCATCATTGCCGGTTCAGCTAACAACCAGCTGGCAGATGAAACCAAGCATGGTGCACTCTTGCTGGAAAAGAATATCCTGTTTGCACCAGATTATCTGATCAATGCAGGCGGTCTGATCAATTGCTATTCTGAACTTACTGGCTTTGGCAGAAAAAGGACGATCCAGCTCACCGAAAATATTTACGATGCGACACGCAATGTAATCCGTTTATCAAAAAAAGACAACATTCCTACTATTATAGCTGCAAACCGTATTGCCGAACAAAGAATGGCAGACATTAAGAAAATCAAATCATCATTTTAATACACACATAAACAGGTAAATTTACCACTCGTTCTTACATTCATGTTAAACAGAAGGCACCTAAGAATTAAAGCTTTGCAAAACATATTTGCATGGCAAATGTCAGATAAGAAAGATCTGATCTCATCAAAGAAAGCATTGATGAAAAGTATTGACGACGTCTACGAAATGTACGTCCGCATGCTTGCCCTTATATCTGAAATCACAGAGTATACTGCTGTTGATGCCATTGAAAGGTCTAATAAACACTTTCCTACGGAAGAGGATCTGAATCCCAATCAGAAACTGCTGCACAATGCATTTATTGTTTTATTACAGAAGAACCCTGAATTTCAGGCTGCTGTGAATAAATACCAGATCAACTGGAATGCAGAACCCGATTTCATTAAAACCATTTACAACAAACTGAAAAGTACGCCTGAATATGCGGCTTATCTGGCAGGTGACAATGAAGGACTGGAAGAATCCAAGGAGATCATTAAGTTTATCTTCAGAAAGATCATTCTTAAAAATCAAAACATCATCCAGGCTTTTGAAGACAAATTCATCAACTGGTCTGTAGATAAAGAGGTGATGCAGGGTATGGTGGCCAAGACACTGAAGAATTTCACTTCTGAGGATCCATTTGCGAATAAACTGACGCCGATCAGTCAGGACTGGCCGGAAGACAGTAAGTTTGTACAGGATTTGTTTGCCTATACTTTAAAGAACTACGATAAATATCAGGAACTTATTGCTGAAAGGACTAAAAACTGGGAGTCTGAGCGTATCGCTTTGATGGATACGATCCTGATGAAAATGGCGATTTGCGAATTGCTTAACTTTCCATCTATTCCGGTTAAAGTGACCATTAACGAGTATCTGGATTTATCAAAAGATTACAGTACACCGAAAAGTAACTCATTTATTAACGGTATCTTGGACAAAATTTTGGGCGATTTAAAACGCACAAATAGCATTAAGAAAATTGGACGAGGATTAATAGACGAATAATCACATGAAACACTTATTTGTATTGGGCATTGCCGGTTTATTGCTGGCTTCCTGCCACCAGGGAACAGCTAAACAAGATGTAAAAGCTGGTAGTTTAGCTGACACGACTTCCAGCGCAGCAAAACCTGCTTCTCCGGATGCTGCGATCCTTTCTTTTGAAAAGGAAAGCTATGATTTTGGAAAAATCAAACAAGGGGAGAAAGTACATTATGACTTCAAATTTAAAAATACGGGAAAAAGCCCGCTGATCATTTCCAATGCAACAGCGACTTGCGGATGTACCATTCCTGAGCCACCTACTGAACCGATCAAACCTGGTCAGGAAAGTATGATCAAAGTGGTTTTTAGCAGTGCTGGTAAAATGGGTATTCAGGACAAAGTGATCACCATTACTTCTAATGGCAATCCAAATACCAGCCAGGTACATTTAACTGGAGAAGTGACTCAACCTTAATATTTATTAAAAAACAAAAAAGACAATATGACTACAGGATTAGTAATTTTACAAGCAGGCGGAAATGGAATGTTGGGTACCTTAATCCCAATGGTTCTTATCATGGTGGTATTTTATTTCTTCATGATCAGACCGCAGGTTAAAAAAGCAAAAGACCACAAGAAATTAGTTGAGGATTTGAAAAAAGGAGATAAAATCGTAACTACTGCCGGTATTCACGGTAAAATTGTGGATATGAACGAAACTACTTTCCTGATCGAAGTTGAGGGTGGTACCAAAATCAGATTTGATAAAACTGCGATTTCATTAGATGCAACTAAGGCTACTTTGCCTAAAGCATAATTGAGATTATCATTTGATATATTTAAGCCGCTTCATGCGGCTTTTTTTATGCGCCTGGGTTTTGTGTTTGCTGGCATTGTCATTATTTCGTATAAACAAAAAAGGGATAAGAATATTTTCAGGCTGCACCAGCTTAGGCAGCCTGAAGGGGCTGCAAACCTGCTAAGGCCTGAAAATATTCTTATCCCTTTTTTGTTTGCAGGGCGCCTATAGCATGGGGGCAACATAAATGTAGTAAAGATGAGATGTCATTCACCTGCGGATAGCGGAATTGTTTCGCTGATTAATAGGTAATCCTTTACATTATTGTATTTTTGTTTACTTTACAGTATGCCGATCATAAAATTAACAAAAATAGAACGAAAGCGATTTCTGACCCTTGTGGTCTGTTTGCTGCTGGCCCTGGGTGGTTGGTTGTTCCTTGCGTTAAATAATAAATATGTATATACGGCAAAAACAGTCTTGATCTACACCAATGTACCGCAGAAAAAGGCATTTCACCCCCTGCAGTCGGATACGGTAGACCTTCAAGTGGAGGGGACAGGCTGGCAGTTGTTATTTGCCCGGCTCAGGATCAACCCTCAATCCATTTCCATCAGTCTGGATAAGCTGAATAACCGGAATTTCGTGCTGTTTTCAGAACAGCTGTTTAACATCAACAGGCAATTGGAAACCTCTCAAAAGATCATTTCTGTAAAGCCGGATACCCTGTACTTCGATTTTTCCAAAAGGACCGTTAAAAAGGTACCTGTAAAACTGGTTTCTAAACTGGAGTTCAGAGAACAATTTGGGATTTCTGACGACACCGAACTTAATCCGGCCTATGTTACTGTTTCCGGACCGGAAAAGGACCTGGAAGAGATCAACTCCTGGAAAACCGATACACTTAAACTGAAAGGGGTTCAGAACTCGGTGAGTACGAGAGTTCCTATGAAACAAAGCAGCTATAAAAATGTAAGTATTTTTCCAGGCAGCGTTGAAGTGAAGATACCTGTAGACGAGTTCACGGAAAAAACCATAGAGGTACCTGTAAAGGTGATTAACAACAAGCAGTATTTGAATATTAAGTTGTTTCCTAAAAAAATAAAACTCACCTTTCTTGTGGCTTTATCTTCCTATCAGCAGGTCAATGAAGACTTTATTGATGCGGTAGTAGATCTGGAGGAGTGGCGATTAGAAGGGCATCATAAATTGAGGGTAAAGCTTTCCCGCTTTCCCGATTATTGTAAGATGATTAAAATTGAGCCTGCCAAATTGGATTTTATAATAGAAAAATAATGTTAAAGATTGGTATTACAGGAGGGATTGGAAGTGGTAAGACCACCATCTGTCATATTTTTGAAACACTTGGTGCATCCGTTTTTTATGCAGATGACGTGGCCAAACAGATTATGGTTACGGATCCGGTTCTGGTTGCAGGCGTTAAAGATACTTTTGGAGAGGAGAGTTACCATCAAAATGGTGTGCTGAACAATAAATACATTGCTGGTATCGTGTTTAATGATGCTGCACAACTGGCTAAACTGAATGCACTGGTACATCCGGCCGTATTCAGGGCCTTTGATACCTGGGTAGCACAGGTGCCTGAAACCTGCCCTTATATTTTAAAAGAGGCCGCTTTGCTGTTTGAAAGTGGTTCTTACAAAATGTGTGATAAAAACATCCTCGTGACCGCTCCGATAGAGGTCAGGATGGCTAGGGTAATGGCACGCGACCAGGTTACCCAGGCACAGGTGAAGGCCAGGATGGATAAACAATATACAGATGAACAGAAACTGAAGATGGCAGATTTTTTCATGATAAATGATGAAAGCAGCTCAGTTATAGAACAGGTGCTGCACCTGCACCACCAGTTTCTGCAGATAAAGGATTAAATGATAGCAGAGGATTTTTTGGTACAGACTAAAATCGGTTTGTACTGTGTTTACGGGGATTTTTATTTAGATCCAAAAGAACCGGTTCGGCTTGCAGTGATTTCCCATGCCCATGGAGACCATGCCGTACCAGGTAACGCAAAAGTATACTGCGGCAGGGCCACCTCTTTATTTATGAGGCACAGGTACCGGGAGGCAGCTGCAGGTGAATTCTATATTAAGGCCTATCACGAAGCTTTTGAAATCAACGGGGTTACACTTCATTTTATTCCTGCTGGGCATATTCTGGGCTCTGCGCAGATCCTGATGGCGTACCAGGGAACCAGGTATCTCTATACCGGAGATTTTAAACTCCAAAACGATCCAACTTGTGAACCTTTTGAATTTGTAGAGGCTGATGTACTGATCACAGAAACTACTTTTGCTAACCCGGAGACTCAGCATCCTGACCCGGAAGAAGAGATTAAGAAATTGAATTCGACCGATCTGAATATTATGCTGGGCGCTTATGTCCTTGGAAAAAGTCAAAGACTACTGGAATTGATGAACCAGCATTGTAAAGAAAAAAAGATATTGGTGCACCATAGTATTCTTCCATTCATAAAAATCTATGAACAGGAGGGAAGGCCTCTGGGTGCATACGAGATTTTTGATAAGCGGATATTGAAGGCCAATGTAAATAACTTAGTTTACCTGGTACCTCCAATGGTTTTTAACAGCAATGTGAAGACACTCAACGTGATTAAAGTATTTGCAACAGGCTGGAAAGACCTGCAGAAAATGAACCAGATGCAGTTATATCTTTCAGATCATGCAGACTGGAAAGATATCTTGTATACCATCAGCCAGGTCAAACCCAGGGAAGTTTGGACTACTCATGGCAGCGGCCACCAGTTAAAATTTCACTATCAGGAAAGTTTGGTCGTTAAATTGCTTAATTAAATGGAAGAAGGCATCGATTTCTATTTCAATGAGGATGGACTTATGGTATTTACTGAAGCCTACCACCTCAAAAGAGGGCACTGCTGCAAAAATAAATGCAGACATTGCCCCTGGAAATATGGAAAGAAGAAAGGCAGTTCTCCGGATAAGAAAGAAAAATAGTGCACATGGAATTGCAGAAAGAAATTAAGACATCCAGGTTTGAAAGTGTTTTCCAGCAGGCGGTAGTCAACGTATTTTATACTTATAGCTGGTGTACCGAACAGATGAAACAAATCGTTGTACCCTATGAAATTACCACCCAGCAATTTAATGTGCTGCGGATCTTAAGAGGGCAGCATCCCAAACCCTCTACAATTAACCTGATCAAATCGAGGATGATGGATAAAATGTCCGATGCCTCTCGGATTGTAGATCGGCTGGTTCAAAAAGGACTGGTGGAAAAGGAAATCAATACCACTGATAAGCGGGCTGTAGATATACGCATCAGCAAAAAAGGGCTGGCACTTTTAAAAAGAATGGACGAAGAGGTAGATCTGTCGGCCATGATCTCTTCCAACCTGACTGAAGAGGAAGCCCTGCAATTAAACCTTCTGCTCGATAAGTTGCGGGGTTAATGCCCCGAGCTGTAAAAGCCAACCAGGGCAATACTGATGCCCAGTAATACAGCTACCATTTTACGCTTGCTGACTTTATGATCCACGCTTGATTCAAATAGAATAGTAGTGGAGATGTGCAGGAATATACCAATCACGATGCCCATCATTTTATTGAAATAAGCTTCGACACCTCCTATAGTGCCATTGCTAAGGCCTATGCTTACATAAAAGCCCAGGGGGGCCATTACAGCAAAAATAATGATATAAAAGAGGATCTTTCCAGCTTTGTAGTGGTTCTGCATTAAGATGCTGGCCAGTGCAAAGGCTGCAGGGATATGGTGCAGGGCAATCCCAAAGATCAACTCATTGTGGTGGTCTTTGGCCAAAGGCATGCCTTCTAAAAAAGCATGAAGACATAAACTGATCATAATCCCATAAGGGAAAATGTGATTTTCGTTGTGTTTGTGGATATGTCCATGTTCCACACCCTCTGAAAACTGTTCCAGGAATACCTGCAGTAAAAAGCCGATCAGAATAAAGATCCCAATCTCATGAGCATCCGCGCCGCTGTAGGCATCAGGAATGAGGTGTAAAACTGTGATGGCAAAAAGGTAAGCGCCGCTGAAAGAAAGGATCAGCTTAAGCAATTGAGATTTATCACTTTTAACCAGGAAAATTGCAGCTCCGCCAAAAAAGGCACAAAAGAATAATACAAATAATTTCCAGATCTCCATTTATATACGATTTTGCAGTTTTTTATAGATAGTTGAGGTGAGCAGGCCAACTAAGGTACCCAGAATAGCACCTGCCAGCGTATCTATAGGGTAATGTACACCAACATAGATTTGTGCGAAAGATATTACGAATGCCCAGGCCAGGCCGATAGGTAGTATGGGTTTCCAGCGATCATAAAAAATAAGGATCAGAAATACGGCTATCCCAAAATGATTGGTCGCATGGGCAGAAGGAAAACTGTAACCACTTCCGCAGGGAACGCGGTGAATGAGTTCTGTAGAGAGGACTATGTCATTGCATGGCCTTGGCCGGGCTACAAATGGTTTGATACACCTGGATGAAAAGGCATCGCCAATAGCAAAGGTGAGCAAGATCATACCTATGATGAGCAATCCTTTCTTTTTATACTCCTTAATGCAGAAAATGATAATGAACAAATACAATGGCGCCCAGAAGAACCGGTTGCGCATCAAAGGCATCAGCCAGTCAAAGAAGCCATTGGAAAGGCCTCTGTTGATCCGCAGAAATAGATCATGATCAAATTGCAGGAGTGTTTCTATCATGCTTTTTTGCAGACTAAAATTAATCGGTCTGATTGCGTTTCATGGTATTCACCCAGAGAATAATCGCCAAATTTTGCAACGATCTGTAAGCCGCTTTTCAGGAACATCCTTTCAAAATCCTCCAGTGTAAAGGCTTGTACCCTTTCCTCAAAAGCGAATGTTTTGCCCCGGTGTTCAAAATTAATATGTTTAATGATCTTACCTTCAGAAACAAACTTATGCAAGTGAAATTCTATACCCTCCAGCGTTTTGGTTTCCTGGCGGGTCAGGTTTTTGATGATCTTTACTGTATTGAAATAATCGATCACCAGAGTCCCGTCGGCCTTCAATCCCTTTCTGAAGGATTTTAAAGCATTGACATGGTCTTTTTCTGTTTCGAAATAACCAAAACTGGTAAACAGATTTAAAGCGATGTCGAAATAATTGATAAAAGACAACCGGCGCATATCATGTACAAAGAAATGCAGGTTCTTCTGCTCAAATTGCTGCGCATACCGGATACTTTGCTCAGAAAGATCAATTCCGGTTACATCATAACCCTTTTTATTGAGGTAGATGGCATGTCGTCCTCTTCCGCAGGCAATATCCAGGATCCGGGAATCTGCGGATGGTTTCAGATAGGCAGAAAGATTATCGATTAAAAATTCTGCTTCCTCATCATTACGCTGACTGTAAAGTATATGATAATAAGGAGAGTTGAACCAATATTGAAACCATTTGCGCTGCATAGAGCCAGTATTTAATGTTTTATTACCCGGCAAATATAGTATTTTGAAATGCAACCTCGTGGATTAATTATGTCAGCCGAATGCTTTTTATCTTTAAAAGCAGGTAATCCGTACCCATTTACTACCCTCGCTACTTAAATTTTTCTTATTTTTGGGTCAATAAAAAACCGAAAAATTGACACTGATAAAATCTATTTCTGGAATAAGAGGAACCATCGGCGGAATTGCCGGAAACGGGTTGACTCCAATTGATGTTGTAAAATTCACGGCAGCCTATGGCTCCTGGGTCATTGCGAAAACCAATAATAAAAAGATTGTACTTGGACGCGACGCCCGTATATCTGGTGAAATGGTCAATAACCTGGTGATCGGAACCTTACAGGGTCTGGGCATCGAAGTTATAGATCTTGGACTGAGCACTACCCCAACAGTAGAAGTTGCTGTACCCCTGGAAAAAGCAGGCGGAGGTATCATTCTAACCGCCAGTCACAACCCAAAACAATGGAACGCTTTAAAACTGCTCAACGGTAAAGGCGAATTTATCAGCGATGCCGATGGAAAAGAGGTACTTGACCTGGCAGAGCGTGCTGATTTTGACTTTGCTGATGTTAATGAATTAGGTAAAGTTGTTGTTAACGATACTTATCTGCAAAAGCATATAGATGCCATCCTGGCCCTGCCACTGGTGGATGTAGAGGCTATTAAGACTGCAAATTTTAAAATTGCTATTGATTGTGTGAATTCTACAGGAGGTATCTTTGTGCCTGCCTTGCTAAAAGCACTGGGTGTAAAAACCATTCATGAGTTGTTCTGCGAACCTAACGGAGAATTCCCGCATAATCCTGAACCACTTCCGGAGAATTTAACGGAAATAGCCAAGGTGGTACAAGGTAAAAATGCAGACCTGGGGATCGTTGTAGATCCGGATGTAGACCGCTTGTGCTTCGTTTGCGAAGATGGTTCTATGTTTGGAGAAGAATATACACTGGTTGCCGTAGCAGATTACGTGTTAAAGCATACACCTGGAAATACCGTATCTAACCTTTCTTCTACCCGTGCGCTGAGGGATGTAACGGAGAAAGCAGGAGGCACTTACAACGCAGCAGCAGTAGGAGAGGTGAATGTGGTGAACAAGATGAAAGAAACCAATGCGATTATTGGGGGAGAAGGTAATGGCGGGATCATTTATCCTGAATTGCATTACGGAAGAGATGCCCTGGTGGGAATCGCTTTGTTCCTGACCCATCTGGCTAAATTCGGAAAATCCATTTCTTTACTGAGAAGCAGCTATCCGAATTATCATATTTCTAAAAATAAGATTACGCTTACCCCCGAAATGGATATTGACGCGTTATTGCTAAAGGTGCAGGAAAAATATAAAAACCAGCCAAGCAGTACCATTGATGGTTTGAAAATTGAGTTTGACAATGAATGGGTACACCTGAGAAGGTCAAACACAGAACCGATCATCCGGATTTACAGCGAAGCCCAGAACGAGACTGTTGCAGAAGGACTGGCTTCAAAAATCATCTCGGATATCAAAGAAATCTTAAAATTGAACTAAAAGCAAATGAACAGAATCTATTTAGATAATGCCGCTACAACACCTCTGGATAAAGAGGTGCTGGCTGAAATGGTTAATGTAATGGATAATTATTATGGAAATCCATCTTCTATCCACGCCCAGGGGCGGGAAGTAAGAACATTAATTGAGAAGGCCCGCAAAACCGTAGCCGGCTTATTAAATGCGGTTCCTGCAGAAATATTTTTCACTTCAGGTGGTACCGAAGCAGACAATACAGCCATCCGGTGTGGTATTGATGCTTTTGGCCTTAAACACGCCATTACCTCTAAAATTGAGCACCATGCTGTAGAGCATACCCTGGAAATGCTGTTGAAAAACGGCGTGATCGATAAACTCAGCTATGTGAACATCGATGCGAAAGGAAATGTAGATTATGCCCACCTGGAGCAGCTGTTAAAAGAGAACGAACGTTCTTTTGTATCGCTGATGCATGCCAATAATGAATTGGGTACCTTAACGGATATTGTTAAGGTAGGTGATCTTTGTGAAACCTATAATGCCATCTATCATTGTGATACGGTGCAAACCATGGGCCATTATATGCACGACGTCAGGAAATTGAAAGCTCATTTTATTGTTTGTGCAGCGCATAAATTCCACGGTCCCAAAGGTGTCGGTTTCCTATATGTGAATCACAACATTAAGATCAGTCCAATGATCTTTGGCGGTGCCCAGGAGCGGAATATGCGTGGTGGAACAGAAAATGTATATGGCATTGTAGGCCTGGCCAAAGCAATGGAAATAGCTTATGCCGAAATGGAAAAGCACCAGAGCTATATCCAGGAACTGAAAACCTATTTAAAGAACAAACTGATTGCAGAAGTGCCAGGGGTTGGTTTTAACGGTGAGACAGAACCGGAAAAAAGTCTGTATACCGTTCTAAATGTTTCTTTTCCGGAAATGGAGATGTCCGATATGTTGTTGTTTAACCTCGATATCAACGGAATTTCCGCATCGGGAGGAAGTGCTTGTTCTTCAGGATCCAATATTGGTTCCCATGTACTCACTGGAATAGCTGCAGACCCAAATAAACCTTCGGTACGTTTTTCTTTCAGTAAATACAATACCAAAGAAGAACTGGATTTTGTGGTGGATAAGGTAAAACATATCGTACAGCAAAATGTCAGCGCTTAACTTTTTAAAAATAACGGACCGGAAAGATGAACACCTTTCCTTTGTAAAGGCACTTTATCAAAGTGCCTTTCCTGTACAGGAGCGAAGAGAATGGCCGGTCCTTTTGTCTATGATCAGTTCCGGAGCAGAGATGCAGGTTGAGCTGGTTACAGACCAGGAACAGCCCGTAGCCTTTGTGATCTGGTGGCAGATTTCAGATTGGTTGTTTATTGAACATTTAGCCGTATCCACTGCAGAAAGGGGAAAGAACTACGGTAGCCGGATCATGAGCCACTACCTGGATGCCGCAAAGGGAAACATGCTGCTGGAAGTTGAACCCCCTCTAAGTGAAGAGGCTCAAAGGAGAATCTCTTTCTATGAACGTTTAGGGCTGTATCTGCTCGACTATGTGTATGAACAGCCTTCTTATCGGGAAAGGGGAGTTGTTTATCCTATGCGCCTGATGGGCACTCATCAGAACCTACCGGAAAAGCCAGTGTTTAACAACCTGGTGCAACAGATTAAAGCTAAAGTTTATTTTATATAAACAATACTTAGTTGGGGCTGTTATTAAATGAACTAACGATTGGTTCATTTAATATCTACCACTATGACACATCAACCAGAAAACAAC
>NZ_QAIL01000211.1 GCF_003061025.1 Pedobacter sp. HMWF019 | reverse complement strand
ATAGTATATCTAAAATGTACAAAACTGTTTCAAAGAAACCTCCGTCAGTTGGCTTTGTTTCGGCAATAACAACTCTATAAATAAAAAATAGCGCAATACTTATCAAAAAATTGATTATCCAAAATTTAAATATTATTTTCTTCATTCTTTGTTATCAGCGTTTTATAATCCTTTAATTTATTAAATTCTCCCAACATTCATCTTCTATTTTAAAAAACCATGTCAGAAAAAGCAATTGAACACAATATAAAACAACCAGAAGCCTGTGAAAACATGACAGACATCCGCCAGGAAATAGACACTATAGATCAACAAATCATCTCCCTGATCGGCAAACGCTACCAATATGTACAAACAGCTTCTAAATTCAAAACCAGCGAAACATCTGTAAAAGCACCGGAAAGATTTGCTGCAATGCTTTTAGAAAGAAGGAAATGGGCGGAAATGCAAAGTCTTGATCCGGATGTTATTGAAAAATTATATACCGATCTGGTTCATCATTTCATTGCTGAAGAACTCAAACATTGGAAAGCAAAGGCTTAACCGAAAGTGTCTTGACATATGAAACCATCATGTGTAGCACATGATAGCTTCATAACCTTTAAACATATATATTGATGAAAATTAACTTCTTCGCTTGCATATTATTCTTGATTGGCAGTTTTAACGGCTTTGCACAAAATCAACATCACACAGCAGATTCACTACTGCGTCAAATGACCGATTCCATTACAAAACATCATTATGCAGGCATTCGCAGCCTGCTTATTGCAAAGAACAATCAAGTGGTCTATGAACAATATTTTGATGGCGTTGGCCCGGATTCTCTAAACGACTCCCGCTCATCCTTTAAGTCGGTTACCAGTTTGCTAATTGGAATCGCCATTGACAAAGGTTTTATTAAAGATGTGGATCAGAAAATCTATGCTTTTTTCCCGGAATATCCATTCTTAAAAACCGATCCTTCTAAAAAACTCATGACCATTAAAAACCTGCTAGAAATGAAATCAGGAGTCGATTGTGAGGAATTTAACGGAACTAAAGATTGTGAAGAGGAAATGAGTTTAAGCAAGGATTGGGTTAAATACGCATTAGCACTCCCAATGAAAAACAAGCCGGGTGAAGTATGGTCCTATACCTCTATCGATCCAATGATTTTAGGTGGTGTAATCTGCAAAGCTAGCCATATGTCTGTTCAGGATTTTGCAGATAAATATTTATTCAGGCCACTTGCGATTACTCGTTATAAATGGACTATAGATCCCAGTGGAAATGGGATGACTGCCGGATCATTCTTCATCAGATCCCTGGACATGATCAAAATTGGTCAGTTGGTTAAGGATAAAGGACTTTGGGGCGGCAAGCAGATCGTTTCAAAAAAATGGATCAACCAGTCTACCCGTTGTGACATTGCCATTCCAGACTTCTCCAATATGAAATCCAGCAGAAGTAAAGTTGCTACACCACAACCCACTTATTATGGTTTTTACTGGTACAGGGAAAAAATAAAAACGCAAGATTTAGAGGAAGATCTGCTCTTTGCATCAGGTAACGGCGGGCAATTTATTGTCATAGACCAACGGCTAAACCTCATTGTCGTTTTCACCCAAAAAAATTACGGATCTTATAAAGGAAAACAGGCTTTTGAAATCTTAGCCAAATACATCTTACCTAATTATAGTTCAGAGAACCCCTAAAACAAAGTTATCCGATGGTATCGCAACGGCCATTGAATACCTCTTTGAGGTTAAAGATGTATAACTAAACCTGGCCAGCTATATATTCTTTTAAAAGATATTCGAAAGTATATTTAGGCTGATAGTGTAACATATCTTTAGCTTTATCAGATCGATACACCCTATCTATACTTTCAGGTAGTTTCCAGTCATTGCGCTGATATAAAGCAATAGCTGCCGGGTAATATTTCGCAATCACAGCTGCCGCATTATGCTTTAGTTCAATCAAGTCTTTTTGATGAAATGGTGATCCGCTGGAAACATTAAAAACCTCAAATTGCCCAAAATTAAAATCCAAAGCTAATCTTAAAGCCTCGGCTCCATCCCGTTCATCAAGACCACGATAAAGCCGATGATTCAACATCAAATTATCTGGTTCCGGAAGAAAACGACCGACACGGTACACCGTCGCCTGCATATGCTCCTTTTCAAAAAACTCCCGGCACAATTCTTCACATGTCTGCTTAGTGATATCATAAATATCTCTTGGCTGTATTGCTAAATTTTCGTCTACCCAAACGGCTTGATGATCATTTACCAAAGACTTCCCGTAAATAGATGTAGTACTTGTGAACAAAAACTTGCCTACCCCATTAGCCACACATGCATCCAGAAGATTCAAAGTCCCATTGATATTCGTATTCACAAAATCTTCCCTCGCATACCTCAAATCCATATGCCTGCCATGCAAAGCTGCAGTATGTATAATTGCATCCATGCCTCGGGTAATTTCAAGCACCAGATCTTTATTCTTTACATCGGCAATAAGATCTGTTGTAGCACCATAGTCAAGATCTGCCCCAATAACCTCATGGCCAAAATCTCTTAATAGTCCAACCGTAATACGACCTAATTTGCCGGATGAGCCAGTCACTAATATTCTCATGTCTATGCAAATATCATCATAAATACCCGGACATATTTACTGAATTTTAATGTTATCCAACATTAAACAATTAAAATTCAATATTTCATTCATTTCCTTCAACGGATCATAATTTCCGCCAAATTGCGATCGATAAACATCAGCAAACACAAAAACATGCGCCTGCCCCACCTTCTTATATTTAAGGCAAAAAACAGAATTAATAATGGCCTTTTGTTTAGCCACATCATAATCAAGCTCATATCCAATCACACCGTCACGATCTTCTTTAAAAATCAATCGGCCTGGACGCTCCTTTTTCCAGGCAAGCAAGTCAAAGTTTGTCGGATCTGTAGATACCCAAATGGCCAGTTGCTTTAATCCATAATTCTTTTTGGGATGCACAATATCATACACCATAGCATTCCTAACAAATGTCCCAATTTTAATAGCACCAAACTGCTCAGTTTTAAGCTGACCTGTTCTCTTAAAATTAATATCCTTTGGAACCATTAAGGCAATCGTCTTTCCTTTATCATCTTCGATCACCAGACTTTTTTGCGGCAATTTCTGCGAAGGCTCCAGTAAAATCTGCGGACTTGAAGTCAATTGTAGCTTCAGTTCATTTATTTTTTTCGCAATGACTTCCTGCTCCAAAATCCGGTTAACTTTCTCATTCTGACCATAAACAGGCATTTTTAGCAAGATAAATAACAACAAAATATAATTTTTCATAGGTCGGTTAACTTGCGCTTCAAGATAGATGAAAGAATCAATATATTACATCATAAAAATTGGGAACGTTACCCGCCCTTGATTAAACAAATGGAAAAATTACTAAAATACATACACTCCCTAACCGAATTTTCCAACGAAAGTTGGACCCTGCTCCAACCTGCATTATCAAAAAAGCAATTTAGTAAAAATGAACACCTACTAGAAGAAGGAGCTGTCTGCCAATCCTTATTTTACATAGAGACAGGTTATTGCAAGAGCTATTATCTGCTTGATGGAACCATTAAAAACACAGGTTTTTTCTTTTAAAATGACATGGCTACAAACATCAACAGCTTTGGCAGCGGAGAAAAATCAAAATTTAACATCACCGCCTGTGAGCCACTGGAAGTTGTCATTTTTGACAAGCAGAAATTATTTGAAGCGGCCAAACAATCACCACAAATCGAGGCTTTAGGACGTAACTGCATACGTTTATTCGCTTCCAAGCAAGAAGAATTCTCCACCATATTTAAGCTGTATACCGCTCAGGAACGCTTAGCCTACTTAGAGGCTCATCATCCCGAAATGCTGCAAAGAGTTTCTCTTACACAACTGGCGCCATTTCTTGGAGTAGCTAGGGAAACCTTAAGCAGGATCAGGAAGAGAAGGACCCTTAAATAACTTTGTGACGATCGTCACAGGATAAACTCATACCCAATGCACAACTTTGTAAAGAATAAAATAAACTTTAAAAACAAGCTATGCAACAATTGAGAAAAATCGACGAACAAACCAACATTCTAACCTGGTTTGAAATTCCTGTAGCCAACATTAACAGGGCCAAAACCTTTTACGAAACCATTTTAGATATTAAAATGATTAAACGAATTGACGGAACCGATGAAAGCGTTTTCTTTCCTTACGATCCAAACGTGATCCAGGCTACTTCAGGAAGGGTAACAGGAGTTTTATCAAAATCAGAAAGAAATACTCCTTCTGCTAATGGCACAATAATTTACATAAATGCAAGCCCAAACCTACAAACAGTTATAAACAAAGTAGAACAAGCAGGCGGAAAAATCATCTCGCCAAAAATTCAGATTCCACCAGGATTTATAGCTACCATTATAGACAGCGAGGGCAACCGAATTGGATTACACGCAGAACAGTAATTCAATGCTGAGCCTTAACAATCATTTCAAAAGGAGCATGCACAAAGCCCGCTCCTTTTGAAATCACTATATTATCATTACAATTTCTCCCTAAGTATTTTTTCCATATCCTCATCCGAACCATGCTGTCCGTCAAAACGGCCAATAATCACTCCATCTGGTCCAACCAATATTTTAGTAGGCAGAGCACGTATGCCATACTGCTGACCGATATCCCTTGGATTGTCAATCCCTTTCAAGTACATTTCCCTGTTCAGTCCACGTAGCACCTGAGGCCAAAGTCCAGTTCCATCTTTCTCTATGGCGGCCAGCCAATTTTTTACATTTTTATCGTCATCCCCAACACCAATCATTACGAAATTTTTGTCTTTATATTTCTTATATAAATTAATCATGTGCGGCATGCTTGCCCTGCAAGGTACACACCAGGTTGCCCAGAAGTCAAGCAAAACGTATTTACCTTTGAAACTACCCAGCGATAAGTCTTTATCATCCTTGTCTTTTACCTGAAACGCATAGGCGACAGCACCGGGCAAACCTACTTCTCTGCTTTTGATCTCGGCAGCAAGGCGCTTGCCATCTGTACTTGCTTTTATTTCATCTGTATAGTTGTGATATAAAGCCTTTATAGAATCCAAACTGAAAACAGAAGTATAGTATTTAACGCGATCTGCTGTTACATAAGAATCTCCATGGTGTATAAAATAATCGTAATTGATGCTGGCCAGTTTCAGCTTATAAGGTAAAATTTTGATACCTAACTTATCCTCTTTTTCTGTAGTGGCTTCCCCATGTGCCTGCGCAGGGCTGGCCTTAGAAATGGAGTCAATAGTACGTTCAAGCGGCAGTGTTCTGTCTCTTAGCTCTTTCCACTCTTCCTGGGTTTTGGAGCCCTGAATTTGCACATATCCATTAGCTTCGGGCACTTTTGAAATGGTCATTTCTCCTGGCGTGAGGTAAGCCACGTTTCTTTTCAATTCAACATCCCTCCTGCCAATCAATTCCCCTTTATGTTTAAACAAAAGGAAAGAAAAAGTTGGCTGATCAATCAATCCGCTAATGGTAAAACTCCCGTTTGAAGCAGGTACAGTTTGCTGAATGATCTTTCCCTGAACATTGATATACTGAACTGAAACCGAGTCCAAGCTAGCATCAATAGTTTTTCCGATGAGCATAAACGAATGGTTTTCACGAACTTGAGCTATACTTTTTAGGGTAAAGAAAAGACCTGTGCTTAAAAGCAATATATAGTTGGCTTTCATAAAAGTTAAATTAATAATTTTGGGTGAGGTTAGGATTGTAATCCGTACCACTATGAGGAAAAGGAAAAATCCATAATGGCGATTCGGGTTTCAAACGGTACGTTACCCCATTTACCGTTCTGGTAATAGTTTGCTTATAGGCATCTTCAGTATTCCATCTTTTAATATTGAAATAATTTTTCATGGTATACAGGAATTCTACCCTGGATACTTTCATCAGATGTGCCATAGCCTGAGCCTCTGTACTGGCCGTAAGGTCTGTACTATTCACAATTCTTTTCTTTCTGAATGCATTGATGACATCCATAGCTCCTTGAATATTTTGTGTACGGGCAAGGCACTCTGCTTTGATCAGATAAGTATCACTAGTGGTAAGTCCTGCTGTATTTACAGCATAAGGCGTGGTTAAATAAAACAGCTTGGCTCCAGTTACCCCGGTTATGGAAAAAGCACCAGCCACAGAAGGGTAATAAGGTTTTACATAATCATTGATCACATCGCCCGGCTCATAATAACTCATCAGTTCCAGGCTTGGTCCATTAAGAAGTGGTGTACCTTTTTCTGCCGCATAAAATAAGTTATCTGGTGAAGTTACATTCGGTTTACCGAAAGGAACACTTCCCAGTGGTGCATAAAGCTTATTGTCAATAATGGTGCTATTGATGGCCAGACTGGCATTAGCTGCAGCCAAAGCGCCATTGTAATTACGCATAGCAAGAAGTACCTGCGCCTGAACACCGTAAGCAAATCCAAGTCCTACCCGCATATTGTTAATGGGTGTTGTAGGTAAGCTATTCAGGGCAAATCCTGCATTAATGTCTGCAACAATATTTGCATAGACTTCTCCAACCGTACTTTTTTTGTTCGGTATGTTCACCTCATTAATGTTATTTTCCTTCACATAAGGAATTCCACCATCGGTAGCTGCTGTAGCAGGATTATATGCCTTTGCATAAAAGTTGACAAGCAGGTAGTGAAAATAAGCCCTTAAAATATAAGCCTCTGCTTTGAGCTGGTTGGCCTTTGCTCTATCACCAGTAGCAGCATCTGCTTTAGCCAATACCACATTACAAACATTATTGATAATGAAATACATCTTTTCATATTTCGCATCAGTACTGGCAAGGTTGGCTCGGTCTATGGTTTCATCATAGACTGTCAGAGCATAGGGTAAGGTAATGGTATGTGTAGCAATCAGGTTAGTCACATTAGTTAATGGCGGGTAAATATCATTGACAAGCGTGCCCGCATCGCCCGCGTTGAATGCTGTACTTGCGGTTGTAGTGGCCGCTAAAGTATTCTGCGCAATATTACTATTAAGGCTATAATTAAAGTTCAGAATGAGATCCAGATCTGAAACTCTGCTAAGGATGTTGCTGCCTTTGGGGGTAATTTCTGTGAATTTGCTGCAGGCAGGTAAAAGGAACAACAGGCTTCCCAATAAGATACTGTTAAATAGGTTCTTTTTCATGTTCACTTTTTTAAAAATTAATATTAGCTCCAAATACATAAGAAGTTAAAGTTGGCGCACCTCCGGTTTCAGGATCTATTCCCACATCATTCTTCACCCAAATCGCTTTGGGATTATTAAGTTGAAAATGCACTTTTACACTCTTTGTCCCTATTTTCTCTGCCCATTGATGTGGCAGCTGATAACCCAGCACTACACTTCTAATCTTGATGAAATCACCAGCACGGACAAAAGCATCTGAATAGGGTAAGTGGTTGGCTGGTACAGCTGATGATCCCGGATAAACACTTGGGGCATACTGACCGAAACCAGGAATATTGGTATTGGTATTCGCTGGTGTCCAACTATTGAGTAAGTATGAAGGCATTGAAGCATAAGGCACCCCACTGTAAATATCCGGCACCAATGCCCTAAGGTATTGCCCGCCATAATATACGGCCAGTACATTAAGACTAAAACCTTTATAGAAAATCTCATTGGTCAGGGCGATATTATTTATCGGATCTGTTCCACCAGAATAGGCCACTGCACTAAGATCATTGTTGGTTAAGGCTACTGTGGTTAAAGTTCCGTCTGCTTTGAGCCATTGCGGCTGGCCAACACTGTTGAGTCCTTTATACTGAAAAGAATAGAGAGAGTTGACAGGATACCCTACTTTATAACCTCCTTGCACCAGGGCTATTGGAGATACAGAAACTTCATCTACGTAGGTAATCCTATTATTGTTGTGGCTGATAACCAACAAACTGGACCAGCCTATACCGTCCCTTTTATCTGGTTTTAACCATCTGTATTCCAGGCTCAGTTCAATACCTTTATTCACCAGGCTGGCATTGTTGATCACCTGGCTGGTAAAACCTTCCGAAGCATCGATCCTTTTACTGAAAAAAATATCTGTTCCTTTTTTACGATACCAGTCCAGTGCGCCATTTAATCTGTTATTGAACAAAGTGAAATCGAGTCCAAGATTAGTTGTTGCTGTTTTTTCCCATCTTAGCTCCGGATTGGCTGCACTGGTTACCACAGAGGCTGGTAAGTTTGTCGCTGCATTGGTCAAGGTTGAATTTGCTGTTAAAAGACTGGTTACGCCCAACGCTACATTTCCAGTTACCCCATAGGTTGCCCTTAATTTAGCGAAGTTAACCCAATCAAAAGCCGACATAAAAGCTTCGTTAGAAAGGTTCCAGCCTAAACCCGCAGACCATAGTGGACTGCCCCTGAATTTTTTATCTAAACCGAATACATCTGCGTAATCAATGCGGTAAGACCCAAAAGCATTATACTTATTATCATAGGTATAAGTAGCATTGGCATAGCCTGAATTGAAACGATGAGTCGTTTCAGGTAACACAGCAATTGGATTGTTCAAATAGGTATTATATAAGTTACTGGTACTGAAACCCGGCTTAAAGGCGGCAGAAAGATTATAAGCAAACAAGGCTGGATAACTAACGGAGGTCGTTGACTGTGATTGGAGCTGATCATCGTAGCCAAGCAATAGACCTCCCGTACCTTTTGTACGAGTTTGACGGAATTCTGTTCCTGCGATCACATCAATACTGTTTTTTCCGAATTGTTTCCGATAATTCAACTGCCCCCTGGCTGTCCAGGCGTCGCCGGTACTGTTAATTGTAGCCAGCTTTCCACCATTATCCGGCAGCAGAGAAGTATAACCTCCCGGAGCAGATGCAGAGGGCATGCTGTAAATACTTTTCAGATACCGCATTACATAACTCTCCGGTTCTGCATAAGAAGAAACATCTGTGATCATATTTTCGTATTGAAACTGCGGCGCAAAGGTTAAGCCCGGAAGGATCCTCGCCACTGCATTCACATAGTACCTGGTATTGGTTTGTTTGGTATTCCTGGAATCAAGTCCCAGTTCGTCGAGGTGGTTCGCCAACATACTGTACCGTGGAGAGCTGGCCGGATTGGTATTGTACATATTATAATCGGCCGTAGTATAATATGCCCTGCTACCGTCCCCATTCAACAGTTGCAAATATGGAGAGACATTAGTACCACTGGTCGCAAAACTACTGTTACTTGCCTTAGATCTGCCAATTACACCATTTACCCCGAAATTCACATCCAGCCATTTGCCAAAATTATAGGTACCCTTATAAAAAATATTGAGCTGGTTGTTGTAGGCATTAACGATCCCTGTATTATCAGTTTTATAATTAAGGACCAGGCTGGACTGGTATTTATTCCCATCGGTTCGGATGGCTAAATTATATTGTTGCAATATATCATTCAGGAGTGCATTATCCGTAAATTGTTTTCTAAAATCGTTTTGTTTGAACCCCGAGAGCTGACTTTCCAGCTGAGTCTGGCTGATTAGCCCCTTTGCCCGCTGGTAATAAGCGTACTGAACCGGCGTTATGGAGTTCCCGCTATTGATATCAGCTGCTGTTTTATTCAGGTTAGTTGTGGTAGCAGTTCCCGTGAGATACTGATAATTGAAGAAATTACTTTCCAAATCAACCTGTTGATCTGGTGTAAGCATCTGGAAACCAATATCTGGTTTTTGAGTAATGGTTATATCAGTTGAAAATTCTACAGAGGTACGTTTATTTTTTGCTCTTTTTGTAGTGATCACAATGACCCCATTCGCGGCTCTGATACCGTAAATAGCGGCAGCTGCAGCATCTTTCAGAACGGTAATACTTTCCACGTCATAAGGATTGATATCTGCTATGGACCCTTCAATAGGAAGGCCGTCCACCACAATCAGCTGGGCAGTTGAAGATTGGATCGTACTTACCCCCCTAATAGTAGTCGCACCCCTGTAATTGACCAGTCCCGGAATCCTTCCTTCCAGATTATTGATGATATTTGGCTGGTACCGTTTTTCGAGTTCCTCACTGTTTACAGTAACGGTAGCCCCAGTCATCTGCTCCTTCTTAATTTTCTGGAAACCAGTATTGATCGTCACTTCTTCCAATGCATTGTCTTTAGGCTTCAAATGAATGATCAAAGAAGTACGGCTATCTAAGCCAATCTCAACAGTTTCCATCCCCACACTTCTGAAAACTAAAATGTCATTGGCATTTTCCGCCTTAATGACAAATATTCCATTTTTATCCGTACTGGTTTTTCTATCGATGCCCTTGATACTAACAGTTACATCCGATAACGGCTGCCCGCGCTCATCCAATACCTTTCCACTAACACTGATGTCGGTAAAAGCAGAGACGATGCGATTTAAAATGGAAGGCTCCTTTACTGTAATCACGACCGTTTTTTCCCGGATATGATAATCCAGCGGCTGTTTGCTGAAAATGGATTGAAGTACTTCATCAATATCTGCATGGTTTACCTTGATATCTACAGGTTTGGCATTCTGCAGCATTTGCTCTGTAAATACAAAATCATAACCGCTTTGCAGCCTTAATTCTTTTAAAATAGATTTTAAAGGAGCGTTGGTTTTAGACAGACTAATTTTCTGTGCAAATCCAGCGGCGCTGACCTGCATTAGAGTAGCTATGAATATAACGGTGGTTAAGCGCATAATAAGCAGGATCTTATGGACATACCTCATGGGCACCCCCATTTCTTTGGTGCAAATTTTATACATTTGTTTAGTTTGGTTACACGGTATGCCTTTTGTTTTACAAGGACATGGCATAAGTGGGTTAGTTAATACATAAATTATTGATCAATGCCAGACAAATGATAGGTCCCGAGGGCAATCGGGGCCTGTCTTTTTTAAGGCATTACCGGTTGATTTGTAGCTATTTGGTCACGGTAATCCTCCTTCCTTCAATTTTAAAATGTACTTTACCTGTAAGTTCAAGAATGCTGAGTACTTTAGAAACCTGGTCAAACCTGGAAACTGAACCTCCAAATTTATCCTCCGGAATTTGCCCCTGATATACGACTTCTACATTATACCAGCGCTCTATCATTCTCATAATATTTTCTATGCGTTCCTGATCAAACATAAACTTATTGTTCTTCCAGGCCATGGCCAATTCAGTATCTGCCTTCATCACGTTTAGGGTGGTTCCCAAAAGAACAGCCTGTTCCCCTGGCTTGAGTTCTGTACGGCCATTAATCAGGACCTTTCCTTCCATTAAAGTGGTCTTTACAGCAGTTTCATTGGTATAACTATTGATATTAAAGTGGGTACCAAGCACTTTTACTTCCTGCTGAAGTGATTTTACGATGAATGGTTTTTCTTTATTTTTCGAAACCTCGAAATAAGCCTCTCCGCTGAGTTCTACTCTCCGTTCTTTACTTCCGTTAAATGAAACCGGATAAGTTATCGCTGATGCGGCATTTAGCCAGACTTGAGTACCATCAGGTAAACGAACCTGCCACTGACCACCCCTTGGGGTACTAATGGTATTTAATTTTGAACGATCGGTTGGATTGGCAGATCCGGAAATCGTATAGATCAATTGCCCATCGGCGGTTTTTGAAATCATAATCCCATTAAGGTTACTAACTTTTCCATTAGCAGCATCAGTTAATGAAATTTTAGAACCATCTGATAAGGTAAGGATCGCTTTATTGCTTCCGGCAGCAATATCGTTGGCATAAACCGGCATTTCGATATTTTCTTTAGCAGAATGTTCGGTAAATAAATATATACTGAAAGCACACACGATCAATATAGCAGCAGCCACTGCAACACGTGGCCATAATTGTAATGGTTTTCTTTTACCGATCTCGACCAACAGACTTTCTATACTCTGGTCCTGATCTTCGATAAGCTCACTGGCAGAGAAATTGTTTCCCTCCTTTTTGTAGATTAAATACCAGGTTTCCAGTAAGGCCTTCTCCTCTTCTGTAGCTAACCCGGCATTGTATTTTTCAAAAATTTCTTCGGCTTCGTTTTGTGGCATAATTGGTGGAGCTTTTAATCCTAATTACGCTATAGACAACTCAGCAAAGCCGAGGGAGTAGGTGAACTAAAAATAATTATAGAAAAAAGTTATAAAAGTAGGAACCCAATTTGGCTCGTAGGATTTTCAAGGAGTTGCTGACCTGTTTTTTTACAGTCAGAGGACTAATATTTAATTTTTCTGCAATTTCCTGATGACTTAAATGTGCATTCCTGCTCAGTTCAAAAACC
Source organism: Pedobacter sp. HMWF019 (assembly GCF_003061025.1). GTDB lineage: Bacteria > Bacteroidota > Bacteroidia > Sphingobacteriales > Sphingobacteriaceae > Pedobacter. The sequence goes on along the minus strand of NZ_QAIL01000211.1, from coordinate 5,619 downwards.
TGTCTCATCTGTGCCGGCAAAGCGGCTATTTCCTGTTCAATCAAAACCTCCAGTTCTTTGACCCGGAGTATTTCATCTGCAATGGGTTCGGCTTGTAACAGAAATTCCTGAAAAGAGCTGATGTAATCAGACCTAATCTTTTTATGTTTATACACATTTAGGATTCTATTGCGCACTGATGTATACAAATAACCCGAAAGGTATCCCGTAAAGTTTTGAGCCCTGTTGTTCCAAAGGGAAATGAATAGTTCCTGTAAAATATCCTTTATTTCTTCCCTAACAGGCAGCCTTTTGTATGCATGTGCGTATAAAAGGCCATAATAACGGCTATGGATCTCAGTAAACGCCACAGTATCTCCACCTCGTAAAAGAATAACAAGTTGCTGATCGGTATATTTACGATATAAAGCCATTTAATTGTGCGCCAAGATGCAATTTACAGAAATTTATGCGCAATTTAAAGCTTCGGATAGCCGCTTCCCCAAGCACCCTGCTGCGAAATGTTCACTGCAGGTTCTTATTTCCTACCTTTATGGAATAAATAAATAACAGACTATGTCAAGCTTTACCATTGAAGAACTTCTAGAAGCAAAAAATTCTATTGACTCTACACGGAGCAAATGTGAGAAAGCAATTCTCAAATTAAAAGAAAATTCTTCGCAGCACACATTGATGGTTCGTAGAATTAAAGCCTTACGCATCGCCTTACAATTAATAGAACGCGAGTTACAATAAAAAAGAATTTAAAGAAAGAAATTTCAAATACCTAGGCATTATCATTTTCGGCAGTACGGTCAATAAAAGTCTCTTCACCAACATTTAATACCTGCTCTTCGTAAATTATGAGCGATGTCTTTTCTATCATAAATTACCTAGGCTTTCCATTGCAACTAGACTTATACCTTTTCGAAGTACTGTCCTTTCAATTGATACTTTATTTTGCTTGTCGTAACTCTTCCGTCTGCATTAATCAACGGAATAAGTATAGTCTTATTTGTCCGGTCATACATCAATTTTATATAATCCATAGGTTCAACCCCATCCTTTCTATCCCTATTCGAAGAGCTGGAAAGATCAACTTCATAACCAAGCGTATTCTTAATCCCACTTTTAGTTTTAATCAGCCTGGCATTTGGATTTAACCTTCCATTTTCAATAGAGAATACCTTTGCCTGATAATAGTATAGAGCACTGCTCCCCACACTGATGCTACTGCTCAGGTAATATCGTTTACCACCAACTGTAAGATCATTAATTTCAAAATAACTACATCCATTATCTCCTTCAGTCACAGGATTCATCATTGAATACACTTTCCCGCCAACACTATATTGATAAACATTTCTAAAATATTGCATAGTTCCGCCTTCCAGCGTATTCCAAGTATAGATTCTAAAAAGGCCATCACCAGAAGTAACGATATCCACTCCAACCTTTGTTTTATCAAATTGATGATGTAAAGTATTAGGATTCTTAGCTGTGAAATTCAAAATCAGCTCTTCCAATTCTTTATTATACCTGGCAAGCGAATCATATGACTTTTCGTCTTGACTATGGCTCCAATTCGCCCGTTGCTGTGATAACTGGTTTAACTTGCTCTCCAACAATTTCAGATCCTGACCATAAACAGATATTTTCAGCAGGATAAATAATAACAAAATATAATTTTTCATAGGTCAGCTAATTTATACGATGGTAATACGATTATCTAATAATTCCCATGCTATTTCTATAGCCATTTGATAAATATAATAAAGTCTGTCAATTTTATAGAATGTGAATTCGAAATTTAACACCTGGTAATGAAATAAAGCAGCGGCACCTACAATTAGGTAGTATTTCCTTTTTCCTACCTTTGCACCACAATGAAAAATGACATTACTTCTGATCATACAAAAAACAACACCCTTTTCTTAGTTTATTTAGCCGGACTTAGCATCATCGGTTTCCTGGCCACGGATATGTATCTGCCAGCATTTGATAAAATGCGTATCGCTTTAAATACCACAAAAAGTAATATCGGCGCTACAATGAGTCTATTTCTAGCCGGATATGCCATTGCACAGTTATTATGGGGGCCAATTTCCGATAAAATCGGCAAACCCAAAACAGTACTTATCGGATTGAGCATTTTTACAGCTGCATCATTAGGAATATACTTTACGCAAAGCGTAACTGTCTTATTGCTCTTAAGACTTGTACAAGCCATAGGCGTTTGTGCTTCTGCTGTATGTTGGCAGGCATTGGTTGTAGAAAGATATCCAAAAGAAGAAACAAACAGAATATTCGCCACCATTATGCCTCTTGTAGCACTTTCACCCGCACTGGCACCCGTAGCAGGAGCCTTCCTGCTCGATTATTTTGGATGGCGATCTATATTTATAGCATTAGCCCTAATCACAGTATTACTTATTTTATACACCTTAACTATCAAAGAAGAAAAAACAAGTGATACCAAAAATGATAAGCTGAGCAATCCAACATCAGAAAAAACCTATACATCACTTTTAAAATCAAAAAAATACATCGGCAACGTATTAATCTATGCACTTTGTTCTGCTGCTTTTTTCGCCTGGCTTACAGGTTCACCTTTCTTTTTAAAAGAACTCGGATACAATGAAAATCAAATCGGATTAAGTTTTTTTCCACAAACAATTGCATTTTTGATTGGTGGATATGGATACCGGAGCTTAGGAAGTAAGGTAGAAACCAAAAAATTACTCCCAATATTACTTCTCGCCTACTCCATCAGTATGGTATCGCTTTACTTAATTACCATTTTAATTACGCCTACATTAACTATTCTGTTGATTCCATTTTGTTTAATGGCCTTGGTCAATGGTGCATGTTACCCTATAGTTGTAGCAGAAGCAATGAAGACGTTTCCTAATAACTCTGGAAAAGCTGCAGCACTACAGAATACCATTCAGTTGGGAATTTGTTTTTTGGCCAGCGCTATTGTTTCCCTGTTTTCAAAAGAGGCTTTGTTAACGACCACGATTGTAATGATCTGTACAATTCCCTTTGTTTATGTAGGATATCGTTTAAGCTTAAAGAAATAATGAATGATCTTATTGTTTCTGTAAACAAAAAATTACGCAAATAAACATACTGATAATCAACACTTTTAATCACCACAATCAACACTGCAGACCCTTATACATTTTAGAAAAAATAAAGGGCACTATTATTGAATTCGCTTCAATACACACAAATAAACAATTATGAAAAAAGTAATTTTAATCTGCATTGCAGTCATAGCCTTAGGCTGCAAGAGCATGTCGTATCAAGAATCATCAATTAAAATTGGTATGTCAGAAAATGAATTCAAACAAGCGAACCACTCTGCCGAATTGATGTCGGTCGATCAAAATGGGATAAATATTTATCGCGTTACCTCTAAAGCAATGATCCCCAAAAACGAACCATATTCATTCTATTATTTCTACGAGGGTAAATTGACCCGTTTTATAAAATCTGATCGTATAGACGATTATAAGTTTATCATGTAAATAACACCAAAGCAGCCTCTCCTGTAGGGACGAGGTTGCTTTGGTGTATACATAAGTCTGTTAACAGATCAGTGGAGCCATTCTTCTGCTGCCTTAAGTATTAAATCTGCATCAGAGTCAGACTTGACCATAACATCAGGGATGATTCTTTCCCAATATATTTTCTTATTGGTATCACTTACAAATCCGGTAGCCAGCAATAAAGTAGCTCCATCAGAGAGCCAGAACATCGAGTTTGAAGTCACATATCCACCACTTGGCTCGCCAAACAATCTGGTATTATGTGCTCCGATAAAAGAAATTGCTGCCATCTCCCCACTACTGCAGGTTCGGTTACCAATCAAAACCGCTATCTTATTTTTGTTGTCTTTTAATTTGTAGTAAGAGTTTACCCTAACATTTGTACCTTTTTCTGTCCCTTCCCGGCCCTCCTTGTAATACCACCGCTGGCGCTTTTCCCGATTTCTGTCTCTGCTGATAAAATAGCCTAAATCGCCTTCTCTGAGCAAAGGACCCAGGCCAGCAATCATAGGATGCATATTACCTCCTGTATTTGTTCTTAAATCTACAATCCATCCCTTAATATCGTTTTCTTGATCAAGTTTTTTGATTTGATTCTGGATCGCTGTCGCAAATTCTAAGATCGATGGGTAATGTGCAGATGAAAAGCCTGGTACCATGATATAGCCAATACCATTTTCCAGCAATTTTGATATCGGCTTTTCCGGACTTGCCCCCGTAGCACTGACTTGAGTTTGAATTTTGTTCTGAATAAAGGAGTGGTTATCCCCAACTTTTCTAAGTTCTCTTATCACATAGTCTGTCAGCACACGTGTATCACTTACGGTTTGAAGTCCATTCGAAAGTGCCGCAATATCTCTATTGATTCTTTTCCAATCCAATGAGTCTTTGTAAATGGAGTTCTTCTTAATAACTCCATTGAATTCATCTATATATTTTACAACCTCAGCAGAAGGCGGCATGTTCATGACCTGCACCTCTTCAAGCCGAAAATCATCGAACCAGACCAATCCCTTCCCCATAAGGAATCCACCCACAACTATTTTTTTTGCTCCTTCAAGTACGGTTATGGGCAGTGTATATTTTTTCCAGTCAGTTGTTCCATGAATCACTATATTCTGTGTATCAAAACTTTCAAACCCTATCACTTTATCTTTCTCATCCCACACCTGACACCAAACACCAATTTTTGCCATCACATCAGCCGTTTTTATATGGCAAGAGATTAATTTCCTCTGTACCCTGCTTCCCTCCACTGCGATCTCTTGCGAAAAAGACTGAAACTGTCCGGCATCAATTTTATCAGCAGATACCTTTAATGAAAAATTTCCTTCAAATTTTATTTTATCATCAAGATTTATCTTAAATCCAGGTTTTCCTTTAAAGAACCAACCGGGCAGTGAATCAGGATATGAGGTATTTATAGATTCAAAGCCTGCATTTTTCATCTGGCTATATCCTAAAAAACCAGTCAGTATAAATAAAGAAAGAAGTACAATTTTAGACATAGATAAGCGCTTGACTTGAGTATTTTAATATCTAAGATAACGCAATTATTTTTTCAATCAAATGCAACAGTATTTGCTTTCGCAATATGTAAAGAATACAACTGTAGTAGCCTTATATACTTCAAAAAAAATGTCCTGGCTATAAAAAACCAGGACATTTCTAATTTAATCGTTCTTAACAGAATGACTATTGATAATTATAGTTGTTCCAGTGGTGAGCATTGGTTAACATCCAACTGGGCGGGTGGTTCCAGTCAGACCATCAACTATATCAGGCCTTACTTTAATATGAACTGCGTTATATCAATTTGGGGTCTGCATGGGGTCTTGTTGGGATAAAGTTTACCCTTCCCCCAACAATACCCCACTCAGATATGCCCCAGATGCTATTCACTCCGGTAGAAGTCTATTAAATAACCTAAATGGAATAGTTATTGATTCCTCATTCCGGATACATCATGTTATAATATTCCTTAATGGTAATGACTTTAAGATCTGTACTATTCTCCATCCGTGTTCCTCTTTTTACAACAATAAAATCGGTGGTAAAAAAAATTTTGTCATTCTTATCATTCGAG
>NZ_QAIL01000210.1 GCF_003061025.1 Pedobacter sp. HMWF019 | reverse complement strand
ATTGGAAACAGCTCTGGAGGAGAGGGATTTACGAACAAAATAAAAGAACTCCTGGGAGAATAAAATCTATATATTAAAAGAGAGGTTGTTCAAAAGACAGCCTCTCTTTTTTATTCTACAAAAATTTAATTTCATAACTAAAATGCTCTGGTCTTGCATAGAGCATGTAAGGTTCAAGTGGCCGTGGACCACACCCGTTTGAACCAACACCAAGCGTTTTGGAGCTTATACATAAAACCGTGTTTTTAGTCTTCGGCAAATCTATTCTGTATTCAGTTTGATCCATCTCCTCATCGCTATAAGGAACACTGGAAAACTGGAGCAGGTTATTTTTGCCCTCTACCTGCAAAGTAGATCCTGAACCATCGGAGAGACTAACCCAGCGGACGTCTTCGTGGTTTCCTCCTTCCATAGGCTTTTCGTAAGGCGTCAGTTCTTTGGTTACAGTTGAGGTATATAAACTAATATCGGAACCTCTCTTCCGATCGGAATAATTTTCCATTGGGCCTCTCCCAAAATACTGCAGATTCTGGAAAGAAGAATTCAGGAACATACGTACACCAATTCTAGCCAGTGCAAGATTTGGATCGCTAAAAGAAACTTTGTTGTCTGCTAATATCGTTCCGTCACCTTTGATGGTGTAAGTAACCTGGTGATCTGCAATAAAACCATTTTTACCCTCGCCTTTTAACACAGTAGCGATGTGAATCTCTGTAGCAGACACCTGAGCAATATCTGTTTGATATGCTTGCCATTTCAGGTTTTTGATTCCGGCTTTCTCCCATCCTTTGTTTGCCCACATATCATCTATCTGATGGGGAGCCCTCCATAGATGCAGTTTAGGTCCCCCCTCTCCGGAAAGCGTTTCCACTCCATGGGTGTTGATACTAGTAAAAGTTCCTTTCTGTTTATTATAAACAAGGTTAAAGCCTGTGCCTTTTATCTTTACTGTATTCCCCTCCTGGGTCAAAATAAGCGGATTCAATATTCTTTTGGCAATCAGTTCCGTGCGATAAACCGGAAGTTCCAGTTGTTGAGCCGCTATCTCATATCCTTTAGCTGCCCAGATCTGGTTTTGATCCAGCACAAAAGAAATTCGGATAAAATATTCTGCTCCAGGTTTAGGCGTGATGTTGTAAGGAATGCGTACGTTCATTTCTTCCCCAGGACTCACCTTTAGTTTTTCGATCTTTCCTTTCAGAATTTCTTTTCCATTTTCTGAAATGCTCCAGGCACCACTAAACTGATCAAGATTGGTGAACTGGTAGCGATTTCTGATGTTAAATGAATCCGCTCCGCTCGATTTAATAGAGATCCACTGATAAGCATGCCTCATTTCCGGATAATGCGGTTTCGGAGAACGGTCTGAAGCAACAACACCTTTATGGATGAAATAGTGATCGTTAGGAAAATCCCCAAAGCCACCACCAAAAGCGAGGATAGGATGCTCCGGATTGCGCCGATTCCATAGGCCTTGATCCTGATATTCCCATACAGCTCCTCCAAGTAAAGCAGGATATCTATCAAACAGATCGTTATAATCGCCAATTGACCCCATCGAATTGAACATCGCATGTGCATATTCGCAGAGATAGTATGGTTTTTTCAAGTGTTCATCTTTTGCACTTTCTTCTACAGATTGCGGACTGGAATACATTCTGCTATCTATATCGGCGGGGTTCTTTTCTCCAATTCCAAAGCCTTCATAATGTGTTGGCCTTGTAGAATCTATTGACTTTATAACATTTAAAGCGGCTCTGAAATTACTGCCGCCTGATCCGCATTCATTGCCTAACGACCAGATGATTACCGATGGGTGATTCTTGAAGTTCTCTACATTGGCTACGTTGCGGTCTATAATCGCTGCTTTGATCCTTGGCTCCTCATTAAATTTATCCATATTTCCATGGCATTCCAGATTTGCTTCTGCAACCAGATAAATGCCATATTCATCACAGAGTTCGTACCATCGTGGATCATCAGAATAATGACAAGTGCGAACGTGGTTGCAGTTGCCTTGTTTAATCACTTCCAGGTCGCGACGCATTTGAGCCTCTGTAATGGCGTGCCCCACCTCAGGCCAGTGTTCATGGCGGTTCACTCCTTTCAATTTGATGGCTTTTCCGTTGACAAGGAATGATCTGCCTTTAATTTCAATTTTCCGAAATCCCATACGGGAAGAAATGGTTTCTATAATCTTTCCTCCGGAAATGACCTGCACCACAAGAGTATACAATTTTGGCGTTTCAGCAGTCCATTTGATAGGGTCTTTCACACTGAAGCTCAAATCTGTTTTGAGCTCTCCGTTTCCTTTAATCACTTGAAGCAGCTTCTCTGCGCTGGTTATGAGTTGACCTCCATCATACAATAAAGCTTTTAGCTTTTGCCCCGATACAGATTTGTCATTATAGTTCCTGATTTTAGTATTGAGGTTAAGTCTTGCATCGCGATAATTTTCGTCAAGGTCCGTTTTGATAAAAAAATCACGTATATGCTGCTTTGGTGCTGCCCAAAGGGTAACATTTCTGAAAATACCACTTAAACGCCACATATCCTGATCTTCCAGATAACTACCTGAGGTATATTGGTAAACTTCTGCTGCTACCACATTTTTCCCTGATTTCACATATTTAGTGATGTCAAATTCTGCGGCATTCCTGCTGTTTACGCTATAACCCACCTTCTGGCCGTTTACAAAAAGAAAAAAACCAGCATCTACACCATCAAAGGTCATAAAAATACGGTTTCCGTGCCATTGTACAGGTAGTTCAAAATCCCTGCGGTAGCTACCTACAGGATTACGCTCTTTATAAGCGGTAAACTGTTTTGGCGGTTCCCCCATAACGTGAGGAAAGTCAGATTTAAAGGTATAATTATAGTTGCTGTAGATTGGAGTACCATAGCCCTGAACCTGCCAATTTGAAGGAACAGAGATATCCTTCCATGAAGAAACATCATAGCCAGGCTTATAGAAATCTACAGGTCGTTTTTGTGGCCAGTCTACCCAATTAAACTTCCAATTACCATTCAGACTTTTAGCATAACTGGACGCATGTCTGTTTGCATTTAAAGCCTCCTTCAGATTGGCATACGGCATCAACGTAGCATGAGCAACTTCTTTATTGATGCCCAGACATTCCGGGTTTTCAATCTCTGGGGGTATCGGTCCCCCTTTAAGACTATCCTGAAAACTATTTGCCTTTAGCTGGTAACCACAGGCGAATAACAATAGGGACAGTGCTAAAATTGACCGTCCTGATCTAAAATAAGATAATTTCATCGATGCTCTTTTAATTTTTAGACGTTAATAAAGCCAGTCGTGCATAGATCTCGCTCATACCTGCCTGATCAATTAATGATTTTGTATCTTTTTTACCCAACAGACCATGCTCATCCCTTTCTTTTTCCCAAATCTCTAGAGCATCTTGTTTGTAAAAATCGATCCAGTCCTTATTATGGTCAATTTGATAAAGTGCAGCATAACCCCTCAGCATAACCGCATTGAACCAGTAATGAGAAGGAAGACGGTCTTTCTTATAGAAATAATCTTTAGCAGCACCTGCAATTTTTTGGGCTTCAATCAGGTATTTCTTCTCTTTGGTTATCTCATAAAGCAATACATTAGATTGAAGCATAGTACCTACATTATAAGTATAAAAGGCTTTATCAAGCTTTAAAGAAGGGATTTTTATGTTATCGTAGAACAGACCATCTTCAGACTGCAAGGTTTTACTGGTCCAGTCGTAGACCTCTTTTGCCGCTTTCAGGTAGCGTTGTTCTTTAGTGACTTTATAAAGCTCGAGCGCAACCAGTATGGCTGGCCCGTTAGAACAAGTATTTTTAGTAGAATGATCTCCTTCCTTCCAGTAAAGCCCACCTCCCGCTTGCTGGTCTGCACCAGACATCATAAAGGTGTAAATCATCTTTGCTACCTGCAGATATTTTGGTTTATGGTTCCTCCTGTAAGCATCAAGATAAGCAATGGCAATCCACTGGTTGTCATCATAGAACCTCGAACTCAACCGCTCAGCAGTTACATAATCCTGATAAGCTGCAGGTTTCTTACTATTGTAATACTGGTCTATGGCCTTCACCACTGGTTCCATATATTTCTTTCCTGGATTCAAACGCTCCATTTCATTAGCGGCCTGTATCAGCGCGCACAAGGGCCATAACCAGGAATGAATATTTTCCCTGTGCACCGTATCTGTAGTTTCAAAATACAATCCGGTTTTCTTGTCTGTAAAATAACGATTGATATTGGTGTAGGTCTCTTCGGCCTTTGTCTTGTAGTTATGCCGTTTTACTGTAGCTGCACTTGTTTTGACTACGAAATTGGTGCTGTGCTTTTGCTGGGCCGTGGTTAGGCCTGCAATCAATACACCAAGCGATAGAATACTTAGCTTTTTCTTGTTCATTTTAGTTTCAGTTGTGTTACGTTATAGTGTGTTATTTGTGATAGCTCAATATTTAGTAAAACGTTTTATATTTGGTTTCAAAGAAGAAAACTACGACTTTTAACTCGAAAAAAGAATATTTTATATAAACAAAATTGTCATTATGACAATTTTTTATTGACCTAAACCATTTATAATGAAACGAACTCTAGTTCTCCTGCTCATGCTGCAAACAGCAGCTCTTACCTATGCCCAAAAACAAAGCCGGGGAAAAACATCCGGCAATCCAATTTTTCCTGGATGGTATGCCGATCCAGAAGGTGCGATATTCAATAAGACCTATTGGGTATACCCAACCTACTCTGCTCCTTATGGCAAACAAGTATTTTTTGATGCATTCTCATCAAAAGATTTGCTCACCTGGACCAAACATTCCAAAGTACTGGATACAGCAGATGTAAAATGGGCTACACGTGCAGTCTGGGCGCCTTCCATAATTGAAAAGAATGGCCAGTACTTTTTGTTCTTTGGGGCAAACGATATCCAGAATAACCAGGAAAAAGGTGGAATTGGTGTAGCGGTATCCAATAAACCAGAAGGGCCTTTTAAAGATTACCTTGGACATCCGCTGGTGGGCCAATTCCACAATGGTGCACAACCCATTGACCAGTTTGTGTTTAAAGATAAGGATGGCAAATATTACCTGATATATGGTGGCTGGAAACACTGTAATATAGCCAGGCTTAAAGATGACTTTACAGGTTTTTCACCAATGGAAGATGGCCAGGTGTTTAAAGAAATCACTCCTGAAAACTATGTTGAGGGCCCTTTTATGTTTATCCGTAAGGGAAAATATTATTTTATGTGGTCTGAAGGTGGGTGGACAGGCCCCGATTACAGCGTAGCTTATGCAATCGCAGATTCTCCTATGGGGCCTTTCAAAAGGGTGGGAAAGATTTTACAACAAGATCCTAAAATTGCCACAGGTGCGGGCCACCATTCTGTAATGGGCTCTGCAAAAAAAGATGAATGGTTTATTGTATACCACAGAAGACCACTAGATCAAACAGATGGTAACGCAAGGGTAACCTGCATCGATCGCATGTACTTTGATCAGGATGGTTATATAAAACCGGTTATAATGACCAATGATGGGGTTAAACCTTAATAAAAAATCCCCTGCCGAGCCGGCAGGGGATTTTTTATTTTAAAGCAGCTGCTTAATCGCTTTAAGAGCATCTGCCGATGAGGGCGCAGGCGCATCCATATCCGCCACCTTAAAGTTTTTGTCAATCAACAGGATTCTAGGAATGCCTACAATATTGTAAGCTTGTAACTTATTCCTATCGATCAGCCATTGCTGGCCATCTGCTTTACGGCTCTCCACACTCTTCTTCCACACCTCAGCGTCGTCATCAAGGGAAAGGGAGACAAAAACAATATTGGGGTTATCTTTATATTCTACCTTTAGTTTTTCAAAATAAGGCATTTCATGCATACATGGCCCGCACCATGTAGCCCACAGATCTACATAGATGACCTTGCCTTTTAAACTGCTTAGTTTTACAGGCAATCCATTCAAATCTCTTGCTGTAAAATCAAGAGCCTCATCTCCTTTTCCGAAAGAAAGCAATTGCTGCAGCATTTGATTGGCTGCTTTCTTATAAAGAACCGTTTTAATTTGTGCAATCCGCTCTTTAAACTTAGCCAGTTCGGATTTGTTTTTAGCTTTTTCCATCTCTCCCACCAGTTCTTCTGCCTTATACCAATCCTTAATGGGTTGTGCAAGTTTAATATCCGTACTGTCATTAATCAAGTCATTAGCAATGTCCCGGTACACGGTCATTTTCATGAGTGAAGCGTCTACAAAATTACGGCCGTAAGTCATTACTTTTGACTTTATCGCTTCCTTATAGCGTAAAGCATAGATTTCAGCATCATGAGCTTTAAGCTTAAGAATCATACTACTATAGTCTTCTCCACTCAACAGACTATTGATCAGGTCTGCTTTAATCCTTGCAGTTTCCAAACGCCTGAATTCTGCTGTTAATCCCGTTGCAAACATCAATTCTTTTCTTCTCGTTTCTGCGCTCGCCTCTACCGCCGCAATAGTGGCTTCAGGTGTGTCTTTAACCAGTTTGCCCGCCTCAAGGAAAGAACCGCCTTTGGGAAATGGGGTATTTCTGAGGTAGTTATTGGCTTCTGCTCCTTTTCCCTTAAAAGAAGCATTTCTTGGATTATTTTTATCGATAACAACTTCCATGTTATCGCCTGGGCTTAAATACAACGTATTGCGGCCAAGACGGAAATAATTCGCTGCTTTTACCGGAAAACTAATCTTAAAGCTGGCATCTTTACCTGGAATGATAATCCGCTCACCTTTTGGCGGCAACAAATATTGAAACTCAGACAAGTCCTCTATATCAACCTGATTACTAAAGTTTTTAAGCTTTCCACTTAAAATAACCATACCCGTCTTTTGCTGAGCAAAGCCGGTGTTCAGTCCAAACAACACAAAGCCAATAACTACAATTTTAAATCTGTTTTTCATCCCTGTTTTCCATTTTTAAGTACCAGGTTGATCATCAGCTCCAAATCTTGTTCATTGTCGCCATCTGTTCTAAAATTAGAAAAAATAACACGTCCGTTTTGATCAATCAGAAAATTAGTTGGAGCTCCCCCTCTATTGTCCAGATTCCCTTTAGCCCTATCTTTTACATCGGCAATTGGTGTAAAGCTATAACCGCTGGACTTCATAAATGGAACGACATATTCATCTTGCTCCGGAACGATATTAATCCCGATGTAATCAACCTGCTGCCCTTTAAATTTACGGATTACGCTTTCAAAATGAGGAAACTCGCCTCTACATGGCCCACATCCTGGAAACCAATACGTCAACAACACCACTTTACCTTTATAGTCCGTCAAGGAGGCCGAGCCGGATGTTAAATATTTTTTAAGGGTAAAGGGTGTCGCTGGTTTTGCTTTGGCATCAATCGCTTTCCAGATATCCGCGTCTATCTCAGTTGCAGACCTTCCAGCTTTGCCTCCAGAAGTCACAAGTTGCTTCTTAATGGCTACCGAAGGTGATTTTGCAAAGGCATTGATCAGCGTATCATATCCCGCAGCCGGGCTATAAGCAATTTCCGCTGCTTGCGCTTTAAACAACAACAAAGTGTTATTTGAGCCAAAATAACGGGGTAGTTTAATACTATGGATAATGTCTAAAGCTTCTTTTGATTTCTTCTGCTCCAGCAGGGATCTTGTTTCTACAAAACTGCTGGCTGTTTTCTCTAATTGTGCCCAGTTTTGTCCTTCTACCTTTTTAGCCCTGAGTTCTTTGGCCAGATCCTCCGCTTTTTTCGGATCTTCTTGCAAAAGCAGGTCATAGAAAGAAGACATACCACTGGAAGACCAGCTAAATTTTTCTGGGGCATAGGTGTTTTTTAATACCTCAAATCCTTTTAATTTATCTGCTTTCTCAGGGGAACGTTGCGCCAGCCAATATAAGGCCTGAGCACCACGTTCGCTTGTTGGGAAGTGTTTCACCAGTTCATCGGTAAGCTGCAGGTATCTTTTCCGGTCTACTGTTGCAAAAGAACCAGAATAATAAAACGCGTAATCTGGATTCTCAGGCTCTGCCGCTGTCGCTTTGGCAAGATAGTCTCGCCCCTGATCAAATTGGCCCCATCTTTCTGCATCAATCCACAGATTACTCCAGGCTTTAGCTAATTTCGGGTCTATTTTGACCGCTTTTAAAAGATAAGGTTTTGCTTTCGGGCTTTCCTCATCCGCATAAGCTGCGCCAACAGCATAAGGAACAACAGCTGATGTAGGGAATTTTTTCTGCCAGGCTTCATATTGTACCAGGGTTTGCGGATTTTCTATTCCCGCAGCTTTAATATATTCTTCGTGAGCTTTTAAATCATTTGGATTGGCTTCAACAGCTCTTTTCAGCTTTGTAAGAACAGCCGCATCTGTTATCGTTTTATTTTTTTCCTGCGCAAACAGAGAGAGCGGAAGCATCAAGGCTGCGGCAACAGAAATTCTTAAGATTATTTTCATCTTTATGGTGTTTTAAAAGGTTCGTTAATAAGCATTTTGTTGTATTTGGCCCTTGCTGGCATCCATTTCAACACCATTAATTGGTACCAGCAGACGCTTGGTATCCAATGTATAGGTTTTTGGTGAATTGACATCTACAGCACCGATGGATACATTGAAGAAATCACGGGTTACAGTTACATTATCTCCTGGGTAATCATTTACACTAAAACGGCGGATATCATACCAGCGCATGGAAAAGGGCATTTCTCGTCTTCTTTCTTCCAAAACTTTTTTAATTGCCTCGTCTTTACCGCTTGCTGTTAATGGAATATAGGTACTCATTCGTTTCATACGAAGGATATTTACAGCATCCATTGCGCCAGTGGCGTCTCCTTTGCGTGCCAATGCTTCTGCTTTATTCAGAAGCACCTCAGCAATGGTTGGCCCATCCGGTAAATATTTTCCATCGCTAAATACTGTATACCTGAATGCTGCTGGAATAACAACCGACATTCTCCTTCCACCATTTGGAATCATAAAACTTTTATAGCGGAGATCATTTTGTGTATCGTATAAATTTAGCAAGGCTTTACTTGGAAGATACCACTGAGAGGCTGTATAGGTATAACGGGTATAATAGAATTCTGGCCAGTACAAAAATTTTGCCGGTTGCCAGTCGTTTTGTTCCACGTAGTTTAGCGTTGCCGCCGGACTGGTGTAAGATTTGGAAATACCTGGCTTCAGGGTTTTGTAATCCACTAGCTTTGCATTGATACTTCCAAGTGCCTTTGCAGCTTGCTCCAGGCTTTGATCATAATTACCCGTGAATAAATAATATCGGCTCATAAATGCCGCAATCGCTTTTTTACTCACCCGCCATGCTCTTACAGGATCGACATCATCGTTAGCTACTTTTTGTGCCTCTGCAATATCCGAAAGAATAAAATCATAAGTCTCTTTCAGTGTTGCCCGTTTAAGTGGCTCAGTATAGTCAACTGTCTTTTTTAAAGGAAGGCCCATAGAACCTAAATTGGCATCGCTGTAGGGTGCGCAGTAATAATTGGCCAGCACCCAATAAGAATAGGCACGAATAAAATACGCATCCGCTCTTACACGTTGACGGATGGTCTCATCGCCAGTAACCTGGTCGATATTGGCCAGTATTAAGTTTGCAGTGAATATCTTTTTATATTCTCCATTCCATAATGCATCTGCTGCTGCACCAACTACCCCACTCACACTATTTACATAGTATTGCATGTTATCAATGGTAAAAGCAGAAGGATTGTTCTTGTACAATTCTTTGGTGATTTCTGCATCGTCAGTAGAATAAGTTGCAGTAAGACTGGTGACATAGGCAAAGGCAGTCGCATTGTCAACCAATGCTTCTAGCTGTTCTACCGTTTGGATACTGGCTTGTTTTTTGGGTTCTTCTGAAAGGTATTTCTTACACCCTGCAAATAGAATCAACCCGGTAATTAAAATGACTGATTGTATTGTTTTCATGTTGTTCAGATCTTAAAATTGAAGGTTTACACCGAATGTATAACTTTGCTGTGGCCTGTCTGTTCCAGGCAGCCAGTCTGGGTTAAAACCTTGACTGTTCGCATGCCAGATCATACCCAGATCCCTGGTTTGAGCGAAAACTCTAATATTATTGATGTTAAGTGCTTTTGTTATTCTCTTGGAAAGTGTGTATTCAAGCGTAAGCTCTTTACATTCAATATATGAAGAGCTTTCAACCAGACTGCTCAGATTTGGTGCATAACGGTCCCAACGATAAGTACTAGTTTCATTTGGAAGTGCAAATCCAGGAAGGTTTGGGTTACCTGCCAACACTTCGCTGATGTATTTATTGACGAAGGTCTTCCCAAAGCCCACTGTAGCCGCGTAATCAAAAACAGGGTTGCGGTATACTCCACCAAGTGTCCCTATGAAAACGGCTGTTAAGCTAAAGTCTTTAACCTTGATGTTGTTAACCCAGCCTAATGTATGTGGAGGTGTTGAAGTTCCTTCATACTTGAGAAAAGGCAAACCAAGCCCCCTGTTATATGGTGCCAGATCATTAAAAGAGATCAATGTTCCATTCGGTCCTGCAACTTGAGGCACACCGTCTTTCATACCTCTGTATTCAAACGAATAAATAGAATTTACTGGCTTGCCCTGTACAAAGGCTCCCTCTATCATTTGGTACACATAAAGCGGTGGATTATATAAACTATTGATATTATTATAATTATAAGCGTAATTAAATGAGGTTGTATAGTGAATTGGGGTATTTGGAATATCTACATTTGTACCTAGCGTAATCTCAATACCTCGGTTGGTTATACCTGCGTTATTGAATTTCTGGCTCGTCGTTCCAGTGGCTGCAGGTAGCGCTACCACACCAATAATTCCATCACCCTTCTTATTATAGAGGTCTATGGTTCCGAAAAGTTTGTTATTAAACAAGGCAAAGTCAACACCTAAATTTGCGCTGGTTGTTTTTTCCCAACGTAAAAATGGATTTCCATTATCCGCAATTGTAGCCGTAATGGTTCCCGTGCTTGAATTCAGACTGGTGCCAACATTTAACAGGGCTTTTGTAGATGTTGAGCTTTCCACATTTCCATTCTTTCCATAAGTTAAACGTAATTCCAAGCGGTTAACTGACTTCATGTTATCCATAAAATCTTCATTTTTCAAATTCCATTTTGCCCCAACCGACCATAATGGAGACCAGCGTAATTTTGGATCATCTGTAATAAAATTAGATGCATCACTACGTATGCTTCCGCTTAAGGTATATTTATTATCATAGCTGTAGGAAGCATTTCCATAGAAAGAAACAAATTTATTTCGTGTCCAGCCAAAGGTTGTATTTCCACCAGGAACAATTACCCCAGAATTGCCTTCAAAGTCTGTAAACTGATCCAAAGAACTTCCATACCCATATGGAGGAACGGTGGCCTGCAGTTTATCTTCTGAATATCCATAGGCGTAAGGATTAATCCTGGTATTTAAGGTCGACTGGGAAATTTCCATACCCACAATAGCCGAAATACTATGTTTGGATCCAATGGTTTTATCAAAATTCAGCTGATTACGCACCAGAAAACTTTCTAAATCTGTATTGGGTAAGTTAGTTGTTGATCCATCATCATTGAGTACGGTACGTCCTTTTAAAATACCCCCTTTTGGAATATAGGATCTACCTACAGTTTTTGTATTATCGTTGTATTCGGTCATACTGTTTACCAGACTTCGCACAAAAAATGTGCTCTCATCATAATAGTCCTTGTAATCTACTTTTGCTCTTTCGTATTGGAATTTAGTATCAAAAGTTAAACCTTTTGTGATTTTCAAATTCAACCCTGTTTGTATTCTCGCACTTAAATTCTGATTTGTCAGTTTTCTTCCGTTGACCTCGCGCAACAGGTTATAAGACCAATCAGCATAGGGAAATTTTGAAGCAGGAATCAGGGCGAGCTGTTCCCGGTTATACGTATTTAGATTGGTTGCATAACTTCCATCCGGATTGAGCAACATCTCATATGGAGAAAGGTCCTGAATTTCAGCTATAGTTGCACCACTGTTTTCTGCCCTCTTATACTGAAGATTGGCAGAAATGTTAAAATTAAGGAAGGTGGCCAGCTGATAACTATTATTGAAATTTAAATTGAATCTGTCATATTTGTTCTTCACGTAATTGCCTTTATTTTTCTCATAAAGTATAGATGCATAACTCTTTGATTTTTCTGTCCCTGCCTGCAGGTTCACGTTATACTGATCAAGAATTGCATTTTGCAGCAACAAATCTTTAATCTGGGAACGGTTGCTTATCTTACTTAAACGATCAAGCCCAGCATTCATATCAGCAGTACTTAAGGTACCATTCTTATTGGCATATAAAAGTTCCTGTGCCAAGGTTAGCGAATTGGAGATATCACCAAATGAACCGGAGTAAGGAAAAAAAGTCCAGTTGTTGTCAAATGCTTTTCTTTCGTAAGCCACCTGATCTGCCGAATTGGCCTGGGTAAGCACCTGATCCAGATTGAGCTTATTAGAAATACGCGTAAAGACATTCGCTTCTACTTTGAGTTTGCTCGTTCCTTTTAATTTTTTGGTTACAATCACGATAACCCCGTTCGCTGCCCGGGCACCCCAAATTGAAGCAGCAGCGGCATCTTTCAACACAGTAACAGATTCAACGTCATTTGGGTTAATATCAGAAAAATCACTCGCTGATACTGGAAAACCATCTACCACAACCAATGGGCTTTTATCCGCATATAAGGAGGTATTTCCCCGAATCAAAAAATCTACACTACCGTCTGCCCGCTCTTTAGCTTGCATACCAGCTACCATTCCTTGTAAAGCAGTAGATAAGTTTGAAACAGGACGGCTATTCAACACATCCCTACCCACCTGGGTAAACGAACCTGTTGCGCGTTCTCTTGAGATCGTTTGATACCCGGTAACCATTACTTGTTCCAGCTGCGCAGGATTAGGTTCCATGGTAACATTGATCATCTTCCTGTCTTTTACCTGCAGCTCAGTAGAACGATATCCCACATAAGAAAAAATAAGTATGTCATTGTCTTCTGCCAGGAGCCTATAATTACCGTCTTGATCTGTAATAGCTACTTTTCCACTTTTTCGTGCCTTAACACTTACACCAGGCATAGGAATTCCCTTTTCATCCAATACTTTACCTATAATTTCAGCCGTTTTGATGTAATTCATTACCCTGTCTAGAAGATTAACTTCCTTTAGCGTAATGAGGATCGTCTTATCAGAAATCAGGTAATCAAATGGTTGTCCTTCTAAAGAGCGATCCATGACTTCTTCTATTGAGGCTTTATCAATCTTAATATTTACCGGCTTTGCTTTGAGTAGCCAGCTGTCATTGAAAAGGATCTGGTATTTACTTTGTTCTCTGATCTTTAACAGCACATCTTTTAAAGACCCATTTTTTTCCGAGAGCGTAACTTGCTGAGAATAGCCAGCTGCAGTAACCTGCAAACAAGCAATGGTTAAAATGATTACAGTGAGTTTCATAATTAAAATCGTTTTAGATTTTAAAAACCGGAGGCACCGGCTATTCTTCTTAGGGCCATGCAGGTTATTGCATAGAATAATGAATTCCATATCTTTGGAAGGTTAAGGTGGTTGATTGTTTAGTTGAATTTGCGTTTAATTGCGGTCTTGCTGCCTTAATAAAACCGGACTGCGTGGCTGCGCAGCCGGTTTATTTTTTTTGGAAATTTCTTCTTAAGAGTTTCCGGCATATCTATAGTATCGCTGTTACATAGGCATCTATTTTTTAATCGAGGTTTTCAAAACTTTATTTTGCACTTTAAATTTCACATTTGCGGTAATTTCAAGCATTTGCAAAACGCGATATAGAGACTCGTTCCTGGATATATAACCCGTAAGGCGAAGATTCGGAACACCGCTATAATCGACATTGATATTATACCAGCGGTTAAGCTGTTTTAGTATATTGCTTAACTCCATCGCATCAAAAAGAAAGTTTCCGTTTTTCCAGGCCATAACTTCTTGGATATTAGCTGGTTTTACAATAAAATTGCCCGAATTTAACTCCGATTGCTGTCCTGGTCTCAATACAACATGCTCAATATCTGATGCCTCCTGGAAACTTGAAACCTGGACAGAACCTTCAATCAGCGTAGTTTGTACAAATGTATTGTCGCTATATCCATTAATATTGAAATGCGTACCTAAAACTTTGACTTCCTGAGTATTGTTCTTAACAAAAAATGGCCTGCTTTTATCTTTGGCAACTTCGAAATAGCCTTCCCCAGCCAACTCAACACGTCTTTCCTTTTGAGAAAAACGCACTGGAAATCTTAATAAAGACGCCGCATTGAGCCATACTTTAGTACCATCCGGTAAGTTGATCTGGTAAGTTCCTCCTTTTGGGGTTTCTATGCTATTAAACTGATCATTATCTACCCCTGTACGCTGTTCACTAAATTGGTAAACAAGGTTTCCATCCTTAGTTTTACTAATAGAAACACCACTCTGTTCAGCAAACCTACCGTTTGCTATACTATCAAGGGTTATCTTTTTTCCGTTAGATAAAGTGAGTGTAGCTACAGTTCTTCCTGGCGAAATACTTTCAGTAGCATAGCGCAGCTCGTCATCGTTTGTTTTGTTTTCCACTACAAACCAGCTGGCAATAGAGATCAGCAATAATACTGCCGCTACAGATGCATACACCCACTTCTGTTTCCGTCTTCTCATCTTCAGCACCTTAGAGGTACCATGTATCCTGTCTTTTACCCTAACCAATGCGTTTACTGCCGGAAAGGAATTAAGGCCGTTTAGATAATGATCCCGCCCATCCCGACTGTTTAACTTTTTAAATAGGCTTTCGTTAGCAGGATCGTCATTGATCCATTGCATCAGTTCCTCCTGCTGCAACGGATCAAGGCTGTTATTCATATATCTTGTAATTAAGCCAGCAATTCTAAAGGAATACTGAACTTCCTGCTCTTCCATATTAAGTACCTGTTTTGCATATAGAACAGGAACTCCCCTTATTTTATCTAAAGATTCTTAAAATATTTTTTATTATTTCCAGAAACCATGAATAATCACGGCTGCACAAAATAAGAAATCCCGTTGGGTAAGTCTTTCTTTCAACAGAGATAGTCCTCTCATTTTTTGATTATTGACTGTACTCACTGAAATACCAAGTTTAGCTGATATATCTTTAGGCTTAAGGCCCTCTAAAAAAGTCATTTTGATGACACGCTGACATTGCTCTGGAAGAGTCTCGATAGTAGAAACAATATTATGAAGGACTTCTGCCTCTATAATACCATGAAGAATACTTCGTTCTATACTTAGGTCATGTTTGAGTACATAGTCCTGATGCTTCTGCTTTACCTTACCTTTTTCCAAAAAATTAAAACCAGCATTTTTCACCGTAATGTACAGAAAAGAACGGATGGCAGGGAAAGTATCAAAGTCAGCATGTCTTTCCCATAATTTCACAAAGGCTTCCTGTACAATATCTTCAGCAGCAAAATGATCATTCACTATCCGCTGGGAAAATACACATAATGGACTGTACAAATGATTAAAAAGCTGATCAAATGCTCCCTCATTTCCTGCCTTAAAGTTGGATACAATTGAGAGACCATTTTGTTCTGGCAGGGAGTCCATGGATAAATTGAAATGATTTTATTGCGCTAATATAAAATATAACAAGATATAAAACATTAGAACTATAATATATTTGTACATGGGCAAAATCAGTGCAGGAATATTACTTTACAAAAAGAAACTAGATCAGCTCCAGGTTTTACTGGTACACCCTGGCGGACCTTTCTTTAAAAACAAAGATGCCGGCTGGTGGACTATTCCTAAGGGCGAGTCTGAAAACGACGAGGAACTGTTAAAGACGGCGTTAAGGGAATTTCAGGAAGAAACAGGTTATGTGCCTTCCGGCAACTTTAGGCCTTTAAATCCAATAATTCAAAAAGGTGGCAAAACAGTATATGGTTGGGCGATAGCCGGGGAACTGGAAGTTGCCAATATTGTCTGCAATACTTTTGATCTGGAGTGGCCCCCTAAATCAGGTAAGATTCAACAATTTCCAGAGATAGATCAGGCTAGGTGGTTTGATCTTGCAGAAGCCCGACTGAAGATCAACGAGCGTCAAATTGCCTTTTTAGATGAATTAATGACCTGGGCTTAAGATTTTTGCATACAATTTCCAAGATTTATTTTGTAGCTGGCGGAAACGATTCCGTAAATAAACTGGTTAAAACGTGAAAAGTGTTCAAATAATCAACTTATGTTTGATTATAGACCGTATAGGTCCAATACATTCTAACCAAAATATTTACCAAATTCAAAGCCCTATGAAAATAACGGACGGCTCATAGTCTTTGCTGATTACTAACAGCACTAACACAAAAACATTAAAAAACTTATCACCTAAAAATCATGAAATCAAGACTTTTACATTCGAAAGTATGTAAGGTTGCGTTTTTACAAATTGTCTTCAGTTTACCCCTAATCGGAAATGCATGGGCCAAGCCGGCCCCTGATCCTGCACGCGGTAAATTGGACAATGGTATCTCTTTCAACGCAACCCGCAATCAACAAATAATCACTATAACAGGAACGGTTACTGATGAAAATCATCTCCCACTACCGGGAGCAAGTATCAAAGTAAAAGGTACAAATACCGGAACGTCTACAGACGTTAACGGCCGGTATTCCATTGGCGTTCCTGACATTAGCTCCGTACTGATCGTTTCTTCTATCGGCTTTAGTCCAAAGGAGGTTTCGGTAAGAAATCAGACTAAAATAGATATACAATTAACTTCAGATTCCAAAAACCTGAACGAACTTGTTGTAGTAGGTTATGGTACCCAGAGAAAGAAAGATGTAACGGGCTCTGTTGCATCTGTTGGTTTAACCAATGTGGATAAAACACCTGTTTTTGGAACTGCTCAAATGTTGCAAGGCCAGGTTAGTGGTGTACAGGTAACACAAACCAATTCTCAGCCGGGAGCCGCTTTCAGCGTGCGTGTAAGAGGAACAAACTCCATTAATTTTAGCAGTGATCCTTTATATGTTGTAGATGGTTATGCAGGTGCAGATATCACCGCGCTAAATTCCAATGATATAGCTTCTATAGACATTTTGAAAGACGCCTCTTCTACCGCTATTTATGGTAACCGGGGAGCAAATGGAGTTGTCATTATTACCACAAAGTCTGGATCAGGCGGAAAAAACGTAATCAATGCAGATGTCTATTCTGGCTTTCAAAAAGTTGGCAAAACACTTGATATGATGAATGCCAGCGAGTTTGCCAGCTATCTGAACCAGGTAACCGCCTATTTGAACCAAAACAACACCACACAAACGCCTATTCCTTATACTCAAGATCAGATTAATGCACTGGGGGAAGGAACAAATTACCAGAAAGCATTATTTAAAACCGCACCTATCACAAATGCAAACGTCTCTATGATGGGTGGTTCGGATGGCACCAAATACTTGCTGAGCTTTAACTATTTCGATCAAAAAGGAATTATCTTAAATTCAGGCTATCAGCGTGGAACAATGAGGTACAATTTTAACCGGGCGGTAAGCAAGAAGATTAATTTTGGTTTAAACTCTCAGATTTCCTACGATAAGCAAAACCTGGCAAATGTGAATACAACAGGTGGTGCAGGCGGAGGTACTTTACTTGATGCCTTACGGATCAACCCTGGTGTTCCAATTTATGACACCAATGGAGCATTCACTTACCAAAACAGTCCGGCGGGTTATACAAACACATTGGGTAATCCAATAGCAGCTGCTACTTTGAATACCAATTCCATCACTAACTTGCGCTTGTTTGCCAATGCATTTGCAGACTACGAGTTCATTAAGAATTTTAAACTCAAAGTTAGTATTGGTACAGATGACCGTTTCTCTAAAGAACAGACTTTCAGGCCAAATACAACCTTTTTAGGTGCAAGTACAAATGGCTACGCCCAAATCGTTAATCCACAGAATTTAAGCTGGTTAAACGAAAACACATTAAGCTATAATACCATCTTAAATAAGATCCACTCCATCAGCGCCGTGGTTGGTTTCACTTATCAGGAGTTTAAGTTTAGCAGCAATACAACAACTGCAACGGCATTAACTACAAACAATTTAGGTACAGATAATTTAAGTGTTGGTGGAAGTACAACAGCAACATCAACTGCAAATAAAGTGGCCCTTGCATCCCTGCTTGCAAGGGTAAATTACAGTTTAATGGACAAATACCTGGTTACACTTTCCTACAGGAGAGATGGTTCTTCTCCATTAGGAGAAAAATATAAATGGGGAAATTTTGCTTCCGGAGCTTTAGCATGGAGAGTTTCTTCTGAAGAATTCCTGAAAGATAACGAAAAGATCAGCGATCTTAAATTACGACTTGGCTATGGTCTGACGGGGAATTCAAATATACCGGCATACTCCCCTTTACAGCAATATTCTTTTAACACTTATTATTCTAATGGCCGTATAGTAGGTGCATCACCAAACAACATTGGAAATCCAAATTTACAATGGGAAACCACCACTGCTTATAACGCAGGTCTTGATTTAGGACTGTTCCAAAACCGGATTAGTTTTACTGCAGACTATTACAACAAGAAAACCACCAAGTTATTATTTAACCGCACTGTACCATCAACCAGTGGTTTCACAACTGTTATTGATAATATCGGTGCCGTTCGTAATAGGGGGTTTGAATTTTCAATGAATACACAAAATATTCAATCGGAGAAAGTAAAATGGTCTACTACACTTAACTTTTCAAGAAACATCAACCAAATACTAGATCTTGGAGGTGTAAATTCACAGTTAACGGGTAACGTAAGTTCGAGTCTTTATCCTGGCGGAAGAAGTGCCGCTATTCTGCAGGTAGGCAAGCCAATAGGTTCCTTCTATGGTTACGTCTTTGACGGGATCTGGCAGAGTGCTCAGGAGATTTCACAAAGTGGCATCACTACCCCTGTTAAACCAGGAGATCCAAAATATAAAGATCTGAATGGTGACCACTTGATCAACGATGCAGACAGGACCATTATCGGGCAGGCATTACCTAAATTCTCTTATGGAATATCCAACAACCTGACTGTAGGCAAATTTAACTTGTTTATTCTATTACAGGGTGTGTATGGAAATCAGATCTTAAATGAAAATAAGATAGAAATTGAGAATGGAACCTTATCCGATAATAAACTAGCCTATGTATTAACCAATAGTTGGAATGGAGAAGGCACCAGCAATACGTTACCAAGTTTAGGCAGTACTTTGAGAAGAGGACTTGGCCCAACAAGCGATATTTTGGAAAGCGGAAGCTATCTACGCTTTAAAACAATTACATTGACTTACGACCTTCCTCTGCCCAAAATGTCTTCTGTATTCAAAACGGCTAGCGTCTATGTGACTGGACAGAATTTGATTACGATCACTAAATATTCAGGATATGACCCTGAGGTGAACTCTTATTCAAATTCTGCAGGAAATTTCACTTCCCTGGGAACTGACTACAACCCTTATCCAAATATCAGGACATATACCCTGGGATTAAGACTTGGTTTTTAACCTTTAACAGAATAATGAGATGAAAAAAATATTTATAGCTTTAGCTTTAGTCCCTCTGTTTTTTGCCTCTTGCAAAAAAGCTTTGGAAGAAAAGCCTTATAGTGTTTTAACACCGGTTAACTTTTATAAAACAGCTGCTGATGCTCAACTCGCCATAAATGGTGTACTAAGCCAGCTACAACCACAAGCCTACTATCAGCGCACCATCTATTTGATTACTGAACTGACTGGAGATGGTCTTGTCCCTTTACTCACGCAAAATCAGGAACGTATTGATTTGTATAAATTACAGTATACAGCATCTAATATTGAGATCCAGAACTGGTGGCAAAACAGTTACAAACTTATTAGCCGGGCAAATGACGTCATTGCCAATGTTCCTGGCATCAATATGGATGATGCCCCAAAAAATAATATCATTGGCAATGCCATGTTTCTTCGCGCCATGGCATATTTTGACCTTGTAAGAAGTTTTGGCGATGTGCCAATAGTACTGAAACCAATCCAAAGCCTTGAGGATCCAAACCTTTACCCGGATAAATCTCCAGCAGCAAAAGTGTATGAGCAGATCATTTCGGATCTTAAATTCGCAGAAGCCAATTGCTACGCAGAGAACAAAATTAGCATTAAAGGAATGGTCTCCACAGGCGCGGCGTCTGCAATGCTTGCCAGGGTTTATCTGCAACGCAGTAGCACAACATTTGCTGATGTTAATGACAGTCAAAATGCACTTGCATCATGCAATAAAGTTATTAATTCAGGTATTTATAAACTGATGAATAACTATTCTGACGTATTTAATTGCGACCTTAAGTATTTTCCAACTCAAA
Source organism: Pedobacter sp. HMWF019 (assembly GCF_003061025.1). GTDB lineage: Bacteria > Bacteroidota > Bacteroidia > Sphingobacteriales > Sphingobacteriaceae > Pedobacter. The sequence goes on along the minus strand of NZ_QAIL01000210.1, from coordinate 2,161 downwards.
CAGAACACATCTTTGACGTACAATTTGGAGATGACAACAGTACAACCCAGAACATTATTATCAGAATGTTCTCTCCTGCTATTGTAAAGGGTTCCGGATCATTTGTTGCCAACCTGAACCTGTTCAACAACACCTACACCAAAGACGATGTCATCCGGAAAAACTGGAACGTATCCAATACAGCAGCAAATACTACTGTTACACCTTATATCTCGAAATTTAAAGATCCTAAATGGGTTGCGGGTACGAATAACTCCCGGGTAAATTGGATTGTTCTGAGATATGCAGATGTATTGATGATGCAATCTGAGGCAATGAACATGGTAAACCCGGCAGATCCAGCTAAATTTAATGGCTTAAATGCGGTTAGAGCACGTGCAGGTCTGACTTTACCAACACAACAACTAAGTCTTGCCAATACACCTACATCTGCTGCATTTGTAGACTCCTTGGTTAAGGATCGTTCCCGCGAGCTTTGCATTGAAGGGCATAGACGCTGGGATCTGATCCGTCTGGGAAAATATAAGGAAGTTGAAAAAGCAGTAAATAATGTTACTGTACAGGATTTCCAACTGCTTTTCCCAATTCCATCATCAGAATTAGACGCCAATAAAAAACTAAAACAAAATACAGGATATTAGTCCTGCACAAAAAAAGCCCTCAATGAATTTCATTGAGGGCTTTTTTTTTAAAACTCTGCTGCGATTAGTATTTCTTCAGCTTCCTCTTTAGCTAAGAGCGGTCTTTCATTTGCTCTCTTTTTAGCTACCTCATTTACCCGATACATCAGATAAATACTGATCAATGATATCGCAAAGACCACATAACCCACAATATCATAGTTTTTCAAAGGACTGAATTTGTTGTCCTGGTATACAATCATACCTGCTACTGCAGCTCCAATTCCTCCGGCAATTTGCTGAAGGGAAGCATTAATGCTCATAAATGCCCCTCTATCTTCCATTTCGGGTACTGCACTCATTAAGGCCTGTGAAGGAACCATTCTTCCCATAACTCCCATCATCATCATTACGTTGAGCACCAGTACAATCCAAAACGGTGTTATTGACAAATTGGTATAGATCACACAAACCGCAATCATCCAAAAGCAAGCTACAGCAAACAATTTATATTTGCTTACTTTATCACTCAAACGGCCAACCAATGGCATAACGGCAAGCGCGCTTACACCCGATACCATGAACAGTAAAGGAAGTTGTTTTTCTGTAACATGCAGATTATTTACCGCGAATACACTTCCAAAAGGCATCATCATAAAGCCACCAATCGACAATACAGCAGTAGCCATAAACCCAATTCTGTAATCCCGTTTGGATACCGTATGCCATAAATGTGTAAAGGCAGATTTATCATTTTGCAGTTTCAGGTGTTGAGTCACAGGTTTAAGTGTAATTGCAATAAATATTGCTACCATCACAGCCATTCCTGCAACCATTAAAAAAGGTGCTTCCCAACCCCATAAATTAGCGATATACAATCCTATAGGAATACCTAAAACCTGACTTGCACCAAAACCCATTGTTACAAACCCCATAACACGCCCCCTTTGCTGTAAAGCAAAAAGGTCAGTAATGATGGCCATAGAAATGGAGCCAATCACACCTCCAAACAGTCCAGTGATGATCCTGGCAGCAACCAGAACCTGATAAGACTGTGCAACTCCACAAAATATTGTTCCAATAATGAACCCGCTGTAAAAGAACAACAAGAGCTTTTTCCGGTCAAAACGGTCAGCAAAGCCTGCCGTCAGAAGACCAGAGATACCAGCGCTAAAAGCATAGGCAGAAACCGCAACTCCAAAATTAGAAGGTTTCATATCCAAAGACTTGATCAGAAGGTCGCCCAAAGGCGACATGACCATAAAATCCAGAATAACCGTAAACTGGGTAATTGCAAGAATAAATATAACGGCTTTTTGGTAGCCGGTAAAAGGGATAATTTCGTTTGCTTTCATTTAAATTATTTTAATTCACGGCATTCATAGCCGTATTGATTAATCAATTCGATAATTTGATGGTGTTTTAGCTCATGGGATATGATCCTGAGTACATAGTCCTCGTCGTCCAAATCTACATTCCAGTCTTCAATGCACTCATGCGTATTAAGAACAGGCTGTAAGGTCAAGTGAGCTGATTCGGAT
>NZ_QAIL01000209.1 GCF_003061025.1 Pedobacter sp. HMWF019 | reverse complement strand
GTTTATGTACTGTTTGGTGAGCTGTTTGTATGATGTTTTTAATTATCAAATCAACTTCTATCTTGTTTTTAAATGTTAATTTGACGGTTAATGTTTTTTCCCTACATTCGATTTATGATCATAAAGTATTGATCAGGATAAAAAACCAAGTATTAACCTGTGCTATAATTGAAGGAATAAGGCATGAAAATGTTCCGGATTTATAGGCGAAATTTTCAACTATGTACATCCCGGCGGCACCTTTACTTTTTGTTAATTCTCACTTGCAACCAAATAATAAACATATAATTCTATGAGATCTTTTTTACTCCAAAATTACCGGAGGCACAATTGGCATTTGCTGTTGTTGCTCCTTTTCTTTCCGGTTTTCCTGAAAGCCCAGAGTCAGCCTCTGGTCAAAGGAAAAATTGCCGATGAGCAGGGCATAGGACTACCTGGAGCAACCGTTCAGGTTAAAGGGAAGCCTGCGGCTACCGCGACAGATGGTAGTGGTCACTTTTCTATTCCTGCATCCGCTAATGATGTGTTGTTGGTGAAACTCCTGGGTTTTACAGATCAGGAGATTGAATTAAATGGGCGAAGCCAGGTTAATGTTGTGCTAAAACCAAGCAGTGTAACCCTAAACGATGTCGTTGTAGTCGGCTATGGAAGCCAGAAGAAAAGTGATGTGACCGGTTCGGTAGCTTCAGTAAATACAACAGAGATGAAAAAGACATCGGCCAGTGATGTTGGACAATTGCTACAGGGTCGCGTGGCTGGTATCTCGGTAACCAATGATGGTCAGCCAGGTTCGTCGCCGACGATTCGTATCCGTGGCTTAACCACCTTTGGCAACCAGACACCTTTGTATGTCGTAGATGGAGTCATGCTTTTTAATCCCCCAAGAGATTTTAGTCCAAATGATATTGAATCTATGCAGGTCCTGAAGGATGGTACTGCGGCGGCGATCTACGGTGCAGCAGCAGCCAATGGGGTCATTATCATTACCACTAAGCAAGGTAAAAAGGGAGCCCCTTTACGCATCGACTATAGCGGTTACTACGGAGTGGATAAAGTGGCTCAGAGGATACCAGTGGCCAACCGTGTAGGTTATCAAACTTTAAATAATGAATCCCAATTGAATGGCAATCAGACCATGGCACCAGCCAATGATCCCAACAATCCACGTTACATCAGTAATGTGGATACTGACTGGCAAAAGGAAGGTTTAAAAACAGGTCAGAGAGTCAATCAGAACCTTAATTTTTCTGGTGGTACGGAAAGCTCTACCTACAATGTATCCCTTGATTACTTTAAACAAGGTGGTACATTTGTAGGCCAGGGCCCCGATTATACCCGTTACACAGGTCGTGTAAATACTACGCAGCAAAAGGGAATCTTTAAGTTCGGCCAATCTTTAAGTTATACTCATTCTAAAGAAAATTCACTCACTTACCGTGGTGATGTTTTAAAAGGAGGAAGGCCGGCTATGATCAATGACTTATTGATTGCCATCCCAACACAAAAGGTTTATGACCCCACGATGCTTAACGGTTTTGGAGGTACACAATCAGATTTGGAAAGAGCGATATCGCTTAATGTGGTGGGGGTAAATAGCTTATTTACCAATTATACAGATGTAGACAGAACTTTTGCAGTAGCCTGGGCTGAAGCGCAACTACTCAACAGTAACGGACACAGCTTAAAATACAAGGTAAACGCTGCTTATGATAAAACCATAGCACACGATTTTGCTTTTCAGCCGGTATTTGATCTTGGCTTCTTTTTTAAAGAATCGGTGAACCGTTTAGACAATGCCACCAGAACCTATACCAATAATTTAATCGACAATACGCTGACTTATGATAAGACTTTTGGTAAGCATGTCGTTAATGTGGTTACCGGGGTCAGTTACAATAAAAACACGACAAGTACACTCAGTGGACATTCAGAACAACTTGATCCGGATTACCTGGTTTTAGATAACGGAACCAATAAATCTTTAGCCGGAAGTAAATATCCGTATGCTTTTTTTGGGATGTTTGCCCGTTTGAATTATAATTATGATGACCGTTATCTGCTCACCGCAAATTTCAGAAGAGATGGATCGACCAGATTTGCACCGGGTAATAAATATGGTAATTTTCCGGGAATATCTGCCGGATGGCGCATCAGTAAAGAGAAGTTCTTTACATTACCTTCTTTCATCAGCGATTTGAAACTTAGAGGGGGATATGGGAAACTAGGAAATGCCAATATAGGAGAATTTCTTTATCAAGGCTATCTGAACCCCAATATCGTATACAACTTTAATGGAAGTAAAGTTGTAGGCGGAACACAAACCAATGTTTATGACAGTACTATAAAATGGGAAACGAAGATTACTAAAAATATAGCATTGGATGCTTCTTTGTTTCATGGTATGTTTGATGTGACCGCAGAATATTATAATAATAAAACATCAGACGCCTTGATCGGCGTTCAAATCCCGGCAAGTGTGGGATCTATTAATACTTATCCTACGGTCAATGCAGCTTCTATGCGCAATTCAGGATTTGAGGTAGTGATGGGTTATCATAAAAGACAAGGAGATTTTACCATGGATGTGTCTGCTAACGTGACTACGGTTAGTAACGAATTGCTGGAGCTCAACAGCACAGAAACACAGCGTATTGTTGGTGGATTTGTAAGTAAAGTAGGACATGAAATTGGCCGACATTACGGTAGAGTTGTCGAAGGAGTATTCCAGTCGCAGGAAGAAATCAATAACCATGCTTTTCAAAATTCCTTAACTGCACCAGGCGATCTGAAATTCAAAGATATTAGCGGCCCAAATGGCGCTCCAGATGGAATCATTAACGATTATGACCGGACAGATCTGGGTAGTTCTTTACCTAAAGTGTATTATGGTTTAAACTTTAATGCCAGTTATAAAAGCTTCGATTTTACCTTCTTTGCTTCTGGTGCGGCAGGATACCTGATTAATAGCGGATTGTACCGCTCATTAATGCACACCACAGATTATATTAACTATCATGAAGATGCGCTAAACAGATGGACACCAAGCAATCCTAATAATGAATACCCTCGTTTAGTGGCAAATGATCCAAACCAGAACGGAATAGATTCTGATCGTAAAGGCTGGCTTCAAAAAGGAGACTATTTACGGATCAATACAATTTCCTTAGGCTATACGCTTCCAAAAAAACTTGTCAAATTTGCGCAGCGGTTAAGGATTTATGCCACCGTGCAAAACGCTTACACCTTCCAATATTACAAAGGTTATAACCCGGATTTTGCACAAAGAGACCCTTTTCAACCAGGTTACGACGCAGGCTCCTATCCAACTCCAAGAACTTTCTTATTTGGGATACAAGCTGGCTTTTAAAAAAGATCAATATAATTAAACACAACGTGATGAAGAAAATATTATATGGCGTTTTATTAGGACTGGCTTTTACCGGTTGCAAAAAGCAATTGGATATCCAGAACCCTAATGCCAAAACCATAGACTTGTATTGGAAAACTGAAGCCGATGCAAAAGCAGGATTAGATGCAGTATACAACAGTTTAATCCAGGATGGAACTTATATGCGGATGTTTCCCGCCCTTACTGATGGAAGGGGGGATGATTTTACTGGAGATAGTCCTTGGAGTGATCTTGTACAGGTTGGAAATTTCACTATACCTTCCAATTCCGGACCAGTACAATGGCTCTGGGCAACGCATTACCAGCTCGTATGGCGGGCAAATCAGGTAATCTTTAATGTGCCTTCCATTACCATGAATGAGGATCTGAAGAAACGTTTGCTTGGACAAGCACATTTTCTTCGCGGTCTGGCTTATTTTAACCTTGCGGTTACCTACAAAGTTGTGCCCTTAATAGATGAGTTGCCTACCGATAAAACAAAGTATTTCCCGCATACGGCTACAGAAGAAGCCTTGTGGAATCAGATCATTGCAGATTTTAAAGCAGCCAAAGATGCTTTGCCCTTAAGCTATGTGGGCCTTACAGGGGCCGACGCCGGCCAGATAGGACGCGCCACCAAAGGAGCAGCAACAGGTATGTTGGGGAAAGCCTATTTGTACCGGGAAAAATGGCAGGATGCAGCCACCGAATTTAACGACCTGATCAATGGCTCCATGAAAGGAACCTATAGATTAATGGCCGATTACCGCGATAATTTCAAAGAGATCAACAAGAACAATGCAGAATCCTTGTTCGAAGTACAGTTTGGTCAGCCTGATGCATTAGGTGGAACTGTAATGAATTATGGGGGCGAGCCTAATGCCAACTGGAAACAAGTGAGCTCAACCGGAAGAACTTATGCAATGGATGGTTATGGCTATTCCGATTTTTTACCCACCCGCTGGATTTATAACGAATATAAAATCGAGAAAACCAAAACCGATAAAAGCGATCCCCGTTTGCTGGCCACTATTGCCTCTTACGAGCCGGATGATAATTCTATCACTGTATATGGTAATACCTGGCCCTTCGCTCAAACAGCTATTTACCCAAGAAAATACACCCATGACGGCCTGAACTGGCCAGGTAATGATGATCAGGAAAATTCCGGCATTAATTACAGGATCATGCGTTATGCAGATGTACTGCTGATGTATGCCGAAGCACTGAACGAATCCGGCAATACCACGGCTGCTTACGATTATATCCAGCAAGTGCGTGACCGTGCCAATCTCCCAGACCTGAGGACCACAAAACCAGGTCTGAGCCAAGACCAGATGCGCGACCAAATCGCTCACGAACGAGCCCTGGAATTTGCTATAGAATCTATCCGGATCAATGATATTATCCGCTGGAAATGGCTGTACAAACCAGAAAAACTAGCTATTTTGAAAGCGCATGACGGAGACTTCAATACCTGGACGCCCGGTAAAGAATATCTGCCCATTCCGCTTTCAGAACTGAATGTCAACCCAAATATTTCACGTAATCCTGCTAACTAATTCCGATACCAATCAGATGAACCTACTCCAAAAAAATCTCTCCAAATTGACCTGTGCCTGCCTGTTGAGTCTGGGCAGCCAGGGTCTGTTTGCCCAGCAAACTGTAGTTAAATTACATGCCGATCAACCATCCGGTACGATCAGCAAACATATTTACGGACATTTTGCAGAACATTTGGGCCGCTGCATATACGACGGTTTCTATGTGGGCGAAAATTCCAGTATCCCCAATACTGCAGGGGTTAGAAATGATATCATCGCAGCACTCAAGAATCTAAATATTCCAAACCTGAGGTGGCCTGGTGGTTGTTTTGCAGATCGTTACCACTGGAAAGATGGTGTCGGGCCAAAAGAGCAGCGGCCATCTATTGTCAATACTATGTGGGGCGGAGTAACAGAAGACAATAGTTTTGGTACCCATGATTTTTTGAACATGTGCAAATTGCTGGGTACTGAGGCTTATCTGGCTGGTAATACCGGAAGTGGTACCGTTCAGGAGCTTGCAGACTGGGTACAGTATGTGAATTTTGAAGGAAAAAGCCCGATGTCGGACTTGAGGGTAAAGAACGGGCAGACCAAGCCATGGAATGTGAAATTCTGGGGTGTAGGAAATGAGGCCTGGGGCTGCGGGGGCAATATGACACCTGAATACTATGTAGGAGAATACCGCAGGTACGCGACTTTTATGGAAGGTAGAAATCTGTTTAAAATTGCTTCCGGAGCTAATGTAGACGATTACCACTGGACAGAAACCTTAATGAAGGGTATTCCCTTACAGATGATGGATGGTATTGCTTTGCACCACTATTCTTTTCCGAGTTGGGAGAAAAAAGGACCTGCTACCGGTTTCACAGAGCAACAATATTTTGAGACCATGAAAACGGCCTTAAGGATGGAGGAACTGATCACCAAACATACCGCCATTATGAATAAATACGATCCAAAGAAAAAGATCGCCCTGGTGGTAGACGAATGGGGCGGATGGTTTGAAGTAGAAAAAGGGACCAATCCCGGGTTTTTGTACCAGCAAAATACCATGCGCGATGCCATGATTGCAGGAGTTACTTTAAACATTTTTAACAACCACAGCGACAGAGTGAAGATTGCCAATCTGGCCCAGTGCATCAATGTACTTCAAGCGGTTATTTTAACAAATAAAGAAAAAATGCTGCTTTCACCAACCTATCACGTTATGGAGATGTACAAAGTGCATCAGGACGCTACCCTGCTTCCGGTAGAAGTAAAAACAGATGATTATGTATTTGGACAGGAAAAACTGCCCTCGGTTTCTGTCTCTGCCTCCAAAAATGCAGGGGGGCTAACACATGTTTCTGTGGTAAACATCAACAGCAGTAAAACTGAAGAGATTGAAATTGATGTAAACGGAGCGAAATTTAGGAACGTAAGTGGCAGGATACTGAGCTCTTCTAAAATAGACGATCACAACACCTTTGAAAAGCCGGATTATATCAAAGCTGTTTCCTTTAAAGGCGCTGTACTGAAAGATGGAAAATTAAAGGTGAAATTACCGCCTTTTTCTTTAGCTGTACTTGAACTTAATTAAAAGCAAGATGAAAAAGATTTTGAAAACCTCAGTTTTATCCAATGTCTGTTTGACGTTGTGCTTCCTGCCTGCATTCAGCAGTTTTGCACAATCTGTTAAAGTTGTAGAAGGCAATCCGATTATTAAAGATAAATACACCGCGGATCCTGCAGCCCTGGTCTATAAAAACAAGGTCTATCTGTATACTGGTCATGATGAAGCACCTGCCGGACAGGAACGTTACCTGATGAATGAATGGCTGGTCTATTCTTCATCCAATCTGATTGACTGGGAAGAACATCCCTCGCCGCTGAAAGCTCGGGATTTTTCCTGGGCAAAAGGTGATGCCTGGGCCTCCCAGGTGATCGAGAAAAACGGAAAATTCTACTGGTATGCAGCTGTTGAGCATGGCCGTATTCCTGGGAAAGCCATAGGTGTTGCGGTTGCCGATAGTCCAATTGGTCCTTTTAAAGATGCCAGGGGTACAGCATTAATTACCAATGATATGACCACAGATGTGAAGATCAGCTGGGATGATATTGACCCAACTGTTTTTATTGATGACGATGGACAGGCCTATCTCTACTGGGGCAATAGTCAATGTTATTACATTAAGCTCAAAGCCAATATGACTGAACAAGACGGCCCGATCCATAAAGTTGATCTGCCGGGATTTACAGAAGCCCCCTGGCTGCATAAACGTAAAGGCTGGTACTATTTGTCTTATGCCTACCAGTTTCCTGAAAAGATTGCCTATGCTATGAGTCGTTCGGTAACTGGTCCCTGGGAGTTTAAGGGTGTTTTGAATGAAGTGGCAGGAAATTCCAATACCAATCACCAGGCCATCATTGATTATAAAGGCAAGTCTTATTTTATTTACCATAACGGTTCCATTCCAACAGCCGGTGGCAGTTACCGAAGATCAGTATGTATAGACGAGCTGTTTTATAACGCAGATGGTACAATGAAACGCATCAAAATGACAACCGAAGGATTAAAAGGCAAATAATATGTTAAAACAATATTTAATCACGACCATAGCCGCATGCAGCCTGTTCCATGCACAGGCACAAAAAAGTAAAACCATTGTGGTGAACCCGGATCAGATCACGGCCCAGATACAACCTGAAATGTGGGGCGTATTTTTTGAAGACATCAATATGGGTGCCGATGGAGGTATCTATGCAGAACTGATCAAGAACCGTTCTTTCGAATTCTACAAACCCTTGATGGGCTGGACGGTTCAGGGGCAAAAAAAACAGGAAGGTGATATATTGGTATTGAACAAAGGCGAAGCAGATCCCAATAACCCCAGATTTTTAAGAGTGGTGTCCAGGGGAGCTCACAAAGCTGATCTCAGCCTGACCAACGAAGGTTTCAAAGGAATAGGCGTTAAAAAAGGCCTGAACTATGAATTTTCTGTTTATTACAGAAATGCCAGCCCAGGCCTGAAATTACATGCTGAACTGATCGACAGTACAGGCCGGGTGATCGGTTCAAGTGTATTGACACCCGAACATCAAGACAAGCAATGGAGAAAACAATCCCTGAGTTTTTCTGCCTCTGAAACGCTGAACAAAGCCAAATTTAACCTCTGGTTTGAAGGTGCAGGGCAAATAGACCTGGACCAGATTTCCTTGTTCCCAGGTGATACCTGGAAAAACAGAAAAGGTGGTTTGAGGGGAGATATGGTACAAATGCTGGCCGATATGAAACCGGGTTTTATCCGTTTTCCCGGAGGATGTGTCGTAGAAGGACATGAGCTTTCTACCCGCTACCAATGGAAAAAAACAATTGGACCAGTAGAAAACCGTAAACTGATGGTAAATCGTTGGAACACTGAATTTGCTCACCGGCCGTCACCAGATTATTACCAGACCTTTGGCCTGGGATTTTATGAATATTTCCAGCTTTCTGAAGACATCGGTGCAGAGCCTCTGCCAATTTTGAACTGTGGTATGGCCTGTCAGTTCAATACTGCAGAGCTGGTTCCGTTGGATGAATTGGATCCTTATATACAGGATGCGCTGGACCTGATCGAATTTGCCAATGGTGATGTCAATACCACCTGGGGCAAGGTTAGAGCCGAAATGGGTCACCCCGAGCCGTTCCGTTTAAAAATGATGGGTATTGGTAATGAGAACTGGGGGCCCCAGTATTTGGAGCGCCTGGCCTTATTTACCAAAGCAGTGAAAAGTAAATATCCGGAAATTAAACTGGTCAACAGCTCGGGGACAGACCCCAATGGTGAACGTTTCGACCTCCTGAATCAATCGCTAAGAAAAGCGAAAGCCGATATTATCGACGAACATTATTATCGATCGCCAGAATGGTTCCTGCAAAATGCCAAACGCTACGATAATTATGACCGCAACGGCTCCAAAGTTTTCGCAGGCGAATATGCTGCGCAAAGTGACGGTATTGCCAAACCTACAAATAAGAACAATTGGAAATGTGCCATTGCGGAAGCGGCATTTCTGACCGGCCTGGAAAGAAACGCAGCAGTCGTTCACATGGCCTCTTACGCTCCTTTGTTTGCGCATGCAGAAGGTTGGCAGTGGACTCCGGACATGATCTGGGTAGATAACCTTAGGGTATATGGTACGCCTAATTATTATGTACAGCAATTGTATTCCCTGAACAAAGGAACAGACGTAGTGAGTATCCTCGAAGACAACCAGATTCTTGCCGGACAAGACAGCATCTATGCTTCAGCAGTGATCGATAAAAAAACTAAGGAACTGATCATAAAGGTTATCAATGCCTCTTCATCGGCCAATAACAAAGAGATCAATATTTCCGGAGGTAAAAAGCTGGAAGCAAAAGGCCGCTTGATCTTGTTGCAAAATCAAGATCTGGATGCCGTCAATACTTTTAGTAATGCGGTAAATGTGAGTCCGAAAGAGCAGAGTCTGAAAGTAAAGAACAATCGTATTTCCCTGCAGTTAAAACCTTATTCCTTTAACGTCATCCGTATAAAAATGAAATCATGACCAGATACGCAACTCTTTTTTTGATCTTATTCCTGGGTACTCATATCCGTGCCCAGGAATATAAAACTGGTATTTCGGTACACGATCCGGTGATGATCAAACAAAAAGATACCTATTACCTGTTCGCTACAGGTTGGGGTATCAACGTCTGGAGTTCCAAAGACAGAAAAAACTGGAAGGCCGAAAAACCGGTGTTCCCAAATGTACCGGGATGGGCGGTACAGGCTATTCCTGGGTTTAAAGGACATATCTGGGCGCCGGATATCCTTTTTAATAAGGGAACTTATTACCTGTATTATTCTGTTTCTGCTTTTGGCAAAAATACTTCTGCCATTGGTGTGGCTACCAATGCCACGCTAGATCCCTTATCTCCGTATTTTAAATGGACAGATCAGGGCAAGATCCTGCAATCTTATCCTGGTAAAACCAATTGGAATGCTATAGATCCCAATGTGATTACCGATGCGCGCGGAACACCATGGATGGTTTTTGGTTCCTTCTGGGATGGCATAAAACTGGTGAAACTGAAAAAAGATCTTTTGCAGGTGGACGAGGACCTGAACCGGATTCCAACCATTGCCAGCCGGAAAAAGGATTCGGGATCACCCAATCCCCCAGCGGTAGACGGTAATCCTGCAGATGCAGGAGGCAATGCCATTGAAGCCCCCTTTCTGTTTAAAAAGAACGGATATTATTATCTGTTTGCCTCTATAGATTACTGCTGCAAAGGTGTTAAAAGTACTTATAAAATGATTGTGGGCCGTTCGAAATCTGTTCAGGGCCCATATCTCGACAAATCTGGTGCAGCGATGGCCAAAGGTGGCGGAAGCCTGCTCCTGCAGGGGGATGAACATTGGAATGGAACGGGTCATAATGCGGTTGTTCAGTTTGAAGGAACCGACTACCTGATCTTTCATGCCTATGATGCCGCAGACCAGGGCATACCCAAGCTCCGGATAGAAGAACTACAATGGTCAGACGGCTGGCCATCCGTACCACAGCGCCACTAATCACCTCCAATAACCAAACCGATATGAACCTATTTAAACCAACAATGCTCTGGCTGGGCATCGCACTTGCGCTGTCATTTTACGCCTGTAAAAAAGAAAATGCTTTTGATAAGCTGGGAAATACTGTTCCCGCCCATGCAGATGTGGCTTTTAACATTAATACCATTAACGATACTTATGCCGACGTTGCGGCTGCCCAGTACAGCTATATGTGGGGAGTATATAATGTACATGATCCATCTATTTTTAAAAGTGGCGACTGGTTCTACTGCTACAGCACAGATGTTGGATACGGCATTGCTGTACGGCCGGGCATCCAGATCCGCAAATCAAAAGATCTGGTGAACTGGCAATTTGTAGGCTGGGTATTTGGTGGCATACCCACCATGGGCAATAATTACATTAAGCAAAACGGAGCGACTTCCAATGACGGACTTTGGGCACCATATATTTTAAAAGCAGGATCAGAATACAGGTTGTATTATTCGCTGGCTTCAACGGGGTTCCGTATTAGCTGTATCGGACTGGCTACTGCCTCCTCTCCCGAAGGGCCCTGGACAGAAAAAGGAATTGCTGTCAGTTCGGTAACTGCAGGTCCAGGAACCAATGCCATAGATCCTACAGTTATGATTACCCCTACAGGAGAACAGTATATGATCTATGGCTCTGCCTGGGACGGTCTGTTCCAGGTACAACTGAACCCGGCAACCGGATTGGCCAATGTAGCAGGCGATCGGGGAAAACGTATTGTAAGACGGGGCAGGACCGGTGGCAATTACAATGGGAACCTGGAAGGTCCCGAAGTGATCTACAATGCAGAACAAAAAATGTATTACTTATTTGTAGCCTACGACTGGTTGGCGACCAAATATAATGTCAGGGTATTTCGCTCTGCAAGTCCAACAGGACCTTTTCTGGATTGGAATGGCCACAGTGCAGACCTGCAGGAAGATCATGGACCAATGATCCTGGCACCCTATAAATTTATGGGCCATGGAGGCTGGGCAGGTGTTTCCCATCCCGCGGTGTTTCAGGACAAAGGGCAATATTATATTGCCACCCAGGGCAGACCAGGCGTAGACCTGAACTTTATGGTTTTGCATGTCCGAAAGATTTTTTGGACACCGGAAGGCTGGCCATTGGTTTCCCCCGAACGTTATGCCAATGTGCCTGACGATGCGGTAAGCAAGGAACAGATCAGCGGAGATTATGAACAGATCGTTTTAGGTTATGTCACTGTTCCTGGCTATGGTGCAGAGCAAACCGACCCTCAGTATTCAGTTGCAGGTAAAACCACATTGAACGCTGATGGAAAGATCAATGGAGATGCCAACAACACCTGGGTATATAATGCACCCTGGCTGGAACTGCGCTGGGCAGGTGGTTTGTTTGTAGATAAACTGCATGTTTCCAGAGAACGCGACTGGGAAAATAAAAAGCAATCCACCATCGTAATGACTGGATTTAATGGTGCAGGAACAGCGATTTGGTTTAAGAAAATGTAAGATCAGATCTGTTCCGCTTTAACACTGACGTAATAAGCCTTTTCTATGTTTGCTGTTTCAAGTAAAGAAGCCTCGCCAGTTTTTAAGGCTCGGGTCTGAAATTTTTCTGACGGAAAGAGCTTCACACGAAGCTCTTTCCGTTTTAAAACCAATGGAAGGTTAAAACCTTTTACACAATTGCGCCAGCGGTAAGCCACCTCATTTTTTGCCGGATTGAAACGGAGTTCCAGTTCCGGGATTTGTGTGGTCCTTAAATATTGATCATAAACCTTACTGTAATCATAACCTGCCTGTTTAGACAAATAGGTCTCTATTTCTTTAGAGGTAACGGTTTGATGATAGAAGGTCTTATTTAAACCGCGGATCATATTGCGGAACAGCAGGTCATTATCTATGCTGTGGCGAATGGTATGGATCATATTGGCACCCTTAGGGTACATATCCCCGCTGCCCTGCGCGTTGACATTATACTCCGGAATAATCGGCTGATCGTTGCGGATGCCTTTTCTGATGCCATAGTTGTAGGCATCACCAGCTCCTTTTCCAAAACGGTATTCAGTATACAGGGTTTCACTATAATTGGTAAAGCCTTCGTGCACCCACATGTCTGCAAGGTCTTTTGTAGTGATGTTGTTGCCAAACCATTCATGTCCGCTTTCATGAACAATAATAAAATCCCATTTCATACCCCAGCCTGTTCCGGAAGCGTCTCTTCCGCCATATCCGGGTTGATATTTATTGCCGTAAGCCACTGCGCTTTGATGTTCCATACCCGAATGTGGAGCATCAATAAGTTTGTAACCATCTTCGTAAAAAGGATAGGGACCCATCCAGTATTCAAAACTCTTCAGCATATATTGTACTTCTGCAGGCATATAGGATTTGGCTTTTTGCAAGTTATAATCCAGCACCCAGTAGCTCAAATCCAGTTTTCCTTTTGCTCCGGGATAAACCTCCGTGAAGTTGACATATTTTCCGATATAGGGAATCAGGCAATAATTATTGATTGGATTAACCACTATCCATTTATAACTGGTTGTACCGTTGCCATTGTTTTTTTTAGAAGCCAGACGGCCATTGGCCACGGCAATTAAACTATCGGGAACGGTCATGGTTAAAGAAGCGCCTTTATCGGGTTCGTCACTTTGATGGTCTTTGCATGGATACCAGATCGAGGCTCCTGCAGCGCCCTGGCAAGCCACAGTCATCCAGGGACGGCTTTGTGCGTCTTTAGTAAAGATCCATCCACCATCCCAGGGTGCACGAATAGCTTCATGTACTTTGCCATGATAAAAGATCTCTATTTTTTGAATACTAGCTTTTTTCTGGTCAGGTACGTCCAGTAGCCAGGCATCACCATCCTGGGTAAAACTGAGCTTTTTTGATCCGTTTAATAAAATGCTATCTATGGAAAGAGGGGCTTTAAGGTCAATTTGCATACGTTTCTTGCCAGGATTTGCAGTAACAAGATAAGTGATGATGTTCTTCCCCTCAATGGTTTTTGCTTTATAATCTGGCTGAACACTGATGTCATAACGCTGAACATTCCACCAGGAACGCTCAGGTGTTAAACTTCCTCGCAGGGTATCTGCATGGCTATAGGTTTTTCTTGTGTGTTGTGCTTTTACTTCATGGCAGAGTATAAGCAGCGTAAAACTGGTCACAACGGTTTTGAACAGGAAAGATATCTTCATTTTATCAAATCAAATTTGGGTCTAAACAAACAAGTCATCTGATCAAACATCGACATTCCAGTTTAAATTCTCTGGCTATGAATTGATCCAAACTTTACGAAAATTAACCCTGTTTTTGTTTTTTTGGATTGAAATAGGCTTAATTATTGGCAGGATGAAGAAGGTCTTTGTCGCTATGTGCTAAAAATAGGCTATAATCAGGCAATTTATGGTGAAATATTGGCCAGGCAGGCACTTAATTTTAAGCTTTAATTCGCTTGTTTCACCCAAATCTAAAATTATGCCCATAAATCCTAAAATAATTGCATTCGTACTGCTGCAAGGCGCTGTCTGTTTCTATGGTAAAGCCCAGGACCGATGGAAGGAAATTGCAGCGAGGCCGACCACACTGGATCTGAGACCTGGAGTGATGGATCTTAAAGCAGGTCCTTTCGGGCTTAAACTCGTTAAATCTTCTCAAACTATGGCAGGACTGCAGCCTGAAGGCGAGATTGGATTTGACTATACACCCGCAGACTGGTTGGCGAAAAGGGGAAAGGATGGGTTTTATCATCTAGGAGACCTCAATCTGCAATTGAGGACAGATCCTTCACTTTCCTGGCAAAAGTTTTCCACGGCAAGCCAACGTCATGAAGTCAAAACCTTAACCGTCCTGGGAGACACGCTTGCTGCTGCAGATCTTTCAGCTACTTTGGCTCAAAATCTGCCCTTAAATGTTAAACGCTACTGGATAAAGGAACAAAACAGTCTGGTCTTGCTGTTTCGCATCAGTAATACCAGCACAGGTCCGGTGGAGTTGGGCGCATTGGGTATCCCAATGGTATTTAATAATATTCTGGAAGGGAAATCACTTGAAGAAACCCATGCGGGTAATGTCTTCTATGATCCTTATATTGGGCGGGACGCGGGATATGTGCAGGTTACCCGTTTAACCGGGGAAGGCCCGGCTATGCTGGTGCTTCCTTATGGAAAGACACCACTGGAAGCCTATAGTCCTTTGTTAGATGATCCAACACCCAGGGGAATTGCTTTTGAGGGTTTCCATGAATGGATGGTTTACAGTAAAGCAAGGACGGAGCAGGACTGGAAAGTCGCAGAACAATGGAACGAAGCTCGTTCTGTTGTGCTAAAAGCTGGAGAAACCAGGGTTTATGGGCTTAAATTTATACTCGCAGATTCTATTGGAGGAATTGAGGCAAGGTTGCTGCAAGAGCATAGACCTGTTGCCATTGGTGTACCAGGCTATATCCTGCCAATGGATGTTAATGCAAAATTATTTCTTAAATACCCTGGTCAGATCAAAGAGATTAAAGTGATGCCGGAAGGGGCACTTCAGTGGCAGCGGAAAGGTATTTCTGCTGAGGGCTGGACCACTTACCAGGTGAAGGGAAAGAAATGGGGCAATGCCCGTTTAACTTTGACTTATCAGGATGGATTGGAGCAAACTATCAGTTATAAAGTGATCAAACCAGAAACGGAGCTGATTGCAGATTATGGCCGTTTTTTAACCCGGGAACAATGGTTTGAAGAACCTTATGATCTATTTAAGCGAAGCCCCTCTGTAATCAGTTATGATTATGAAAAGAAGGAGCAGGTAAAACAGGATGGCCGGGTCTGGATTTCCGGACTGAGTGATGAGGGCGGTGCAGGGAGCTGGTTGGGGGCTATAATGAAACAACTGGTGCAGCCTAGTCCACTTGAAATCCGCAAACTGCAGCGGTTTGCAGACAGTACGCTTTGGGGTGGGCTGCAGGTTAAAGATGGACCGGAGAAATACGGGGTGAAGAAGAGTCTGTTTTATTATCAGCCAGATTCGGTTCCTGCAGGGACTTATAGTCCGGAAATCAATTATAAAACCTGGGCGGCCTGGAACCACAAGGCGGCTAACGATGTAGGCCGATCTTACAATTATCCGCATGTGGCGGCGGCAGACTGGGTTTTGTACCGCTTGGCCCGCAACCATCAGGGATTAGTGACCGGAAAGGATTGGAAGTGGTATCTGGACCTGGCTTTTCATACGTCAATGGCTATGGTGTCGCTTGCCCCAACTTATGCTGAGTTTGGTCAAATGGAAGGAACGGTGTTTTTGCTGATTTTGAAGGACCTGAAAGATGAAGGTCTTGTTCAGCAGGCCGATCTTTTGGAAAAGGCTATGCGGGCACGTGCAGACCACTGGCGGTCTTTAAAGTATCCTTTTGGCAGTGAAATGCCCTGGGATTCTACCGGGCAGGAGGAAGTATATATGTGGTCTGATCATTTCGGGTATGCAGATAAAGCTCATGTAACCTTGAACGCAATTCTTGGTTATATGCCTACATTGCCAAGCTGGGGATATAATGGGAGCGCGAGAAGGTACTGGGATTTTCTATATGGGGGTAAGTTGTCGAGAATTGAACGTCAGCTGCATCATTATGGTTCGGGTTTAAATGCTATTCCTGTTCTGAAGGCTTTCAGGTCACATCCAGATGACCTTCATTTACTGAGGGTTGGCTACGGAGGTTTAATGGGGGCTATTGGAAATATTACTTACGATGGATTTGGTCCGGCGGCTTTTCATTCTTTTCCTTCTACGATGAAGATTGATGGGCTTTCCGGAGATTATGGTTCTGGTTTTTTTGGTTATGCCGTAAATTCCGGGACTTATATAATCAGGGATAAAGCGTTGGGCTGGCTGGCTTTCGGCGGGAATCTGGAAGTGAGAAAGTCGTTGGTTCATGTTGAAGTGACTACGGCATCTAAATCCAGGGTGTATCTTGCTCCAATAAGCTTGTGGCTTGTTTTGGACGCCGGGACTTTTAAGAGTGTAAGTTATGATATGCAAAGTAAGGCTGTGGAGCTGGAGCTCAATCCTAGGGATGAATATACGGATCATGCGTATTTAAAAATTGAGCCATCTGTTGCTTCCAATGTTGTTTATGGTTTGCGGAATGTTTTTGAAACGGAAAGAAATAAGTTTAAAATTCCGTTGAAAAATGGGGTGTTAAAGGTTAAGCTTGAACCGCGTTAAGTCATGTTTGCTACCTGAAAGGTATCAAGTGCAGATGCGATTCATCCGAACAGAAGGTACCTTTATGGGGTGAATTTTCTGTAGCAAATTGCAGAGGGAGGGAGGTGAGTGGGGGGACAAAGAGTGAGTGAATTTTTATAGATAGCCTTTCAAATCTGTTTTGGCATATTCTTTTAGGGTTTTTATGGACCTGGCTTGTATTTTCTGTACGGTTACCTGACTCATTTTCATCTGTGATGCGATGTCTTTTAACGTCATGGGGTAAGCCATATCCATTCCGTAATACAAACGGATGATCTGTTGTTCACGTTCTCTAAGTTTATTGATGAGCCTGTTGAGGTCTGTTTTAAGAGAGTGGTTGAGGACTTCCTGATCTGGGGCTTCCGACTGTATATTGGGGATCTGATCCAGGAGTGTACTGCTGTCCTGGTCTTGTGTGGAGGGCTTATACAGAGATATGGGATGGGATACGGTATTTATGAATTCAAAGATATGCTTTTCGCTCAGTTGTGTGAAGTCTGCAATTTCTTTGAGGTTTGGGACGCGTTCGAGTTGTTGTTCCAGCTCTAGAGATGCTTGTACAACTTTGGTATAACCAGCTATGATATTTCCAGGAAGACGAACTAAACGTCTTCTTTTTGTAAGACTGTGGGTGATGCTTTGCCGGATTTCCCAAACGGCAAAGGAAATGAATTTAAAACCTTTGGTTTCGTCGTATTTTGAGGCCGCTTTGATCAGTCCTATGTTCCCGTCATTGATCAGGTCACCCAGGGCTACACCATAGTCCTGGTATTTTTTTGCAACAGTGATCACAAAGCGAAGGTTGCAACGAATGAGTTTTTCCCGGGCGCTTACATCGCCTTCGCGTGCTTTTTTAGCTAGTATAGCTTCATCCTCCGGACTAAGTGCCGGATAACGAGAGATTTCAGCGAAGTAACGGTCCAGCGTATAGGTTTTGCTGGTCAGTAATTGGGTGATTTTTATCTCCTTCATACATCAAACCTATGGGGTTAATGGCTAATAAAATGGAATTATAGCTTCAAATTGTGGTGTTTTGGTGATTCTTTCTGAAAATCTTTGGAGTGATACCTTCCAGTTTCCGAAAACACTTCCCGAAATAGGATGGATCGCAAATGCCAAGTTCGAAAGCAATTTGTTTGGAAGAAAGGGTCGTGGTGGATAGTAATAATTTGGCTTCATCATGGATGCGATCCTGAAGCATCTCATATACGGTTTTATTGATATAATATTTCGTAATTCGATTGAGTCGTGTTAATGTAAGATGGAGTGATGCAGCATAGTATTCATGATCGTGGTTTTGTCTGAAATGGCTTTCAATAAGCTGTTGCAGTCTTTTTACAAGTTCCAGGTCAGGAGAAATATAGGTGCAGGAGTTTGGTTTTAGGTAGTCTGACATTTTTCTGAATGGTTTAGTTTTATTTTATTCAAAAATAGAATGCTAAAACCGTTAAAAATTGGACTTTATGTACAATTCGTTGGACTCTGTAACATCTTTTGGTCAGTTTTATTATTTCATACGTGTCTGAAGTACCAGTAAT
>NZ_QAIL01000208.1 GCF_003061025.1 Pedobacter sp. HMWF019 | reverse complement strand
AGGTAAAGGTTTTATAAAATTTATGGCAATACTATTAGGTATTGTCTGTGTGTATTCTCTATCGTTTAACCTGGTTACATCAAACGTAGAAAAAAACGCTAAAGCGTATGCCAAAGGAGATCCTTTAAAAGAAAAGGCTTATTTGGATTCTATGGCTACTGTTCCGGTTTATCCGGTCTTTGGCTTTAATTACCAGTTCTGTAAATCCAAAGAAATCAATCTTGGATTAGACCTTAAAGGCGGTATGAACGTAACGATGGAAATATCGTTAGGTGAACTTGTAAAATCTTTGGCTAACAATCCTGCTGATGTTAATTTTAACAAAGCGATCTCAAACGCTCAAACTCAGTTAAACGCTGGTGGTAAAGATTTCATTGGTTTATTCGTAAACGAATATGAAAAATTAAGCCCTAACGGAAAACTGGCTGATTTCTTTTCCAATCAGGACAATGCAAAGGACCTTAAAGCCAATGCAAGTAATTCAGAAGTAAAAACGTATTTGTCTAAAGAAGCCACCAGCGCTATCGACCGTTCGTTCATCATCATCAGAAGCCGTATCGATGGATTTGGTGT
The DNA here is from genome assembly GCF_003061025.1 of Pedobacter sp. HMWF019. Taxonomy (GTDB): domain Bacteria; phylum Bacteroidota; class Bacteroidia; order Sphingobacteriales; family Sphingobacteriaceae; genus Pedobacter. The sequence continues at coordinate 6,243 of NZ_QAIL01000208.1, read as the reverse complement.
AGTGAGCCCGAACATGCAGAAACAAGAAGGTACCAACCGTATCCTGATTGAGATGCCAGGTGTTCAGGACAAAGAAAGGATTCATAAATTATTGCAGGGTTCTGCAGAACTTCAGTTCTGGCAGGTGTACCAGAATGAAGAAGTTTATTCAGTTCTGGAAAACATCAACAAAACTCTGGCTACAACTTTAAAAGATACTTCAGCTACTGCTGCCGTTAAAGACACTACAGCTAAAACAGAAAGTAAACTGGCAGGTCTGGCTAAAAAGCCGGCAACAAAAGATTCTGCTGATGTTAAAAAACAAGAGCTTTCTAAAAACAATCCTTTGTTTGCTGTATTGAGCATTCCAACTTATCAGGGAGAAAACGGACAGCCTGCTTTACGTCCGGGTCCGGTTGTAGGATGGGTAGCTCAAAAAGATACTGCTAAAGTAAACGCTTACTTTGCAAAACCTGAAATTGCGTCTATCATTCCACCGACTTTCAAATTTATGTGGAGTGTAAAACCAATGGAAAACACCAAGGTTTTCGAATTATATGCAATCAAAGTAACTTCAGCAGATGGCAAACCAGATTTAGGTGGTGATGCGATCAGCGATGCCCGTCATGACTTTGACCAGAAAGGCAAACCAGAAGTAACCATGTATATGACTGGTGAAGGTGCTGCAAAATGGAAAAAAATCACTGCAGAAGCTTCTGCAGATCCAAACAATAAAAAAGCAATTGCTATTGTTTTAGACAATACAGTTTACTCTGCTCCTACGGTTCAAAACGAAATCCCTAACGGTATTTCTTCAATTACTGGAAGTTTCACTGTAAACGATACACAAGATTTAGCCAACATCTTAAAAGCTGGTAAATTACCTGCTCCTGCTAAAATTGTAGGAGAATATGTAGTAGGTCCTTCTTTAGGCCAGGCTGCAATCCACAATGGTTTATTGTCATTTGTACTTGCTTTCATTGTGATCCTGATCTTTATGGCCTTGTATTACAACAAAGCCGGGTGGGTAGCTAACTTAGCGCTTGTGATCAACTTATTCTTCATCATGGGTATCCTTGTATCCCTTGGTGCGGTGTTAACCTTACCTGGTATCGCTGGTATCATTTTGGTAATTGGTTTATCGGTTGACGCGAACATCCTGATCTTTGAAAGGGTGAGAGAGGAATTACTACATGGCAAAAGCACTGCACTTTCTATCAAAGAAGGTTTCAAACATGCAATGCCTTCAATCATTGACTCTAACGTAACGGTATTGATCTTGGGTGTGATCCTGTACATTTTCGGTAACGGACCGGTACAAGGTTTCGCTACGACTTTGTGTATTGGTATTTTGTCATCTCTGTTCTGTGCGGTATTGATCTCCCGTTTGGTTTTCGAATCCCTGCTGAGCAAAAACGCTAACATTACTTTCGGTAACAAAGCTACCCTGCATGCTTTCAAAAACATTGCTTTTGATTTTGTTGGACGCAGAAAGATCTATTATACCATCTCTTCTGTAATCATTGTTTTAGGTTTCATCTTCTACTTTAAAAATGGCGGATTGAAACTAGGTATCGACTTTAAAGGTGGAAGAACTTATATTGTTCACTTCGATAAAAACATATCTACTGAAGATGTTAAATCTGATTTAACCCCTCTTTTCGACAACGAAGCACCAGAAGTTAAAACTGCTGGTAATGACAATGAATTAAAAATCACCACGACTTTCCACATTGCCGATCAGGATACACATGCGGATAAACTGGTAGAAGATGCATTGAAAAAAGGCCTGGATAAAACCGGATCTAAATACACCATTGAGAGTAACCAGAAAGTTGGACCTATCATTGCAAGTGACCTGGTATATAGCGCTTATGGTGCGGTATTGTTCTCTTGTTTACTGATGTTCTTCTATATCATCGTAAGGTTTAAGAAACTGAACTATGGTTTAGGTGCGGTAATCGCGTTATTCCATGACGTGTTGCTGGTACTTTCTTTCTATACCATTTTAGATGGCGTACTTCCATTCTCCTTAGAGATCGGGCAGGATTTCATTGCGGCAATCTTAACGGTAATGTCTTATACGATGACAGAAACAGTGGTTGTGTTTGACCGTATCCGCGAGAAACTTGCAGAGCATGGTAAAGAAGACCTTCATGGTGAAGAGCGTAATAAACTGATCAACTTTGCGCTGAACAGTACATTAAGCCGTACTATCCTGACTTCATTAACTGTATTCTTTGTATTATTGGTGATCTTCATCTTCGGTGGAGACAGCATCAGAGGATTTATCTTTGCTTTATTAATTGGCCGTGTAATCGGTACTTATTCTTCACTTTGTATCTCTACACCTATTGTAGTGGATCTTGGAAAAAGCAAATAGACCTTAATACAAATAAAATGTATATAAAAGGCATCCATCTATTGGATGCCTTTTTTGTTGTATCTATCTTTACAGAAATGCATAAAGCTTCCTTATGGAAAAACGGATTAAACTGATTGAATGCCCAAGAGATGCCATGCAGGGCATCCATCATTTTATTGATACAGACCTTAAAGCAGCTTATATCAACCTGCTCCTGCAAGTCGGTTTTGACACTATTGATTTTGGCAGTTTTGTTTCTCCTAAGGCGATTCCCCAATTAAAGGATACCAGAGAAGTGTTATCTCAACTGGATCTGAGCAATACAGTTTCCAAATTATTGGCCATTGTAGCCAATGTGAGGGGCGCTGAAGAAGCGGTTCAGCATCCGGAGATCACTTATCTTGGCTTTCCTTTTTCTATTTCAGAAACCTTCCAGCAACGCAATACCAATTCCAGTATCCTGCAATCAATGGATACTGTAAAGCAAATGCTGGAGCTTTGCGATCAGCATGGCAAACAAGCGGTAGTGTATCTGTCTATGGGCTTTGGAAACCCTTATGGCGACCCCTGGAACATAGATATCGTAGAACACTGGACAGCGGAACTGGCTGGATTAGGTGTAAAGATCTTATCTCTTTCTGACACCACGGGTGTTTCTTCTCCAGAGAAGATCAAGACCATTTTACCAGGAATTACCAAAAGCTTTAGTGATCTTGAAATTGGCGTTCACCTGCACAGTACGCCCGAAACACGGGAGGAAAAGATACAGGCGGCTTATGAAAGCGGCTGCAGGCGTTTTGATAGCGCATTAAAGGGATATGGAGGCTGTCCTATGGCTGCTGATGACCTCACCGGAAATCTGGCAACAGAAGGCTTAATCAGCTATCTGGATCGTATTGGCGAGCCTACCGGACTCGATATGAATAAATGGAAGGCTGCCCTGGCTTATTCTTCCAGGATCTTTCTTTAAGCTCTTCTGTAACAAAAGATCAGGCTTTACGCACCATTTTCACGTGCATGATACCTGCTTCTTCAAATTGCGGCCCTTCTGCAGCGAAACCGAACTTGCTGTAGAGGGAAACAGCATCCAGTTGCGCATTCAGATAAACATATTCATGATCTCGGGGTAAATCGGCCAGAACTGCGGCTACAAGAGCCTGCCCTATTCTCTTTCCCCTGAATTCTTTTAATACAGCAAACCTTTCCAGTTTATAACCGTTATCTGTTTTACGCCAGCGGCAGGCACCGCAGGGCTGGTGACCAAGTAGGGCCAGGAAGTGAGTGGATACGTCTTCATTCTCCCATTCCAGTTCGGGTGGGCAATGTTGTTCATCAACAAATACCTTTTTACGAATTGCAAACGCATCTTCCAGCTGCTCCTGGTTGCTGATTTTAATAACCTCTAGTGTGTCCATGAATAGTATAACAAAAAATAAGTCGCTCTGTTTGAAAGCGACTTATTAAAATGGTTGATTGTAAAGCTTAAATAGTAAGCTTACTATTTATAATTTATCGCTGGCGTCTTTGCAGTTCAGGTCTTCAAAAGCCTGTGTTAAACGCTTAACAAATGTCTCTTCACCTTTGCGCAACCAAACGCGTGGATCGTAGTATTTTTTATTGGGTTTATCTTCTCCGTCAGGGTTTCCGATCTGACCTTGCAGATAAGCCTCATTAGCCTTATAGTAATCAAGAATACCTTCCCAGAATGCCCATTGCATATCTGTATCAATATTCATTTTGATTGCACCATAAGAAATGGCTTCTCTGATCTCTTCCTGAGAAGAACCTGAACCACCGTGGAAAACAAAATTGATTGGTTTTTCTGCAGTCAGGTTGAATTTCTCTCTGATATAATCCTGTGAGTTCTTCAAAATTACCGGCTGTAATTTCACGTTACCAGGTTTGTATACCCCGTGAACGTTTCCGAAAGCTGCTGCTACAGTAAATTTATCACTTACTTTACTTAATTCTTCGTAAGCATAAGCTACTTCAGAAGGTTGTGTATACAGTTTAGAGCTGTCTACATCACTATTGTCTACGCCATCTTCCTCACCACCAGTTACACCCAGTTCGATCTCGATAGTCATGCCCATTTTAGCCATACGGGCTAAATATTTAGCAGAGATTTCCATATTTTCTTCAATAGATTCTTCCGAAAGATCCAGCATGTGAGAAGAAAACAATGGTTTTCCATGTTCTGCAAAGAATTGCTCACCGTGATCCAGCAATCCGTCAATCCATGGAAGTAATTTTTTAGCCGCATGATCCGTATGTAATACTACAGCTACACCATAGTGTTCTGCAAGTAAATGCACGTGTTTAGCTGCGGATACTGCGCCCAGTACACATGCTTTAAGGTTTTCATTATTCAATGTCTTACCTGCGTAGAACTGTGCCCCACCATTTGACAACTGAATCATAACGGGTGAATTTACAGCTTTCGCTGTTTCCATTACTGCGTTGATCGTATTGGTTCCCGTAACGTTAACTGCTGGTAATGCAAACTGGTGCTTTTTAGCCTGCTCAAACAATTCCTGAACGGCATCTCCGTAAATTACTCCTTTGTAGCCTTTTAAACTCATTTTTCTAATTTTTGTATACGCCGAAGTTAGGAAAAATATAGATTAAGGCAAATCTAAGCGGGGTTTTATTTTATCCTAAAACTATCATAGACGGTTCAATTTTTTTTTTGTTTCTTTGTAGTCGCATTTTTCAACAAATAACATGGCTTGGTTTAAGAGAGAAAATAAAGGTATTAGTACACTGACAGAAGAAAAAAAGGAAGCGCCGGATGGTTTATGGAACAAATGTCCTAATTGCAAAAAGGCATTACACAGTTCGGATCTTATAGAAAATAAATACGTTTGTCATTATTGTGATTACCACCTAAGGGTAGGTTCTAAAGAATATTTCCAGGTATTATTTGATGACAACCAGTTCAAAGAACTCTTTGCAGGGTTAAAATCAGGAGATCCTTTAAACTTCACAGACAGTAAACCTTATAAAGACAGACTGGTAGAAAGTATCGCTAAAACCGGCTTAAATGATGCCATCAGGGCTGCACACGGAAAGATCGAAGGTGAAGAACTGGTGATTGCCTGTATGGACTTCAATTTTATTGGTGGTTCTATGGGATCGGTTGTAGGAGAAAAAATTGCCAGATCTATCGATTACAGCATTAAACATAAAATTCCTTTCCTGATGATCTCCAAATCAGGAGGTGCCCGAATGATGGAAGCTGCATTTTCGTTGATGCAAATGGCTAAAACATCGGCTAAACTGGCTTTACTGAGCCAGGCAAAGATTCCTTATATTTCTTTATTAACAGACCCTACAACGGGTGGTGTAACCGCATCATATGCCATGTTGGGAGACATTAATATTGCTGAACCTGGTGCACTGATCGGCTTTGCCGGTCCAAGGGTTATTAAAGAGACCATCAAGAAAGATCTTCCTAAGGGTTTTCAAACGTCTGAATTCGTATTGGAGCATGGTTTCCTTGATTTTATTGTAGACAGAAGAGCGATGAAGTCAAAACTGGCAAACTTCTTAAAGATGATGAAGAACTAATAAAAGATAGATATAAAAAAGGCGTTTGTGGATTTCACAAACGCCTTTTTTATTTAGATACTTCCACTCCCCGGCATGGTACCGGGTTCATGGCTGGAACCAAGAGGTTTATTTTTTCTATCCGGTTTAGAGATCAGATCCGTTCTGCTCAGGTCTGATCCTGAAGAACTTTCTCCTTCATCTTTTTTTTGTTCCGGATCTTCAGTCTCTTTATAAACTGTTTTCTTTTTTTCTTCGTCTTTGTTGTTTTCTGGTTGATGTGTCATAGTGGTAGATATTAAATGAACCAATCGTTAGTTCATTTAATAACAGCCCCAACTAAGTATTGT
>NZ_QAIL01000207.1 GCF_003061025.1 Pedobacter sp. HMWF019 | reverse complement strand
ATATAAAATTATCATTAAAGTAAGGTCTAAGAGACCAATCATTAGCCAATCATTAAACTATCCCGGCATTAAGGTACAGGGATCAAGTCTATTTCCAGCAGTTTCATCACCTCTGTTGTAGAATTATCCAATGCCTTCAGACTCAAATGATGAAGACCTGCTGCAAGTTTTACTGTACCAAGGGACTCCGTAACCGGCTCCATACTTTTTCCGGGTATGGCAGTGGTCTTAACGGCATCGATTTCATCTACAAGAAAAGCATACCTCACCGGGTTGTTGTTTTCGGGAAGGTATTTGATCCGGATTTTATAATGGGCTTCAGTATTGGTTTTAAATGTCCAGCGCACTTGTTGTTCCGGTTTTTTCCAGCCAGTGATATAATACTTATTGGTTTTACCATCTCCAAAACCAAATCCTTTTCCAATCAGTTCAGCATCAAATGCCAGGAGCCTGGTTTCTACACCTTCAGAAGCAACAAGTCTAACCGGATCTGTTTTTAAAGCCCCTTTCAGTGGCAGTACAATCACTGTATTTAGGGTATCCGGCATTACTTTAGGCACTTCCACTTCTACAGTACTGCCCTTCTGTACCATTTTCAATGTTTTTCTGGAAGCATCCGCGAGAAAATAAGGTTCTCCCACAGTGCTTTCCAGCCCACCCAAAACAATTTTTCCATTCAACGGCCAGTTGAACACATGAAGATATACTTTGTCTTTTGCCAGGGTGGTTACCCCCCAGCTCTGTAGCGGCAAAGAAGTTGGACCAGCCTTATAGATACTTTCTCCATTCTGTTTATTCCAACGTGCAATACCAGCCAGTATTTCCGAATCTTTCTGATCAAACGCACCAGTACCCATAGGACCAATGTTCAGCAGTAAATTTCCCCCTCTGGAAACTGCATTGGCCAATAACCGCACAAAGAAACCTACAGGCTTATGACTATGGTCATTCCGCGAATAGCCATAAGACTCATTAGTGGTTGGAATAGCCTCCCAGTCTCCCGTTACAGGTGCAAACTCTGCCGGCCTGTCGCCCGTATTTTTATAATCTCCAAAATTGGTATTCCCGTTCCTGGCTAGCCTTCCATTTACCACGACATTTGGATCCGCTTTTCTAATGGCCTCCAGGATGCGGAGATTCTCAGAAAAAGGAAGTTTATGTGGCGTATCAAACCACAAGATATCCGGATGATATTTACGGATCAATTCCTGAATCTGAGGAATCGCCTTTTCATTAACATATTTAACCGCCTTAGGCAACCATTCAGGATGCTGATCAAACCAATTTGCACCACCAATCAATTGATCTCCGCCTGGATTTTGGTATTCCCAATCATTGCCAGGTGCATTTGGATCCTCCCAGTCAAAGGCATGAGAATAATAAAAACCGAACTTCACCCCATACTTTTTAGCTGCAGCCGCCAGTTCAGCCATTGGATCTCTTTTAAATGGGGTCTGATGGGCCAAGTCAAACTCGGAAACTGCAGAAGGGTACATTGCAAATCCGTCATGATGCTTTGCCGTGATGATCATATAGTTCATTCCAGCTTTCTTGGCGGCCAGAACCCATTTTTCAGCATCAAACTGAACCGGATTAAAGGTATGTGCCAAGTCCAGGTAAGCTGCCCTCGACACTTTTTCTTTACGCATCAAATGCTCAGAATATCCGTTCACTGTTTTCCCTTTCCATACACCACCTGCTTGAGAATAAACACCCCAGTGGATAAACATGCCAAATTTAGCCTCTCTCCACCATTTTATCCGCTGATCATGACTTTCCATAGAAGTTTTCCACCAACCATTTACTGCACGGTCTATCTCAGACTGGTCCCTGGCTTGCGCTTTATTGAACATATCTTTATCCTCGTCCCCTTTCACCTGCGACAGCACCGGTCCGGACAACCCCAGTAACAGGCATATCGATATACAATACTTCTTCATGATCTATATTTGGTTATAGAGGCAAGTAAGCAATAAAAAACAACTATCCATTTTCCCAGCTTGGCTTAAAGTTCAGCTATTTTGGCAAAAAAGATAGTTGTCAGGAAAGATTGAACAGTAACGATATGGCTAATTTAGGCCGATATAAACTCCTTCTGATAAATCAATGGGCTTTTACCGGTAATACTTTTAAAACATTTATGGAAACTTGCAAAGTTGTTGAAACCACTTTCATAACAAACTTGTTTAATATTTAATTTATTATCAATTAACAGCTTGCATGCCTGACCAACTTTAATTTCTGTTAAAAA
>NZ_QAIL01000206.1 GCF_003061025.1 Pedobacter sp. HMWF019 | reverse complement strand
TCTTTAAATAGTGCATTATGATTATATAGATTTGATGTATTGAAAAAAACTATTTTTCCCGTTTGATCTAATAAAATAACACACGGAAACGCCCAAATCTGATTCTCTACTACAATAGGGTGCTTATAGCCCATACCATTGGTGTATAAATTGACGGCTTCATTTGATGTATAGTCTCCTTGGTGAATAGTATTCTTCCACAATGTTTTGTCTGCATCGCCACATATGGATAGGAAAACAACATCAGAGTTGTTTTGGAATGACTTTTCTACTTTCGAAAGAGTATTTTTATAGAAAGAGCTACATCCTCCACATCCTTTAAACCAAAAGTCAATTAGAACTACCTTATTCTTAAATTCTTCTATTGACCTTAGTTTACCCTTATCGTCCTCTAAAAAATATTTTCTAAGATGTCTACCTGGCGCTCTAAGTTCTAAGTTTTTTAGTATATCTAAATATTCTGGATTTTTGATTACGGTTTTTATATTCGAATAAAAGTCGAATATATTATCCGATTCTCTCTCCGTTGTCAAACAATGCATCATAACAATAAGATCCCTAATGTCGAAATATCGAGGTTTCTTTTGATAATAATTTATTATTTCTTTACATGCAGTATCTATACTGAAATGACCAGTATTCACAAAAGACATTGCTCTGGTTTTTTTATAAAGAAATCTCAAAAATTGCACTGAGTTAGATAGTCCCTTTAGATCTATTCCGTAGTTATTTGAAGTGTCAAAAGAACTTTTTAATCTGTGTTTGAATTTAGCTTGAAACTCTTTGTCTCGGTAGACCAAACTATCCCTTCCAAAACTTGAAATAGTCTGTAATAGGCCACTCTGAACAGAGTAAACTATGTTGGCTTTAAAAACATTATAGCTTAATAAAGAAAGGTTTTTTCTGTTTGTTTGCAAGTAACTTAATCTTGCTTGAATAGCATCTGATATTTTATCTAATGTTTCGTATTTTAATATATTACCGTCAAATCCAATAGGGTATGTTTGGATTTGAGTAATGTGATTTGGACTGAGTTTGAGACTATCAATCTCATTAAATAAGTTGTATTTTTGAGCACCGTGGCCATAGAATTTTGTTGTAGAATATAGACCTGCTTCCGTTTCTATGTAACTTAACTTAATTGATATGCTATCCCGTTTCTCCCAAAAATAAGGACAGGTAATCGAAATAAGATTTTTACTTCTTTTATGAGAGAATGTTCTTCGTTTTAGAATTGTAAAATAACCATGTTCTTCTTTAACCGAAGCCTCAAACCTAAAATAGCCTTGGTCATTTAGTGTCGCACTATAGACTTTCTTATATTTTTCAAGTACTGTGAAAAGTAAATTATCCAGACATAAGTATAATGTATCATTGGGTTTTGCTTCTTTGAAATAGACATTAATATAGATTCTGGTCTCATGCTTTGGTGTTTTTTTTTGTTGAGCATACGATAAG
>NZ_QAIL01000205.1 GCF_003061025.1 Pedobacter sp. HMWF019 | reverse complement strand
AAATAAAACAATTTAGGTAAAAATGCTATTTTTGGTTTAAAATTGATGATTTGGACAAGCATATAATAGACCTATTTATAAAAAATGCTATCGCTGAAGATTTAGGCGATGGAGATCATACTTCACTTTCTACCATTCCTGCCGGAGCTTTAGGCAAGGCAAAATTACTGATTAAAGAAGAAGGTGTGCTTGCAGGTGTGGAACTTGCGCTCGAAATATTTAATCAGGTAGACCAGGACTTAAAAATTGAGGTCTTCATAAAGGATGGTGCTCAGGTAAAATACGGAGATATCGCTTTTACTGTCGAAGGAAAAACACATTCTATACTACTGGCAGAAAGACTGGTGCTCAACTGTATGCAGCGAATGAGTGGTATAGCCACAAAAACCAACCGCGTTGTCCGGCTTTTGGAGCCCTATACTGCAAAAATACTCGATACCCGGAAAACCACACCAGGATTACGTTATCTGGAAAAATGGGCCGTAAAAATTGGCGGAGGTGTAAACCATCGGATTGGATTGTATGATATGATCCTGATCAAGGATAATCATGTAGACTATGCCGGCGGTATAGTAAATGCAATCCATGCTGCAAATGAATACCTGGAAAGAACCGGTAAAAAACTGGAAATTGAAATAGAGGTAAGAAATCTTCAGGAATTGGATCAAGTGTTGCAAACCGGAAATGTTAACCGCATCATGCTGGACAACTTTAGCTTTGATGATTTAAAAACAGCGGTTAACACGATAGGTCACAGATATACGACAGAAGCCTCTGGAGGCATCTTGGAAGAAAATATAACTCAATATGCAGAATGTGGTGTAGATTACATTTCTATGGGAGCACTTACGCATTCTGTTAAGAGTTTAGATATGAGTTTAAAAGCCTTTTAGAATATGATCTCTATCTATTCTATTTCAGCGGTGCTGATTGCCTATATTTTTGGTTCTATACCCACTGCAGTATGGCTTGGCCAGGCATTTTACGGAGTGGATGTACGTGAGTATGGAAGCGGGAATGCCGGAGCGACCAATACCTTCAGGGTTCTGGGTAAGAAAGCTGGTATAGCCGTTATGACTATAGACATACTGAAAGGATATACTGCTACTAAATTGGCGTATTTCATCGGTCTGTCTGTGACCGGACCACATAATTCTTCTCAGTTTATCAATTATGAACTTGCCCTGGGTGTAACCGCTGTTATGGGGCACTTATTTCCTGTTTTTGCAGGTTTTAGGGGAGGAAAGGGAGTTGCCACTCTTTTTGGAATGATTTTAGCAGTTAACTTTCCAGCAGCTTTACTTTGCGTTCTGGTCTTCGTTGTCGTCCTACTGGTTACCAAATACGTTTCGCTCAGTTCCATATGTGCAGGCTTTACTTTTCCGTTAGGGATTATATTTATATTCCATTCCAGCGTTAAATCAGAAGTATTGTACGGAATGTGTGTTTGCATACTTATCCTGGTTACACATCAAAAAAATCTGGAGCGACTCCTAAAAGGCAAGGAATCCAAAGTATATCTGTTTAAAAGGAAATAAATTATGAAGAAATTTCAACTCATAGGTGTTGCTGCAGTTGCAGTAATGGTTGCATATTCCTGCTCAACGGTACCACTTTCCGGACGTAACCGCTTAAGTTTTGTGAATGAAAGCGAAATGCAGACTGCCGCAGCGCAGAGCTACACTACGCTGCTGAAAGACCCTCAAACCAAGGTACTGAACAATGCAGACGCTGCAAGGGTAAAGCGGATCGGACAGAAAATTGCATCAGCGGTTACAAAATACATGACGGCTAATGGATATGCTGAACAAATACAGGGTTTCAACTGGGAATTTAACCTCATTGACAGTAAAGAATTAAACGCCTGGTGCATGCCAGGGGGAAAAGTGGCGGTATACTCGGGTATTTTGCCTGTTACCAAAGATGATGCAGGCCTGGCCACAGTAATGGGTCATGAGATTGCCCATGCGGTAGCCAGACATTCTTCAGAACGGGCCTCCAAAGCAGCGGTTGCTCAGGGTATAGGAGGTCTTTTGGGCGCAGCAACAGGAAACAGTTCCCAGGCTACCCAACAATTGATCAGCCAGGTTTATGGAGTTGGTGCACAAGGCTTTTATCTGCTTCCAAACTCCAGGACACAAGAACTAGAAGCAGACCATTTAGGCTTGATTTTTATGTCAATGGCGGGTTATAACCCTGCAAATGCAGTCAGTTTTTGGCAAAGAATGGCTTCCGCAGGCCAGAGTGGGCAGAAACCACCTGAGTTTCTAAGTACCCACCCAGCTGATGAAACCAGGATCGCTCAAATTCAAAGAGATTTGCCAGAGGCGCAACGCTATTTTAATTCGCCAACAGGTAAACCCAATAGATAAGCTGGGGAGAAAAATTTTCTAACATTAAAGGGCAGTTCAGCCCTTTAATGTTTCTATGATGGCTGAAGCCTTTAGTATACATTCTTCATATTCTTTTTCCGGAACAGAACTGTAAGTAATAGCTCCCCCCACCTGGAAAGATAAATATTGCTTTTCAGCCTGGTATAAAATACTTCTGATCACGACATTAAAGTCAAAATCTCCATCTGGGCTGATGTATCCGATGGAACCTGAATAAGCCCCTCTTTTGCAGCATTCCTGCTGCTCAATGAGCTCCATTGCGCTGATTTTTGGTGCGCCAGTCATAGAGCCCATTGGAAATGTATTTCTGATGGCATCGATAAAATGCAGGTCTGGTTGGAGTTTACAGGTAATAGTAGAGATCATCTGATGTACCTGCGGAAAGGAATAGATTCCAAACAACTCCTCTACTTTAACTGTTCCCGGAAGTGCGCTTTTAGTCAGATCGTTACGGACCAGGTCTACGATCATTACATTTTCTGTCTGTTCTTTCAGATCCTCCTTAAGCAGACTTTTAATTCTTTGATCTGCTTCGGGATGATTACTTCTGCGTGCAGTGCCTTTAATGGGCTGAGAAATCAGGGTCTGTCCCTTTTTAGATAAAAATCTTTCCGGACTGGCAGAAAGGATATATTGTTTCCCAATCTTAAAAAAGCCAGCAAACGGAGTAGGGGAGATTTTAATCAGTTTTTCATACACGGCAACAGGATCTATAGCGGCATGCTCTGCAAAAAATTCCTGGCAAAAGGTCACTTCATATATATTTCCCAGGTGGATATGACGCTGTAATTCTTCTATCTTTTCCAGGTAGACTTGTTTACTTATCCTGCTTTCAATTTTTCGTTCAAAAGAGGCTGTGGAAGGATGGAGTTCCTGTTGAAGGATTTGTTGTAAGATTTCCGGACTTCCCAAAAGTACCTCCGGCTGATGATCTTTAATCGCAATCAAATACTCAGGAACAAAAAAGAACAGATCTGGAAAATCCAGGGCATCCGGGTTTTCAGAATAAAGATTTTCAACCTCGTTCTTAAGATCATAGCCCAATAATCCAAACATCCAGTCCTGATGCTCTTCATAAAAATTCTTTAAACTATTAAATGCCACTCCGCTGGATGCGCGAAGTTGCCGTTTGGCGCCTGCTGCAATCAGCAGATCGAATTTCTGGTACTGATCTGTATAGCCATTGGAATCAAGTACACAGCAAACATCAAAGGAACTTGCCCATGCAAGCGCTTTCTGTTTAAATAAAAGATCTGGTCTCCTCATTGGTCGGCCAAAGTTAAAACAAAAAAAGGCACCACATAGACTGAACCCAAAAGTTTAAACGAATTTAAGATTAGTTTTTGAAATGGCGGGCTGGATATTGTATCGGGCTCATAATCCTTGCTTGCCGTAGGCCTCATAAAAGCCTAACCATAATCGAAGGTTCGAATGCTCAATACCCTTTGCTAAGGCTATTGATTTTAATGATCCTTTGCCCTCCAATACAGCTTCTACGCACTGAAGCCGAAATTCATAATTGTACTTTTTCTTTTAAACATAAAAATGCCCCCAATAAGTGTCTAACTTTTTGGGGGCAGTGCAACAGCGGTGCCTTGTTATATAAAATCTAATTTTTAGTTCAACTCTAAAGTTTGAACCCTGTCCGGACCTACTGAAAGGTATTTTACCGGTACTTCCAGTTCTTTTTCCAGGAAAGCAATGTATTCGTTCAGTTTTGCAGGGATCTCTTCGATCTTGCTCACTTTAGTCACATCGGTTTTCCATCCATCAATAGCCTTTAATACAGGCGTGGGCCTAACAGAAATGATATCATAAGGCATGTAGTCAATAGTTTCACCATTATGCTCATAATGTGTACAGGCATAGATGGTATCAAAACCATCCAAAACATCTGCTTTCATCATAATCAGTTCGGTCACCCCATTCAACATAATGGCGTATTTCAAGGCTGGAAGATCAATCCATCCGCAACGACGGGCACGACCCGTTGTTGCACCAAACTCGTGTCCAACCTGGCGTAAAGTTTCTCCAACTTCATTTTCCAGTTCCGTAGGGAAAGGACCACCTCCTACACGAGTACAGTATGCTTTAAAAATACCGTATACATTCCCGATTTTATTTGGAGCGATACCTAATCCTGTACATGCACCTGCAGTAGTGGTGTTAGAAGAGGTTACAAAAGGATAAGATCCGAAATCAACATCCAGTAAAGTACCCTGAGCACCTTCTGCCAAAACAGTTTTTCCTTCTTTTAGGTAACCATTCACAAAATGCTCACTGTCCACATGAGGGATAGATTTAATAAACTCAATAGCTTCGAAAAAAGCGGCTTCTTTTTCGGTAAGATCGTATTCAAAGTCATAGTGAGATAAAATTTCTTTATGTTTCTCCACCAATTTGTTGTAACGGTCTTTAAAATCAGGTAAAGTAGTATCCCCGATACGCAAACCATTACGCCCAGTTTTGTCCATATAGGTTGGGCCGATGCCTTTAAGAGTAGATCCAATCTTGTCTTTACCCATTTTCTGCTCATTTGCAGCATCCAGTAACTGGTGGGTTGGCAATATTAAATGTGCTTTGCGTGCAATAACCAGTTTGCCTTTTGCAACAGGATCGTGTCCGGCAGCTTTAAGGTTATCTAATTCTCTTTTTAAGATGATAGGGTCAATTACAACGCCATTACCAATCAAATTCATGGTTTTTTCATTGAAAATACCTGAAGGAATGGTATTTAAAACAAATTTTTTGCCATCAAATTCTAAAGTATGGCCGGCATTTGGTCCGCCTTGGAAACGAGCGATCAAATCATATTGTGGACTAAGAACGTCAACAATTTTACCTTTGCCCTCGTCGCCCCATTGCAGGCCAAGAAGCACATCTACTTGCGTCATTATTTTAATTTAAGAAAATATTATAATTGGATATTTATTAATTAGCATGTTCTGTTTCAGCC
>NZ_QAIL01000021.1 GCF_003061025.1 Pedobacter sp. HMWF019 | reverse complement strand
AAATAGAATTGTTCACATTGGTATTCAATGGATAATTCACCAGCTTTGGATCATTATCACCTGCATTTTCTCCTATCACATCGTTAGTGCCTGCAATAATATCACTGCTAGGTTGAAACTGGTTTACTGTAGTTTGATCATATCCGTAGTAATAATTATTACTAAATAAAGACTTTTTGTCTTCAGGACCTTTAGTATCCCTTTTAATTCCAAAGCGAGTGTTCACAAACATCGTATTGTATATATCTACATGGACGGAAGTTTCCAGCCAAATTGAGCCACCTTTAGCTGTAGGTCTTCTCCATCCTGTATTTACAAAAGTATTGTTGTAAGCAACAATATAGGCCTGGGGATTACGATCTCCCGCATTGGACAATTTAAGCGCATTTGTATTGGTACTGTAAACCAGATTGTAGGCTACATCGGCCAGACATCCTGATTTAATGTTAATACCTTCTCCACCTACTAAACCTGTAGTATAAAAAGTATTATAGGCAAAAATGATCTTCCCTCCCTCAATGTAGGTACAGTCGTCTTGAAAAAACCTAAAGGTACTGTTCTGAACAATCAGTTTTCCATTTACGTTTGAAAACCAAAGAGCAGGTGTATTCTCTCCTGCTTTGGCTTTATACAAACCCTGTTTTACCGACGTCGAAGCATCAGATGTTGTTGCTCCGCCATATTCTATAATGGTATGGTCAAGTACCAGTTCTGCGCAAGATGGAGCAGCTAAAATACCGCCCCATAATTTACCGAATTTCCTGGCATCTGTTCTTAAAGCCTCCGGGATGGTAAATCTCACCGGATTTTCGGCTGTTCCCAATGCATAAAGATTACCTTTTATAATGATCTCTGGTTTAGCCAGAGTATCCATTACTACAGTTACCCCCTCTTCAATGGTCAAGGTTTTACCTGCCGGAACAATGATGTCTCCTTTGATAATTTGTGTACTCCCTTTAGCCCATACACCAGACACTTCTCCAATCGCAGATCCATTTCCAGTATCAGGATCAACATCACTATTGGCTTTTTTACAACTTCCGAAAAACACAACAAAGAGTGCTATACAACTTAAGAAAGTTCTTAGTTTCATTTTATAATTATTATTTAAATACATAGGTCTTGGATTAGAATTTATAACGTGCGCCAATCAGGTAGCTCTGTCCGTACTTGTCCTTACGGATCAGTGTTTTTCCATCGGTTTCTACCGCAAAATTCTGATTGGCCGGATTGGTTCCTTTAATAAACAACTCTGTTGGGGTATTCAGCAAATTACCTGCTTTAACAAATAAACTGACATTACTTTTAAACTTTTTCTCTACAGAAGCATCCATCTGAATAAATGCCTTCTGCCATAAATCATTATCTACAAACTGAGAAACTGTATTGATCCGCTCTCCGGTGTACGACCCAGACAATTGACCATCCCATCCATGTTTTGTGTCCTTGTAGATCAGTGAAAGGTTGGCAATGTGGGCAGATTGTCCATATAATGGCCTGGTTTGTTTTACATTCATAGGCAATAACTGGTCGGTAACCGGATCTCTAAATCTCGAAAATTTGTCTGTCGTGATTCTGGAATGGGTATACGTATAGTTTGCTTTTACACCGAACTTCTTGATGAATTTAATATAATCCACCTCCAATCCGTAATTACGGGCTGTACCGAAATTATCCGGCATATAGAACACATCCTGGCCTCTGATTGCATCCGCCTGAAAAGTATATTCAATTGGATCCTGTATCTTTTTATAGAAAGCGCCAACCAATAATTGATCAGATTGGTTCGGGAACCATTCATACCTCAGATCATAGTTGTCTGCTATAGCTCTTTTCAGATCTGGATTTCCTCGTTCCAGGTACTCTTCGTTTATTACCTTACTTGGAATCAATTCGTAAAAACCAGGTCTGTTTACCGAACGGAAATAAGATGCTCTTAGCTGTTGTCTCTTGGTGAGCAGATATTTTAAATTTAAACTTGGTAGATAATCTGAATAGATCTGACTTCCTGCTGGCCTTAATTCCGCAGCAGGAAACAATAAATTATATCCTTGATCAGTATGCTCCATCCGCACACCTCCAACTACATATAGATCTTCGAGATTAAACTTAAACATACCATAAACAGCAGCTGTTTTTTCTGAAGCGTCGTAGGTTAAAGGGTTATTAACTGCTCCTCCAGGATTTTGAATAGAGAAACGAACATCTGCATAGTTTGCTGGCAAGTAACCATACAAAGCATTCACATCAACCGGTAAAAAATTGTAATTATTGAAAAAACCACTTCTTTGTTTGTCCCGATACAAACCACCTGCAATAAAATCAATTTTAAAATCTGCCAATTCAGCTTTATAAGTTAAGTCCAGATATCCTGCTTTATCTTCATCTGTATTTCTATCCCACCGACGTGTGCTATTGTTGATCACGGTCTTATTATCCATAAAATTCACACGTGCCCCGCTGAAACTAATTGTTGTATTGTCTGGCACTTCATTTTTGGCAGCAGAGTACACTGCAGACCACTGAATGTTAAACTTGCCATCAAAAAGTGTATGATCACCATGTAAAGTACTGTTGTAAATCTGCTGTTCAGTAAAACGGGTCCGGGTAGAATAGCTCAACTGCGCATTTCCTTTAATTGGATCATAGTCACTGGAAAATGACACAGATTTAGCATCACGCGTTTGATAATTACTTAAATCTACATAAGCGTTGTACCAGCTCAGCTTGTTATTTACACCAAAAACATAATCCACTTTAGCATGTAAACCATATCTTTTTTGCTGTTCGGAATATTGTCTATCACTAACACTATTTACTGTAGCAAACTTATCTGTCCCCACTAAGGCCGAACTATAAAAAGTACTGTTACTGCCCCGGTAAGTATTCTGATAACTTCCGGCAACAATTACCCCCAATTTATTATCTAAAAACCGTTGTCCAATAGACAAACCTCCTACAAGATTAGGTGCTGGGCTTTTCGATTTGTAATCAAGAGTTCCTTTCGCAAAATCATTTTGTGTAGCCTGATAAGCTTTTCCATTCCGTTCATAAGGAGATTTATGCTGAATATCTGATGCATTGAAACTCATAAATTTTCTGTCCATGAACAACTGGCTATACCCAGTAGCCAGGTTCGCATTAACCTGTAATTTAGCTGGCGCATCTTTCATGACCATATTCACTACACCTCCAATCGCATCACCTTCCATATTAGGTGTCAAAGTTTTATAAACCTCTAAGCGCTCCAGAAGTTCAGATGGAAAAATATCCAGTGGTACATAACGATATTTGTTATCCGGACTTGGAATTTTAACACCATTAACTAAGGTATAGTTATATCGTTTATCCATCCCTCTCAAAATAGCATACTGACCGTCTCCGTTACTGTTTCGCTCAATAGAAACACCAGAAACCCGCTGAATCACATTCGCCACAGTCAAATCCGGAGACACTTCCATTGCCCGTCCTGAAACCATATTGACCAGGGGTACCGATTGCTGTTCTAACCTACGTGCTGTTTTTTCGGCAGAGCCGTCATGTCTGGCCTGGATAACCACCTCACTCAGATCTTTTCCATTCTGCTCTTCCAGGTAGATTTTAAGCTTGTCGTTGTCTTCCTTTTGAATCTCAAGCTGCATCAATACAGTTTTGTACCTTAGATAAGATACCCTTAAGACAAAATTTCCTGTTGGCGCATGCTTTAGCTCAAAAGAACCGTCCAGACCAGTAGAAGTGACCAAGCCTGTTTTTTCCAGCTGTATTGTTGCTCCAATCAGGGTTTCTCCCGTTTTTGAATCGTATACCCGCCCTTTAATGGTTGTTGCGTGGGCTGCGGTGATACCTAATAATAAAAAAAATAGTGTTCGTAAAAATCGCTTCATTTTTTAATTAATTGACTGCCGTTTATTTTTGACAGGACAAATTTGGGAACTCAGGACCGGGCTTTGTAAAAAGCACCGTATACAAAAAAGATACATGCAAAAACTGACGTATACATCAAAGC
>NZ_QAIL01000204.1 GCF_003061025.1 Pedobacter sp. HMWF019 | reverse complement strand
GTATATATATTTTCAACGTTTTCCCAACGCACGGGCCTCATCATATAAGGCTATTACCTTGCTTTGTAGAGCAGCTATCTCTTGCTCTCTCTGTACTATTCTATACTTTAATAATTCCATTTCACTGATGGGGCGCTCCTCATCAAGCAGATAGCCTGTAGAAACTCCAAAAAAAACAGCAATCTGTTTAAGTCGGTTAGTATTAATGCTTGTACCACCATTTTCAATTTTGGATAAAGCAGGACCGGTGATTTTAAGCGCCTTTGATACCTCCCTTTGGGTCATATTTTTTTCCAGTCTTAACTGTTTAATAATTTCTCCTGTTGTTTTCATTCATTATTGCTCTTTTTATCAGATGAAGCCTTTGATTAAACAATTGTTTAACGTTATCGGGTTCATCTAAAGTAGTTCATTTAGTTATAGTATGATAATATACGAGAAACAGGAACGAAAAGATTTTATCAGAAATGCAACATCAAAAATACTTTCATGAAAATGATATTTTGTTATTTTTGTTTAACGTCATGCGCCTTATTATCTCTATTTTCCTTATTATATTTTCCTTTGCTGTCAAGGGTCAGGAAATCATATCAGATTCCCAGTATGCCTATCAGAATATCGGAAAGAGAGTGGCGTACCTGGAAGATAAACAGGCGACAAAATCATTGAAACAAATAATTTCCTTAGATTCATTAGGAAAGTTTAAAAAGGGTGAGCAAGACATCCTGAACTTCGGCAATACAACTTCAGCCATATGGATAAAGATTAAATATATCAATTATCCCTCTTCACCGCTTTACCTTGTTCTTTCCTCAGCAAACATAGATAATGTTGACATTTATATGGAAAAAGCTGATCAATCGTTTAAGCATCTAAAAACCGGAAACGCTTTTTATCCTGTCCCAGGTGTCGATATTGAAAACAATTTCATTTTCAAACTTCCTCAGGAAGCCAACCAAAAGTACAAGTCTGTTTATATGCGCCTAAAAACGAATAACATTCTTGTTGTACCACTCAAGTTGGTTACCGGAGAAGTTTTATTTAAAGGAAAAGCTTTTACCGACAGGATAGAATACATATATATAGGTATATTGATTTCCTTGTTGTTATATAACCTTTTCCTCTACATCAGTCTGCAAGATCGCACGTATTTATATTATACACTCCATGTCCTTACACTTTCCTGTTACCTCATGGTCTATTTAAGAGGTTATGGGTTTTTATTCGGAAATGATATGAGAATACTAATGAATCAATATCCTCATGTATTTCTTAGTTTATCAATGATCAGTTCTTTCTTTTTTTCCAGATCTTTCCTCAATCTCGAAAAGATAGCTCCTCGTATGTTAAACGTATATTATTTTTTAGGCGGGTGTGCTGTTGTTTTATTAATACTCAGCCTATCGGGAAATAAAAGATATTGTGCATCAATTGCACAGGTACTGACAGCAAGTGTTTCATTAAGTTTATGGGTTTCTGGAATTCTGGCTTACAGAAGAGGCCATCAGCCTGCAAAATATTATGTTGCTGGCTTCTTTTTTGTATTACTTTCTGTTGGCCTGGTAACCTTTAGCCTTGCAGGTATTCTACGGTTTAATGACTTTACGATGGAATTGGTACCTATTGGTTCTACCGTAGAATTATTATTGCTGTCTTTTGCACTTGGAGACCGCTACCGGATTATTATGAAAAAAGAGCGCGATACCAGTTATCAAAATCTTGCCCTTGTTCAAAACCAAAAGGTTCAGCTTGAAGAACTGGTTCAAAAAAGAACACTGCTACTTACAAAGACTATAGCAGAACTAAAATCTTCTAATAATGTAAAGAATAAATTGTTTTCCATTATAGCCCATGACCTTAGAAGCCCGTTGAATAGTTTAATGAGTATCCTCGCCCTAAACGATAGTGACATTCTTTCCATGGACGACATTCAGTTTCTTCTCAAAGAGAACAAAAAGAACATAGAAACGATTTACAATACATTAAACAATCTCCTTTATTGGGCAAAGAGTCAAATGGACGGCATAAAAACAGAAGCTACGCATTTTGAACTAAAACAACTTATAGAAGAGCTTCTGCTGGTATATGCGCCTTTACTGCACAATAAACAAATACAGGTAGTATTGGAATTTGACGGTCTATTTCCTGTGTATGCAGACGAAAACCAGGTTAAATTGATAATTCGTAACCTGATTGACAATGCTATTAAATTTACTCCAAAACGCGGAAAAGTCTGGCTATCTCTTAAACGTAGATCTACTGGAGTAAACGTGGAAATATCCAATTCCGTGGCAGACTTAAAAAGTATTGAAAATCTGGACGCTAAGCAACTCCATGATTTCAAAGCTACTTATGGCACCGAAAATGAAAGAGGTGTTGGATTAGGGCTTCACTTATGCAGAGAATACATTAAAAGTAATGGAGGTGATCTGAAAATCAATACGGAACGCGACATTATTTCTTTTTCATTTACTCTTCCAAGATAGCAGAGAAGGCCGGAATGTTGAATGATCAACACCCCGACCTTACCTCTCGACTTACTCTCCCTATAGAGTAAAATATTTGGTTAACCATCTGCTTTGTTTTGAGCATTGAAACTAATTTAATGATAATCACATTCTGCAATCTCATTCAAGTTGTTCATTTACTTTGGCATAGCAACAAGTATCTGAATTCCCTTATCATTAGTCAAAAAGAAGGTTCACTGGCGTAAAACACCCCTAGTTTGTCCTTTTTAATACCTTCTTGTTCATCCAATTATAACGAACTTTAACATTATAATGATAAAATCAAAACCATGGAAATTAAACCTAAAAGTAGTCGTTTGTATGCCTTCTTAATTCTTTTTGATATGCATACGAAGTTTTTCAAAAGTGCATTGGACGATATTTCTGATGAAGATGCTGGAAAACGCATGGATACCTAAGCTAATCATATAGCATGGCTGGCAGGTAGTCTTGTTCAGCAGAGATTTGATTTGGCTAGTCTATTAGGAGCTGAACAAAAATCAGCAGCCGATGATTTGTTTAAAAATAACAAAGGTATTCAAGACGATACGGTCTATCCTTCTCTAGACACTTACAGACAGGATTGGGAGAAAATATCACCGATTTTAAGACACCTGTTAATGAATAGCAGCGAGGAACAACTGAACAAGATACTGGAGTTTCCAGGTATGAGTTTCTCCATGTTTGAAATGATCTCCTTTAACACCTACCGTGAAGCCAATATGATTGGACAAATTGCACTTTGGCGCAGATTATTGAATTACGACGGGATGAAATATATGTAGCTCAGGTGCTGCAAAGATGCCAGAACAAATTATATCACAATAAGTTGCTACTTTCATAATTTAAAACTAAATTTGATTTATTGTCATTCAAACTTAACTATATCTAAACTTTATTTATTGATATAACAGTGTTAACTGAGGAATCTTACCGTTAAGGTAGGATTCTTAAATTCAAATAATAGAATTATGATTAAGGCAAAGCGTAAAGACAAAGAAAAGATTATACAAATCCTTACCAAGGCATTTGAACAGAACCCAAGAGTAAATAACCTGGTTAAACAGGACAGCAAAAGATTACACCGCATAGACCGCCTGATGAGGTATGCATATAATGTATGTTCTGTTTTTGGAAAGGTGCTCGTTTCAGATGATGGAAAAGCTTGTGCTCTGATCCAGTATCCAGATAGGAAACAGTTTTCTTTAAAGGGTATCTATTGGAAAATGGAACTTCTTTTGGGAACCGTAGGCTTTAGAAGTGCACTGAAAGTTTTAGCCAGGGAAGCATTTGTAAGTAAACACCATGAACGTTACAGCTATTATATTTGGTTTATGGGGGTAGATTCAGACTATGTTAATATGGGGATAGGTACTGACTTCATGGATGAACTGATTGCAGATGCAGATAGAAGAAAAAGACCCATTTATCTTGAAACTCATTTACAGCAGAATCTAGACTGGTTTGTGAAGTTTGGATTTGAAGTTTTTCGTGAAATCAAACTAGATTCGCCTCTTTATTTTCTACGGCGTAAATCTTTCCATTATTTCTTGAAGTAAAGATATAGCGCCTATTTAGAGACGATATAAGGCCAATAGGCCGAGAAGTATAATTATAGGCGTATTGTAATCCTTAAATTCTGTCCTAAGCTTTTTCAATGCTTTACCAACATGCTTTTCCACTGTATTAACTGAAATATTCATCCTTTCTGCAATCGCTTTATAGGAAAGCTGTTCTTCACGTGATAAAATAAAAGCTTCGCGACACTGCGGTGGCAAACTGTCTATAATTTTTTTGATTTTAAGTTCCGTTTCCCTCGCTACATACTCATCCTCGATATTGACCGAAAACATGCCCCCCTCCTCTCTCACTTTTATATAATGTTGTGATCTTAAAAGACGGTTACGAAGCTCACTCAAGGCTTTATTCCTTAGCGTAGCATATAAATAAGCTTGTAAATTTCCTTCAGTATCCAGGCTTTTACGTTTAACCCACAGGTTAAGGAAAACATCCTGCACTAATTCTTCAACCAGTGCTTCATCACCAAGTTTTTTATAAGCAACCCGGCAAAGTTGTACATAGAACATACCATAGACGGTTTCAAAGGCTTTGATATTGTCTGCATGCAACTGCTTGAGCAGTTCCGTATCTGAATGTTTGCTAAAAGATTTAATGATGGTTCAGTCTTATGCTGTAAACATAAATAAAAAAATAACATAACCGGATGGCGGTAAAATCATTTTTGTGCAATACATAAGTATAATTCAATAGTATGCTCCCTGAAGAACTACCTGAACTCATCAATTTATACCTCAAAGGAACCTGTACCCCGGCTCAAAAGGAACAGGTAGAAAAATGGTATGAGGAACATCAGTTTACCGATATGGAATTTTACAATCATGATGAGGGTTTGATAGTCGATTCTGCTCAAAGGTCTCTAACTATTTTAAAGCGGAAGATCTTATCGACCCAGCCTGAAAGGGCAAAATCAATTCGGTTATTATATATTGCTGCAGCCGTTATACTGCTCCTCCTTTCGGTGGGCTTAATGCTGTATAAAAATTTCAGTACATCTTCTGGAAATTATTATGTCAATGATATTGCTCCGGGCAAGAACAAGGCTGTATTAAAACTGGCTGATGGATCAAATATAATACTTGATAATGCTGCTAACGGCAATCTGGCAACACGATCTGGTATCCGGATGACCAAGACAAAAGACGGTCAGCTGGTATTTTCGGCAAATGCAGCTTCCGATCAGAATATAGTCCCATCTAATGGTCATACAAACACAATCACTACTCCAAGAGGCGGCCAGTACCAGGTGGAATTACCGGATGGAACGGTTGTATGGCTAAATGCTGCCTCCTCTTTGCAATTTCCGGAAAGTTTTCAGGATGGTCAGCAAAGGCGGGTTACACTTACCGGGGAGGCTTATTTCCAGGTGGCCAGGGATACTAAACGACCTTTCATCGTCCATACAGATGAGCAGGATGTAAAGGTATTGGGTACTCATTTCAACATAAATTCTTACAAAGAAGAAAACGCTGTAAAAACAACCTTACTGGAAGGTTCTGTTGAAATCTCCTTTTCAAAACATACTCTGATATTGAAACCGGGAGAACAGGCTATTCGTAGAGGAGAAAATATACAAATACACGCTGTGGATACCGAGGATGCAATAGCCTGGAAAAATGGAAAACTCAAATTTTCAAATGAAAACATTCACGAACTCATGCATCGGATTGCCAGGTGGTATGACGTTGAGGTTGTTTATGAAGGCAATATGACCAATAAAGACTTTTCAGGAAGTGTTTCCCGCTATGAAAATGTATCCAAAATATTAGATGTTCTGGAATCAACCAATACCGTTCATTTTAAAGTAGAAGGAAGGAGGATCACTGTTATGCAATAGTCTATACTTCTACCGGTAACGATGATCAAGAACCAGGATTCCAGCTGTAACCGGAACCCTGGCGTATATCAACTCTAATTGATATCAGTTCGGGATTACCAATTTCTTATCGCTATAACAATCAACTATTAACCCAAACAACCCAAATGTATGAATTTTTATACACTTAACAGGCTTTTGCTCGCTATGAAGCTCACCACTATCCTAGTCTTTGCCGTCATACTTCAAACTTCTGCTGCAGGATATGCGCAGAGGTTAACTCTACATGCCAAAAATGTACCATTAGAGCATGTTTTCAAGACCATTAGTAAGCAAATTGGCTACGACTTTGTCTACAATGATTTTGACCTCAGAGGCCTTAAAGTATTCAGCCTTCAATTGAACAATGTGAGTCTCGAAAATGGCTTACAAGCTTGCCTGGAGGGGCAAGACCTTAGCTATCTGATTAAAGACAAAACCATTATTATTAAACGAAAAGAAAAGAGTCTTTTTTCAAAACTATCCGATTTGATTGGCTTTGCAGGCCCGGTAAAGGGCGTGGTTATTGATGAGAATGGACATGGTCTTCCAGGTGCAGTAATCAGGATCAAAGGCGGGCAGAGAATATCGAATACCAACAATGATGGTGAATTTACCGTTAATGTTCCAGAAGGAACCGTACTGGAGATTTCTTATATTGGTTATAAACTACAGGAAGCGGTCGTTGCTAAAAGCACCACAAAACTGAGCATCAGCCTATCCCCTGATATTTCCAAACTGGATGAAATTTCGGTAGAAGGATACCGCAAAGGCTCTCAGCGTTTGGCCACCAGTAATATCTCTAAAATAAGCGGAGATGAACTCATGAGACAACCAGTTTCTAATCCCATGCAAGCCCTGGAGGGACGTATACCAGGCATGGTGGTGAGTCAGGTAAGTGGCGTTCCAGGTGCACGTTTAAATGTACAAATTCGCGGAAGGTCCAACTTTGACAAATCACTTACTTCAGATCAGCCTTTGTTTATTCTGGATGGCGTGCCTATGGCAGCTGGAAATGATAAGGTCAACTTGATTGGCGGCCCTTTCGGTCCTGGTACAACAGATGGGCTTAGTGCCTTCGCCGGGATCAATACCGCAGATATTGAAAGCATAGATGTGCTGAAAGATGCAGATGCAACAGCAATTTATGGCAGTCGAGGTGCCAATGGAGTGATTTTGATTACTACACGAAAGGGCAAAGCTGGCAAAATGCGTTTAAATGCAAATGTGACATCCGGTGTAAGCACGGTTACCAGAATGGCTAAAATGCTAAATACAGAGCAATACATTGCCATGAGAAAGGAAGCCTTTGCTAATGACAAAATTACGCCTACAAACTCTAATGCTTATGACCTGAAGTTGTGGGATAACAATCGTTATACTGATTTTACAGACCTCCTGGTTGGAAACAATGCTCATACCAATGACGCCCAGCTTACCTTATCAGGTGGGAGCAAATCTACTCAGTACCGGATCGGAGGTGCCTATCATAAAGAAGGAACAGTTTGGCCTGGTGACATGTCCAGTGACCGTGGATCTTTTAATCTTAATATCCACAACACTTCACAGGATGAAAGATTTACAATGGACCTCTCTGCGCTTTATGGCACCAATCAGAGTAATCTCACCGCTCTGGACCTCGCAGCAGCAGTAGTACTTCCGCCTAATTTTAAGCTATATGATGAGAACGGGAAACTGGCCTGGAACGAGGGCAACCTATATATCCAGAAAGACAATCCACTGGCAACTTTAAACCAGGTATATCTATCAAAAATGAGTAACCTCAATGCCAATCTGGTCCTTAATTACAAACTATTGAAAAATCTGGAGATACGGAGCAGCTTTGGTTACAACATGACGCAGAACGATGAAAAAAGACTGACGCCTTTATCTGCTCAAAACCCAATGGCATCCAATGTAAGTGGTTTTAATTCATTTGGAAATAATCAGCTGAAGAACTGGATCATCGAACCACAGGCAGAATATAAGGGAAATATTAGCAAAGGAAAATTGAATGTTCTTTTAGGAGGCACGTTTAACCAGCGCAGCACAGCTGGTCTGGTGGTGAGTGCCAAAGGCTATACCAGTGATGAATTAATCGGCTCACTTTCGGGAGCTTCTTCTACGGGCATAACAGCCAGCAATACAGCTTCAGTCTATAAATATCAGGCTGTTTTTGGAAGGATCAATTACAATTGGGAGGATAAATACATTGTCAATTTTACAGGAAGACGAGATGGTTCAAGTCGTTTTGGGCCTGATTATCGCTTTTCCAACTTTGGAGCCATTGGTGCCGCCTGGGTTTTCAGCAATGAAGCTCTACTTAAAGATCGAAAAATCTTAAGTTACGGGAAATTAAGAGGAAGTTATGGATCTACCGGAAACGACCAGATCGGTGAATATCAATATCTGGATGCCTGGGTAACTGCGGGTAACTATGCGGATTCAGCTACTTTATATCCTAAAAAGCTATACAACCCCGATCTGCATTGGGAGCGCAATAAAAAGCTGGAGATTGGTATTGAACTCGGTTTCTTTAAAGACAGAATCTTGTTTACCGGATCTGTTTATCAAAATATCTCTTCCGACCCTCTGGTTTCTTATGGATTGCCAAAAATAACTGGATTCTCTACCATTGTGAGGAACTTAGATGGTGTAGAAGTACAAAATCGCGGGCTGGAACTCACCGTAACCAGTTACAACTTTCGAAAGGGACCATTGACATGGACTACAGATTTTAACATTACATTACCACAAAACAAATTAAAGAAATATCCAGATCTTGATAAATCCACCTACTTCAACACCTATGCAATTGGTCAATCCTTAAACAGGATCTTCGCAGCCCAGTTTACGGGGGTTGATCCTGCCACGGGTTTATATACCGTTAAGGACGTTAATGGAGATAACCAGGCCACCACAGTCGATTACGGAGTCATCGGTTCTTCGGATCCTAAATTCTACGGTGGGATCAACAATAGCTTTACCTACAAAAGATTTAACCTGAGTTTCTTTATGCAGTTTACCAAGCAATTGGGAAAGGACTGGAGAACCAATAATTTGTTTAACCCTCCCGGCAGTGTTTTTAATGTTCCCGAACTGGCTTTAACGCGCTGGCAAAGTCCAGGAGATTTAACAGATGTACAAAAATTCACCACCACACAAGGTGCTATTTATGGAACCGCCGGCTTTTATCCGTATAGCTTTTCTAGTGGTGCTTATACAGACGCTTCTTATATCCGGTTGAAGAATGTTTATCTATCTTATGATATTCCGGTTAAATGGTTAAGTGTTGTACGCATCAACTCCTGCAAATTCTATGTCCAGGGACAAAACCTGTTTGTGATCTCGGGCTACAAGGGCGGTGATCCTGAAACCCAAAATTATACAAGAATGTCTCCTTTACGGACCATTACAGGCGGTTTACAATTGACACTTTAATTCTAATGATCATGACTATTCATCATATATATATCAAAACAGGATTGGCTTTTGCCATTTGTTTGACCATATCCGCCTGCAAAAAGTTTGTAGAGGTAGCGGAACCGATTGACCAGATTTCTACTGAAGTGGTATTTCAAAGCGACTCCAAAGCGGCTTCGGCAGTAAGGGGCTTGTATGGAGAAATGGTAGGAAGTACTGGTTTTTTCACCTCTGTACTAGACTTTAGCGGTGCTGTACAAATCTCAGCAGGAGTTAGTGCCGATGAAATTGCCCTGAGTTCCTCGAGCAACCAGTTTAATGAGTTTTATACCAATGCCATCTCTTCTTCAAATGGAGTAAATGAAGGCAGTATCTGGGGGCCAACTTACAATGTGATTTATAATACAAACGCTGTAATTGAAAGCCTGGCTAAGTCACCAAGTGTAAGTGCTACCGGAAAAAAGCAATTTACTGCTGAAGCGAAGTTCGTTAGAGCGGCCAATTATTTTTATCTGGTGAACCTGTACGGAGATGTACCTATGCCAACCACAACAGACTACCGGTTAAATGCAACTTTGCCAAATGTGCCTACCGACCAGATCTATGCCCTGATCCTCGAAGATCTGAAATATGCGAAGGATAATCTTAGTCCTGCATACGTCGGTACCCAGCGTCTGAGGGCCAATAAATATGCAGCTGCAGCCCTGCTTGCGAGAGTGTATTTATACAAAAAAGACTGGGTAAATGCAGAAGCGCTAGCAACTGAAGTTATAGATGGTGCAGGCAAAACAATGTATGATCTGGAGCCTGACCTCAACAAAACTTTTTTAACCAGCAGCAAAGAGGTCATATTGCAATTACAACAACCAGGCACTAATTTGTACACCTGGGACGGTTATAATTTCATTTCTTCAGGTACGCCTCAATATCCGATCTCCGATACTTTATTCAATTCTTTTGAGGTCAATGACCAGAGAAAAACAAGCTGGATTAAAACCAATACCTTAACAATCGGGAATGTTCCTGTGAATTATAATTTTCCCTTTAAGTATAAGTTGAATAGCGGTACCGGGACTACGAGAACTGAATCCATGGTATTTCTACGCCTTTCAGAAGTTTATCTGATCCGTTCAGAAGCCAGGACGCAGCAATCTAAATTAACGGAGGCCATTGCAGATCTTGATGTGATAAGAAAAAGGGCAATCAATACAGTGCCTTTTCCCTCCACTAATCCAACCATTGGAAAAGATGCTTTACTCGATCTGATCGCCCATGAACGTTTTGTTGAACTCTTTACTGAAGTCGGACATCGTTGGCTGGATTTGAAACGAACAGGCAAAGCGGATGAAGTGCTTGGCAAAAAACCAAACTGGAGACCGCAGGCCAAATTATATCCGATTCCTAAAAGTGATATTGACAAAAACCCTTTCCTAAAACAAAATCCTGGTTACAACTAATTTGAAATTAAATGAAACTATCATATGCTATACTTGCTACACTTATGTTTTCAAATGTTGCAAGTACTTTTAGTCAAGCAATAGGTAAAGACAGTACAAAAGCAAAACCTTATGTGCCCAGCCCGGTATTAAAAGGTTTTTATCTGGTAAAAGAATTGCCGGAAAAGATCAAAATTTACAATACTTCTTTACAACAATATCCTGATACCGGACGTTCCGCAACCATTGGTTATATCTATGCAAGGATCACCATTGCGACGGAATATACGAAATCCGGAGATGTTAAATCTGCAGAAAACTGGCTTAAAAAGATTCCTGTTTTAACCTACTATAATCAAGGCGTGCTAAGCGTTGCTGCCGAGATGAATAAAAGAGGTGAATCCGCCTATGCTGAGCGGGTTTTAGCCCCTATTGTAGATAGTTTGAGTAAGATTTATGTAAAAACAGGTAAAGAAAAAAGTCTTTTCAACGAAAATATGGTGGTGTATGCTAGGGTGTTGGCCAATAATCATCAGTCAGAAAGAATTGTTAATTACCTAAAGCCTCTGTACGAGGGAAGCGGCAAATCTTTTGAGTCGGATTTAAGAAGCATGGCACTCACAAAACCTGATGATTATAAACTAGAAAATAACCTTTCTGTTATTTATGCTAAGGCGCTTTCTGAAACCGGGCATACAAAAGAAGCTATAAAGGTGCTGAGTTTTCTAAACCTGAGTGGCCAATGCAATACAAAGGAATTGCGGGAAGCTATCAAGGCCGAGTACTTGAAAACACCTGGTGGCCAATCCTTTTACTCCAAATTCGCAGATTCTGTTCAACGCGTCTATCACACTAAACTGACTGCATTTGCATTGAATAAAAGGGATGACAAAGGCAAGCCCGTTAACTTTGATGCTTTAAAAGGTAAATATGTTTTACTTGATTTTTGGGGCAGCTGGTGCGGCCCTTGCAGAGCAAGTCATCCTCATTTAAAGGAACTTTATACAAAATATAAGGATAAGGGATTTGAAATCGTGGGCATTGCACAAGAACACTCTGCCCTGCCTGCAGATAGGTTGTTGTGGACTGAAGCGATAGCGAAAGATGGCTTAACCTGGATTCAAGTTTTGAACAATGAGAACAGGGATAAGTTTGATTTGGTATCGGAATATGGTGTAACCGCTTTCCCCACTAAAATTTTGCTGGACAAAGAGGGTAATATCATTGGTAGATATATTGGAAACAGCTCTGGAGGAGAGGGATTTACGAACAAAATAAAAGAACTCCTGGG
>NZ_QAIL01000203.1 GCF_003061025.1 Pedobacter sp. HMWF019 | reverse complement strand
TTATAATACTTATCAGAATTATCATAAATTATCATGAAATCTTTATCTCCATACATACGAATAGGGGGATCCCAAATTCCATTAATCCTGTTATTTACTCTTCTCAATAAAGAATCAAAAGGCAAATTATCGTCGCTTTTTTCTATTTTCTTGGCATTTACCTTTTTGCTATAAATTGGCAAGCGTTTCTTATCTTTTGCATTACAGGATTGAAAAATATTTAGTATAAATATTATTAAAATCAAATTATGAATCTTGTATAACATAATAGTTTTAGTTTTCTAGTTAGTATATCCAATATATCTTCTAAAGATTACTTTAGCCCCTGGTGGCACCCCTCCTCGGAAATCAAAGCCACTTTTATTGATTTGGTGGGTGGAATCACTTGTTCCCACGGCAGTGCTTTTCCCGGTGGCTACTGCGGCATGACCCGTTGCATCACTATATCCAAATGAATATGCTGCTATATCCCCACGCTGCGGTGTAACTCCAGGTTGTAGAACAACCCAACCTTTCACAAAGGAATTTTCTTTACCCCATTTGCCTGCTTGAAGTGGATATCTACCAGTGTAGTCATTAGTAGGAGCAACTCCTCCTCCTTCTTTAATCATATCTGAGACAAAAAGATTACATTTTTCTATACCACTAGAAAAATCACCCTTCTTGTTTTCCAAATTCCAACTCTTGTCTCCTATATGAGATTCTGCTGCGTCACCAATCTTATTTCTTACATCGGCTGTATTAGCAAAATTCTCATTATCAATTTCATTACTTAAGTATGAATTTGAAAGACTATTATCACGTAAACCAAGTTTTGTAAGACTACTCATTTTAGCTTCAAATGATTTCCTTTGATAATCCCGAACAGTAACCTGTCTATCAATACCGTCGTTAGTGCCAGCTATTTGCTCTCCTTGTTCATTTAGGTAGTCCGTTGGTGGCACTGCGTCCATTCCATCTGGATCAATAAACCTAATTGGATTGTTATTTCCATAAACATAAGGAGAGAAACGCCTGCTCTTCTCACTTAACGGATCCACTACATTCCACCTTCCTATCTCCGGATCATAAAACCTTGCTCCATAATCAAGCTGTCCATCCTTATTAGGAGCACTAAACTCCGATTGCAACTCCTTGCCGTTATAAAGATACTTGTTCGGTCCATCTTTTGCAACCAAGGTTTTTCCAAATGGATAATAATCGGTTCGCTGTAAAACTTCCAAAGCAGCACTAGGATTCTTGTAGAAGCTCAACCGTACATTACCCAAATGGTCCGTCAGATTATACTCAAAACTGTAAGTAGCTCCACTTCTTCTGGCCAGGCCTTCGTCTGTATGGATGATATCGATATTGGTACCATCGTACTCTATTCCACTAACATAATCCCGGATTGCTCCATTGCTTATTTTTCTCAGCTTAGTACCAGTGGCATTATAGGTATAAGCCATGGTTAAACCTAATTTGCTGGCTGTAGCTGGTAAGTTCAACTGGTTATAGGTTAGGGTTACTCCTGTCCTTCCATCTACTTTGGCATTACCATTGCCGTCATAAGTGTAAAGCCCTGTGGCCAGTCCACCAGTCACCTGCTTCAACTTACTGCCTGTACCGGTATAGTCATAAGTTCCTAAGGTTCCGTTTCTGTTTAAACTGGCAATGTTACCCATCACATCATAAGTCAGCACTTCACTCATCACAATGCCTGTACTGGTTCCGCTGAGTAACCTGTTCAGCTTATCATAGCCATAGGTAAAAGTATTGGGATTGGATCCATTAACCCCCCAGCTTTGATTGGCGATATTTCCATTAAACTGAGCTGTGGTACCATCCTGGTATTTCAAATCATAGCTGAACTGCGGGGAAGTATAAGTCTTTGTCCAGCCTCTTTCATTATAGGCATAAGTACCTGACTGAAGGAAATTCGTGGTATCGCTGCTATGTACTGATTTCTTGATTACTTGCCCTAGTTCATTGTAGGACATCCTATTCAGGGCAATCTCTGGTGCACCATTGATCGATTCCCAGGTGGCCAGTTTTCGGCCCATATGGTCCAGGTCATAGCGGGTCGCGATGGTGGTGGTCGCTCCATTTCCAGCGTGGGTACGTTTGCTGGCTTTCAGCTGTCCAATGAAATCATAGGTATTGTCCACCACATCAGTTCCATTTACATGGTTTTGGCTTTTGCTTTGGATCACCCGGCCTTCATCATCGTAGTAATTGACCGTTAAAAGCATCGTGGCTGTTCCAAGGGTATTCACCTTGGTTCCGGTAAGTAGGGTCTTGGTACGGGCAGCAGGCATTTGATCTCCTGTTGGCAGACCAAAGCTGTTCCCTGCAAAAGAATAGTTGTCATAATAACTGATCACCTGGGGCTCTGTAGCTGTTCTTGGAAAAGCGACATTGCTATAGTCTGAGTTTGCAGCATCCGGCCTGCTTTCCCAAAGGCTGTTGGTCAGTCCATCGGTACTCACTTCAGTTTGCATTGCCGGTCTGGCCAGGGTACGGGTATATAATCCGGTAGTGATCACCCTGCCGAAAGCATCATACTTGCTGTAGTTCCATTTTCCCGATCCTCTTTGCAGGGAATCCTGGCTCAGCACCACCTGATCTAGGGCATTGTAGACCATGTATTCCCAGCCTTTTCCGGGAACCTGTTTTTCGGTTAAGCGTTTGCGGCCATCATAGTGGTAACCATAAATGAAGTTCTTAAAAACCGCATCACTTTCTGTAAAACTGTTGGTTCTGGAGCCGTTCTCATTTACTGCCGGAGGCAATACATAGCGCAAGTTCCCCAGGTCATCATACAGATAATAGGTAGACAGGCTTTTGGTATCGGTTTCCCATACTCTTTTGAGCACCACATGATCATTAAAGTCTTTGTATTCATCCACAGTACCCCCGTTTCCACTCACCCAGTTTTCGTCCTTGCTCTTGGTTTTATACAGTTTGCCATTGACATAGGGTCCTACTGATGAGGCGCCAGAAGAGTTCACTGTCCACAGTTTAACCGTATCAGCGGCTGCATTGATTCCATATTCACTCACCACTGTTCTTCCCGTTGTAGCCGTGCGGCTGGCTGCAGGCTGCCAAGCATCTCCTGGTGCCCCTTGCTCAACAACTCGGTTTAAAGGACTGGCTTCAAAGACCGTAACTGAAAAAGGTTTGGTTGTGGTTTTGATACCGGCCGTACCGGCGTAAAAGGCCGCCTGCCCAGCACCAGTTGTTAAGGCGTCGGTGCGGTAAGCACCTCCATTGCTCACCGCAGCATAAGGCTCATATTTCACGGCTTCTCTTCCAAAAGCATCATAGGCTATGGGGGTAACCATATCCCGAAAGCCTGGGCTTCCCTGTACAGTTACTGTTTGAAGAAGCCTTCCTAATCCATCGATATATTGGACGGTCTGGTTAACATCACAAGTGCTTAGGTCTTGTCGGGTGTCACCATCAGTGAGAATCCCTTTCTTCTTAAAGGTTTTAGTTAGGATGTAATTTTGGTTGGCACTTACCGTATTTAAAGTATTAATCGCCGCGACACACTTTTCAAAACTCAGTCCGGTCGTATAGATCCGTACCGTTTTTCCCGACGGGATGTAAAACCCGGGCTTTAAGGTAACGCTACCGCGAGCAGTAATTTCAGTATCATTATTATAGACAGATACCTCTCTGTCCTGCTCCTGTTGGGCATTGGCTTGAATACAATTCAATGTTAGCAAAACAAGAATGCTGAATATATGATATAAAGTAGTCTTTAACGTGTTTTTCATTTTAGGGGCGTTAGATTTGAAAGCCATATATGACTGCCTATTTTTATTTATTCTTTCCATAATTCTAGAGGTGTTGGGCAGTTATATAATAATCGCTATTAACAGTTACATCAAATGAAATTTTACTCGCTGAGGAGGTCGGCACTGTTCGAACGTTCCCATTTAAATTTATTAAATAAGATTTTCCCGCTTCTGCCATCGTATCCCAACTTAAATCCAGCCTATATTCTCCAGCAGGTACAACTGCATTTCTTTCGGGATTAGCACCGGCAATTAAAAGATAACTTTTATTAGTAGACTTATTAACTAGATACCCTACGATTGTCCAGGCAGGTGTAGATATAGACGTTGCAGTAACTGTATAATCGAATGGAGCACAAGTTCCGTTAGCATTGGCATAGTTCTGGCCATTAGCTGCTATATCCGCATCAGCTAATGCATTCGCTGACGCAACGCCTTCTGTTGATGTATATTTGCCTTCCGCAACCGTGTAGGTAACCAAAGTTCCTTGTCCTTCTGTACATTGTTTTGTAAAGACCACACTTTTCGCATCATTCTTATAAAGAACTAATATCTCCTTATAGTTATATCGGAAGTTTTTTATAATATTTTTATTTTGATCTTTAATATTCTTTAAACGTTCAAAATCATCGTATTCGTAGTATGAAATTTGATTCTTCTCATCCATCTTACTAGTCACTCCAACTACCGGTTGATAGGAGTAAGTACTAATCATCGCGTTAGGCAATCCAGCTTTTAAAGGCAGAATAAAATTGTCAATATCATTTCTATCGGGCTTTGGAAGATTACCAAAAACTCGGATATTATCCGCTCCCAGAATATTTTCAATTTCAGATATATCTGCATTTTTTATTTCTGCGATAGGGTATTGCTGATTATAACTATATAAAAAAGAGGTTTTAGGCCCTCGCTCATAAGAAAAAGTCAAAATATTTCCCTTATTATCATAAGAGTGATAGTTTAATCTATTTTCTGGATTATCCTGCATGAACTGACTTCTAACAGCATTGGGTAAGATTAAACTTGGATTCTTTGGCCAATTAGTAGCATAATCAGTAAATGTCTTATTTAATAGTGTTTCACCTTTATACTCTTCCTTTTGTACGACAACTCCGATCATATTCCTTGATTGCATAGTCCGATAAGGAATAGTGAATCCTAATGAAACCATATCTTTAGGATACAAATATTTTATTGAGTAGGAGTCACCCTTACTATCAATATAATCTTCTTTTTTCTTTTGCTTATCTGAATTATCATAAATAAAATTTGAAATTTTCGTGGTTTTATTAGTGCCGCCATCTGGATCAAAATCTGTCTCTGTTTTCTTACTATTCGTAATCCACTGACATACAATATCATAGCCAAACAACATTGCCCCCCCAGTTATAGACGAACCATAGATATAATTTCTCACCAAATCGGAACTTTGTACAGAATACTCAAAATCAGTTCTTTTAATAGGAAATTCAAGACCACCTTTAGTAGTATAACTGGTTCTTGACTTTAGTAATCCATTAAGGTTATTATTATTGGTTGGTACCCTTGGATATATTTGAGAACTGGCCAATGAGTAATTATTGAACTCATCTACTGTTTTTAATGTGGAATTTATTCCGACATCTTTTATTGTCACCAAATCATAGCCAACAACATTTCCCTGAGCGTCTCCACTAATTGGTACGGATGAACTGGAATAGAAAATATCGCTATAATAACGTATAATTGTTCCATAATACTGTGCACATCCCCCCACTCCGGTATTTTGATAACTTGAAGCTGTATTATTTGGCATATGATAATTAATATTTGACATAATCTGCCCACTTGAGGAAGCAACACCCCCATTATTTTTATTATAGTCAAATTCCTTTTTCAGATAAGGTTCAGAGGGATTATCTAAACTTGCAGTTGTTATGCTTTTAATACGAACACCCGCTCCAATTAGGCCTGTATTAGCACTGTTAGATGAAGTCCAAGCTAAAGTTGAGCCTAAATTAGAGAAATCGTTTATTTCAAAAACAAAAGTCGCTTTTCCAGTTGTTGGATATATTAGACTCTCCAACAAGCCCGCTTTGACATAAGTAGAATTTGGATTTTTAGATGTACTAGTGGGAATAATACTATTTTCAGTAGAGCCATTAAAATATCCCCAGTGGTCACTAGCTTTCGAGTCTTTATCTGGCAGAGTTACATTGTTGTAATACAAGTCATATCTACCTGTTTTTTTGTTGCCTTCACCTATTTCATAAAACTGATCAAATTTTAAGCGTTTTGATAATGTATTATCTCCGGAAGAGGAGCTGAAGTAACTTTGAGAGAAATTGAAGGTCCTTAAAAGGTCATATCCACTTGAGTTTTGACTATACAATTTAATATTGGATAGTCTTGCCGCATTCCCTGTAGTACATTTTAAATCGATCCGATCTAAAACGGAATTAAACTCCATTTTTCCATTTGGAAATATTATTTCCTTTAAAATCTGGGTATTAATCTTTACATTATGAGTTGTAATAGTACTTTCATTTGCATATACTTCACTAAATGGTGGATTATAACAGCTAATAGGAACAGAAGTAGAATATCCATTTTTTTTAATGTAGATATAATCAACTGTCGGTACACATATAATTTGTGGACCTGAATTATAGTTAAATGTTACTTCTTCTGTTGTAGGATACGTTATCTTACTTAAAAACCACGACGATGTATAATTTGTACTATATGAATTTCCACTGAACCGGCCTTGGGAGATTATATCTTCGTTGGTT
>NZ_QAIL01000202.1 GCF_003061025.1 Pedobacter sp. HMWF019 | reverse complement strand
TACCAAGCTTGCAGTTTGAAGAAGGTCTGGAAAAAACGGTGGAATGGTATCTGGAAAATGAAGAATGGTTATCTGATGTGACTTCTGGAAATTATCAGGCCTATTACAATACCCAATATGCGGGAAGGTAAATGCTAAGCCTGTTGATGAAAAAAGCCTGGCCGGAAATTTCGGCCAGGCTTTTTTTATTCGTATCGAAGCGCTTCTACAGGATCGAGTTTTGAGGCTTTCTTAGCTGGATAATAACCGGATAAAATGCCAACAATGACGCATAAGGCAAAACCGCCTAATATAAAATCCCATGGAATGATAAAAGCTCCGTGCATCATTAAGGAAATGCTATTGCCAAGCAGAATACCAAGTAATATACCCAGCGCTCCACCCATCAGGCAGATCACTACGGCTTCTATAAGGAATTGTTTTCTGATCACTGAAGGATTTGCGCCAATGGCCTTCCGGACACCAATTTCCCGGGTCCTTTCGGTAACAGAAACCAGCATAATGTTCATGAGGCCAATAGAAGCGCCAATCAGGGTGATGACCCCAATGGCTATGCCACCAATCGCAATATATTTCAAATTCTCAAAAAGGGTTTGTGCAATGGCATCACTTTTGGTGATTTCGAAATTATTCGTTTGACCCACCTTCAGCTTTCGGATGTTCCTGAATTCAGAGGTGGCCTCGCCGATCACATTGTCCATCATTTCATTGCCAGGTACCATTACTGTAATGGTGTAAGAAGGATCCGCAAATGAATTGATCAGTTTGGCTTTGAGTAAAGGTACATAAACTGCCCGGTCGCCACTGAAGCCAATACTTGAGCCTTTAGAGGCCAGGATACCGACAATTCTTAGCCTGTTGTTTCCAACATTGATGATTTTATCTATTGGAGTTTCCTTTTTAAAAAGGGTTTTAATAATCTCACTTCCTACGATACATACATCAGCTCCCAATTGCGCCTCCGTTGCACTAAAGTTCCGGCCTTCTGAAAGGTCCAGACCCTGAGCATTTAAACCGTATTCGTCTACACCCTGTATGGCGATATTGGGATTGGTTTTTTCTCCTCCGTATTTCACGGTTGATCCTCCACTGGCGCGGATACTGATAGAGACTGTAGCTGGCGTTTGCAGGCGCTCTTTAAAAGCAATAGCATCTTCAAACCGGATGGACTTAAAGGCTTTAGGTCGCTGTCCCGGACCACCAACACGTATTCCTGTACCTCGGTTGCGGATGGTGAAGGCATTAGCACCCATACTGGAAAAGGCCTCTGTCATACTTTTCTTTACGGCGTCGAGTGTAGTTAAAATCCCAACCAGTGCCGAGAGTCCAATGGCGATGATCAATGCGGTAAGCATGGTTCTTAACCGGTTGCTTTGAATAGATTGAAGGGCCAGTCGAACGTTTTCAGTATAGGTCATTTTCCAGATTTAAGATTCTTGAGGGATAAAAATAAAAAGTCCCGCTGTTAAGACAACGGGACCTCCTTAAATGTTACAATAAATGCGGTTTAAATCTGATTTATACGGAGAAGCTTGTTCCACACCCGCAAGTGCTGTTCGCATTGGGGTTACTGAAAGTAAAGCCTCTTGAATTCAATCCATCCTGCCAGTCTACCTGCATACCCATCAGGTACATTTGGTGAGCTTTGTGCATGAATACCTTAATACCTTCAATAATGAATTCCTGGTCGCCGTCTTTTTTCTGGTCAAAGCCTAAAATATAGCTCATTCCTGAACAGCCTCCGCCCTCAACGCCAACCCTTAAACCGAAGTCCTCGGAAATTTCCTGCTGGTCCTTTAATTTTAAAAGTTCTTTTACAGCACCTTCTGTAAAGGCTACCGGTGCAAATGCGGTGTCAACTGTCGTACTCATATGATTTGAAATTAAGAATAATAAAATAAAAAATAATTGTTTTTCAATACAGGCAACAGTAATCGGTTGCGGTCTAAAAAAACGATTTGTGGCGTAAATATAAATAAAATGTACATTTTTGCCCTTGTAAAACACTAATTATTACGGTATTCAAACAATTTCAATGAACATACAAGATTTCGTAGCTGCCACCTTTGGTTTGAGCATAGCCGGTGTTGTAACTGTTTCTGCGGGTTATTATCTGCTAAAGCAGGATATTCATCAATACCTGAAACTGAAGTCGTCGGAAAGTGGAGGTACTGCCCAAGCTGAATTGCTTACTCTACGTCTTCAGGCCCATGAACGGTTGATTCTTTTCGTAGACCGGATCAATCCGGCCAGCCTGTTTTTAAGACTCCATCAGCAGGGCATGTCTGCTGCATTGCTGCACGCTTTGATCCTGGAGGAGGTACGTACAGAATACCAGCACAATGTAACCCAGCAATTGTATATTGGAACTGCAACCTGGCAGGCGGTCAGAAAATTAAAAGAAGATACTTTAATTATGATCAATCATGCCCGGCATAATTTGCCGGACGAAGCACTGGCTGCGGAATTGTATAAAATGGTACTGCAACATCTTGGGGGGATGGAACATAATCCCTACGATCTTAGCCAGGAACTGATCACCAAAGAAATACATCTATTATTTTAAATATGGACGATAAGAAATTTACGACCACCTCTGGTCTGGAAATTAAAGAACTGTATACTGCAGCCCGACCCTCTGATGAGCGTCCGGGGGTATTTCCTTTTACCAGGGGGATACAAAAAGACATGTACCGTGGGCGTTTATGGACCATGCGCCAGTACGCCGGGTTTTCTACGGCAGAAGAATCGAATAAAAGGTACCATTATCTGCTCAATCAGGGCACTATGGGATTATCTGTAGCCTTTGACCTGCCTACTCAGATCGGATATGATTCTGATCATGAAATGGCTGAAGGCGAAGTTGGAAAAGTAGGTGTAGCCATCGACTCTCTAAAAGATATAGAGATACTCTTTGATGGAATTGAACTTCAAAAGATCACCACCTCGATGACCATTAATGCTACAGCTTCGATTTTACTGGCGATGTATATTGCTCTTGCAAAAAAACAAGGGGCAGATATCAAGCAGATTTCGGGGACAATTCAGAATGATATTCTTAAAGAATATGCGGCCAGGGGGACCTATATTTATCCACCTAAGCCTTCTATGCGGATCATTACTGATATTTTTGAATATTGTAGTAAAGAGGTACCAAAATGGAATACGATTTCTATATCTGGTTATCATATTCGCGAAGCGGGATCAACTGCGGTGCAGGAACTGGCCTTCACACTGGCTAATGGCAAAGCTTATCTGAACGCGGCTTTAGAAAAAGGTCTGGATATTAATGTATTTGCCAAGCGATTGTCTTTCTTCTTCAATTGCCATAATAATTTTTTTGAAGAGATCGCAAAATTCAGGGCTGCCCGCAGGATGTGGGCGCAAATCACAAAAGAACTTGGGGCTACAGATGAGAAGGCACAAATGCTTCGCTTTCATACACAAACCGGAGGATCTACGTTAACTGCACAGCAGCCTCTGAATAATGTGATCCGGGTCTCTAATCAGGCCATGGCTGCTGTTCTTGGCGGCACGCAGTCTCTCCATACCAACGGTTATGATGAAGCCCTGTCTTTGCCTACAGAAGCAGCAGCAAAAATTGCTTTGCGTACCCAACAGATCATTGCTTTTGAAAGCGGAGTGACTGATACGGTGGATCCCTTGGCCGGCTCTTATTTTGTGGAAAACCTGACCGACGAGATTGAAGCGGCTGCGCAGCTTTATATGGATAAAATTGACGCGATGGGCGGCTCCGTTCAGGCGATTGAGAATGGCTATATTCAGGACGAGATTGCAGGGGCCTCTTATCAGTACCAGGTTGAGGTTGAAGAGGGCAGCAGGGTGATTGTTGGAGTGAATAAATTTACCCAGGAACAAGAGGGAATTACCGATGTTATGAACATTGATGAATCTATCCGCCTGATCCAGACAGAAAAGTTAAGAAAACTAAAACAGGAAAGAGACAATTTTGTTGTAGAAACAGCATTGAATAACTTGAAAAAAGCGGCAGAAGGAACTGAAAATTTGATGCCACATATTCTTACTTCTGTAGAGGCCTATGCGACGCTTGGAGAAATTGCGGATACGCTACGTAGTGTTTTTGGAGAATATTAAAAAGGATGTTAATAAATAGTTATCCACATAAAAAATTCAGGTTAAGTACGGTATGGTACTGATGTTTAAGCTCTTACCAAATAAATGAAATTTATGTTTTTTTTGTTGATAATTTTTTCAATATTCGATGTCTCGGAGCGGCCGATTCATAATGCCTTTCCCGTTACTGTAAACCAACAAATTATAGAAAACCTATGGAAATAACTTGTACGGAAGTATGGAAAAACTGTCTCCAAATTATTAAGGATAATATTCCAACCCAGAGTTTCAAAACTTGGTTTGAACCTATATCCGCTCTTAAACTGGAGGGGAAGGTTTTGACCATACAAGTACCTAGTTTATTTTTCTATGAGTGGCTTGAAGAACATTATGTTGGACTATTGCGAAAAACAGTGAAAAAACAATTAGGAGAAGAGGGCAGACTGGAGTATAATATTGTTGTGGATAAATCTTCCAACAGCGGATCTCCTTATACCACAAATATGCCATCCAACGGAAATGGGGCTGAAGCAAAGATGCAGTCTATGCCTATCCCGGTTTCTATTAACAAAGATATTAAGAACCCATTTATTATACCGGGATTAAAGAAGCTGAATGTAGATCCACAGCTCAATTCAAATTACAGTTTTGAAAACTATATTGAGGGGGATTGCAATCGTTTGGCCAGGTCGGCAGGATATGCTGTTGCAGCCAAACCGGGGGGTACCTCATTTAATCCGCTGATGATCTATGGTGGGGTGGGCCTGGGTAAAACGCACCTTGCACAAGCCATCGGGAATGAAATCAAAAGAAACATGCCGGATAAACTGGTGATCTATGTTTCCTGTGAGAAGTTCTGCCAGCAGTTTGTAGATTCCCTGAAGAACAATACCATTAATGATTTTGTGAATTTCTATCAGGCAATGGATGTGATCATAATGGATGATGTTCATAACTTTTCTGGTAAAGAAAAAACACAGGATATATTCTTCCATATTTTTAATCATTTGCATCAGTCTGGAAAACAGGTTATTTTGACCTCTGATAAGGCTCCAAAAGATTTGGCTGGATTGGAAGAACGTTTGTTGAGCAGGTTTAAATGGGGACTTTCTGCAGATTTGCAGGTTCCTGACCTGGAAACCCGTA
Organism: Pedobacter sp. HMWF019; assembly: GCF_003061025.1. Classification (GTDB taxonomy): domain Bacteria; phylum Bacteroidota; class Bacteroidia; order Sphingobacteriales; family Sphingobacteriaceae; genus Pedobacter. The sequence goes on along the minus strand of NZ_QAIL01000202.1, from coordinate 1,676 downwards.
TCGCTATTCTGAAAAAGAAGATGTATGCGGATGGGATAGAGCTTCCTGCTGAGGTGGTGGAATATGTGGCTAATAATATTGATAATAATGTACGTGAACTGGAAGGTGCAATGGTTTCATTGCTTGCCCAGTCTACTTTAAACAAAAAGGATATTGACCTTGCTCTGGCCAAACAGATGCTTAAGAATTTCATTAAGAATACTTCTAAGGAGATTTCTATGGAATATATTCAAAAACTGGTTTGCGAGTATTTTGAGGTGCCGGTAGATATGGTGAAATCCCAGACCCGTAAACGTGAAATTGTTCAGGCACGCCAGATTTCTATGTACCTGTCTAAAAGCCATACCAAATCGTCATTAAAGACCATTGGGGCTTTCTTTGGTGGGCGTGACCATTCTACGGTGATCTACGCCTGCCAAACGGTAGAGGACCTGATCGATACGGATAAGAAATTTAAAGGATATGTACATGATATCCAGAAAAAGCTGAAGATGAGCTAAGGCTTGTCACCAATAAAAAGCCCCTGCAAGTTATTCTTACAGGGGCTTTTTTGATAAATTGGGATATTATGGCTGTTGCTCCAGTTTGAGTAGCCCATAAAAAAGAGCTGCGGTATGCAGTGCCTGTTCAATCTTGTTCTCCTTTAGGAATTGTTTGACTTCTTCGATGCTGTATTCTTCTACATTTAAGATCTCGTGTTCATCGAGATGCTGTGGATGTGTTTTTACGCCACCAGTTAAGAAATAGGTGAAAGTTCTGTTGTTTGCTGTAGCGGGGTTAGGGTATAGTGTTGCAATCTGCTCACAGGTTTCGAACGTATAGCCGGTTTCTTCCAGTAATTCTCGTTTAACCGCACTTTCGGGCAGTTCATCGCCATCGATCACGCCGCCAGGAATTTCAAGAGATATAATATCTGCACCATGTCTGTATTGTCTAACCAGAATAATTTTGTTGTCCTTGGTTAAAGCAATGGCATTGACCCAGTCCGGGTATTCTAAGACAAAATAATCATCTTTTACTGTGCCATTCTGAAGTTTACAGGTATCTACTCTTAGGGTTGCCCATTTCTCTTTCACCAGGTATCTGGAAGAGAGCCTTTGCCATTTTAAAATCTCCATCTAGGAATTCGTGCTTAAATATTTCTTCACCACATCTTCTCTGTCCAGATTGATCATGTTGATGGTGCGGTGTTCTGTGATTAACAATTGATAAGTCTGGCCAAGCTTTATAGCCAGGGACTTGTTTTTTGGGGTTGAATGCGCCGGGTCAAAAATGGAGTAAAGTATTTGACTCAGTACATCTAGTTTCTCTGCAGGAAATGCAGACGCCTTTAAAAAGGCTGAAAATTCAGTTTCATCCATTACCTGGAGATCGGCATCGGTAAGGTTATATTCAATTTGAAGCAGATCCAGTAATTTCTGATCTGCTTCTTCTGTCTTTCCTTCTGTTTTCAAATGAAGGATGCGGGCCAGCGCCTCGGCCAGTTTTTTGATCTCCGCTGTTAATAAGTCTCTTCTTAGCATATTTTTCTTTTACCAGCTTCCGCTGCTTCCACCACCCCCAAAGCTCCCGCCTCCAAAACCTCCAAATCCGCCGCCACCACCGCTGCTGCCTCCACCGAAGCCTCCACCACCTCCCGAACCTCTTCCTCCGCCAAGGAGCATACTCCAGAATAA
>NZ_QAIL01000201.1 GCF_003061025.1 Pedobacter sp. HMWF019 | reverse complement strand
GAGCGGATGACTAAGTTGCTGGATATCATTAATCCCGCAGAAGAACAAATTGTGGTTTTATCAGCTGTGTCTGGTACCACCAATAGTTTAGTAGAAATCTCTGGCAAACTTTTAAAGGAAGATAAACAAACGGCGTTAACGTTGATTAACGCCCTACATCAAAAATATAATGAATTTGTAATTGAGCTGTTACCTGAGGGCGACTTCAGGCAGCAGGGGCAGGAAGTGGTCGATTATCATTTTGGTTTCCTGGCTTCTTTGGTTAACGATATTTTTACGCCAATTGAAGAAAAAGTTGTTCTGGCACAGGGTGAGCTGTTGTCTACTACCTTATATCATATCTATTTAAAATCCATCGGTGTTGCTTCGGTATTGCTTCCTGCGTTAGACTTTATGAAGATAGATGAAGACAATGAACCGGATATCGCTTTTACAACTAAAAACCTTAGTCCGCTACTGGAACAACATAAAGGAAATACCCTGTTTATTACTCAGGGTTTTATTTGCAGGAATAGTTTTGGTGAAGTCGATAACCTGAGAAGAGGGGGCAGCGATTATACAGCTTCTTTATTAGGTGCTGCGATTATGGCGGAAGAAGTACAGATCTGGACGGATATAGATGGGATGCACAACAATGATCCAAGGATTGTGAAAGGCACCAAGCCTATTTCTCATCTTTCTTTTGATGAGGCAGCAGAATTGGCTTATTTCGGAGCAAAGATTCTGCATCCGCAATCGGTTTTTCCTGCGCAAAAATACAAGATCCCTGTTCGGCTTTTAAATACGATGGAGCCTAAAGCATTAGGTACATTGATTTCTGCAAATAGTGAAAAAGGTAAAATTAAATCTATTGCAGCTAAAGATGGTATCACTGCTATTAAAATCCAGTCGAGCCGGATGTTGCTGGCTTATGGATTCCTAAGGAAAGTGTTTGAGATTTTTGAACGTTACAAAACGCCAATTGATATGATCACGACTTCTGAAGTGGCCGTGTCTTTAACGATAGATTTTACAGATAATCTGGATGAAATTGTAAAGGAATTACATGCGTTCGGTACAGTTGAACTGGATAAAGATCAATCAATTGTTTGTGTTGTAGGTGATTTTGGAGCTGAAAAGCATGGTTATGCTTCCAGGGTACTGGATGCTTTAAAGCATATTCCAATACGGATGATTTCTTACGGAGGAAGTAATTATAATATTTCCTTGCTGATCAATACCGGCGATAAGACTGAGGCATTAAGAAGTTTGCATAACCGTTTATTTGAATAAGAATACCGGTAGGTTATTTCTTTCTCAGGTAAGTGACGATGGCGATAAGAATAAAAACGAGTATAATAAAGAACCTGGTTCTTCTGTCATACTCTTTTCTACTGATCTTTTGCCTTTGCAGATCGAAGTAGTTGCCTATATAAATCAATGACAATCCAATTAAACAAAATATAATCAGATATTTAAACATTATGTTTTCTAATAAAGATATTACCCATTTTGCAAATATAGAGACGCCGTTCTATTATTATGATCTTAGCTTGCTGCAAAATACATTAAATGCCTGCGCTCAGGCAGCAAAGGTGTACAATTTTCATGTGCATTATGCCATGAAAGCTAATTTTAATCCTATGGTATTGGAAAAAATCAAGTCAACAGGCTTTGGTGCAGACTGTGTGAGTGGTGGCGAGGTGAAAAAAGCCGTTGAGATTGGCTTTGATCAGAATAAAGTAGTTTTTGCCGGAGTAGGTAAATCTGATAAAGAGATTAACGATGCCCTTGATCAAGATATTTTCTGCTTTAACGTAGAGTCTATCCAGGAATTGGAAGTGATCAATGAGCTTGCGGCCAAACGTGCGAAGAAAGCAAGGGTTGCCATTCGAATCAATCCGAATGTGGATGCACATACGCATCATAACATTACTACCGGACTGGATGAGAATAAGTTTGGGATCAATTCCTGGGATTTACCGGACTGTGCGGAAACTTTAAAGCAATGTGCACAGCTGGAATTTATTGGTGTTCATTTTCATATTGGTTCGCAGATTACAAATCTGGATGTGTACAAAAACCTTTGTGTAAGAGTGAATGAGTTTGCTGCCTGGTTTGAAGAGCGCGGCTTTTTGGTTAAGGTGCTGAATGTTGGTGGCGGTTTGGGTATTGATTATCATAACCCGGATCAGCAGATTCCTGATTTTGAGGCTTATTTTAAGATATTTAATGATTTTCTGGAGGTGAGAAGCAATCAGGAGGTTCATTTTGAGCTTGGACGGGCTTTGGTTGGGCAGTCGTCTTCACTGATCAGCAAGGTTTTGTATGTGAAGAACGGTAAGAAGAAAAATTTCATTATTCTGGATGCGGGTATGACCGAGCTGATGCGTCCTGCTTTGTATCAGGCTTATCATAAGATTGAGAATTTGAGTAAACAAGGTGTAACTGATGCGTCTGTGAAGTATGATGTGGTTGGCCCGATCTGCGAGAGTACAGATTGTTTTGGTAAAGAGGTGGAACTGCCGGAGACGGGCAGGGGGGACCTTATCGCATTGAGGAGTACAGGAGCTTATGGCGAAGTCATGGCCTCACATTATAACCTCCGTGAAAATGTAAATGTAGCTTATAGCGAATAGGCTTGTTTGAAAAATCAATATTACTCTTCGAGGACTGGACTCCTTGCCTCACTGTGCTCTTGTAGCAAGGCGCCCTGAGGCTCTCGAAGAGTGATATTGATTTTTTTGCCTATAGCGATTCGCATATGGGCAATATTTAATTTTTCTCTGCGCCATGCATGGATTCCCCTCCTGTTACTAAGCGTCTTCAAAAAAATAAGGATACATTTTCAGAACTTCAGGGGGGCTTTGCCACAAGAGCGAAGCGGGGCAAAGACTCCAGTCCAGAAATGTATCCTTATTTTTTCGGTCCAGCTAAGAACCCCTCTTTTTACTCTTCTTCGAAGAAATCCTGCAAGCCGCCAAAGTAATGTTCACTTAAGCCGCCGGTAAAGTCGTCATAATCTTCTTCAGGAATATTGGTTTGCACAAATTCAAGAGAAGTGCCTTTCTTATCCGGGTGCAGTTTGATGGTTACGATGGAGGGCTCATTATCCTCTCCGAAATACCACTGCTGTACAATTTTCTTTCCGGGGTCAAATTCAATGTTCTTACCTACGATGTCACCATCCCAGAAGGAAAACTCTGTTCCGGGTTCTTCTGTAAATTCAACTTCTGCACCAGTCCAGAGCTGAATGCTTTGTTCTTTGGTCAGTGCCAGATAAACTTCTTCAGGAGGAGCGGGGAAACTATAATATTTTTTAAACGTTTTCATCTTTTGGGGTATTTGTTAAATCAGGTCCTTCTGTTTGAGGTTCCTTTGTTTCTGAGGTATGATTTTGTCGGCTAAAATACGCTGAGATTTGCGAATTCTTATATTCGATTAGTTCTTTTTTCCATAAAACCTCAGGATAGGTGAATACAAATGTCTCTTTTACCCGGTTTGATCTTTGATAGCAAACCATCCAAAGGATACAAAAACCTATAGCAAATATCCTGGTCATTGTGGTAGTTGTGTCTGGAAAGACCGGACGTTCTGCCAGGAAATTGATATAACAATCTCCGGCAAATCTGATCAGGACCACACAAATAAGAAAATGGAGGTATTGAATGTATCGTTCAGGGAAAGATGTTCTTCTATTGTAAAAAAGAAACAGTAGTAAAATTACCCAACTCATCTTTAAGGCTATAGCAATGACCTCAATTGTATAGTAGGTACCTGCAAAAAACTTGGCCGAACCTTTAAGACTATTGATCCATTGCCAGGTCGAAGAGGAAAATGCAGCGGAAAGATTGGCTTCTCCGATAATGCTGATTGGACTTAGACTCAAAATAATGGCAGTAAAAATAATCCAGCCACCTATTGATCTGCTTTCTGCCATTTGTTCAAGATCAAATTCAGTCTTTTTTTGATAGATTCTGACAAAAAAGATTCCGGAAATCAGGAAAATGAGTATGGCCAGACCTAGTAGATATGGGTTTGAATTTTCGGCAATTGATGCATCGTTGTTTCCCCAGGAAAGATAAAAAGACAGATGATCTTTGATCTCCCTGGTGTCTTTAACATAGGCCTTAATGTCTTTTCCTTCTATATAGTCTTTCATACTTCGGTAGGAATAATTTAGCCTAAGCTGATTGCCTCGGATAAAAGAATTAAATTCGAAATAATAATTGTCGGTCTCTACCCGTTTATTTTGTTCTTCAATTGACCAGGCTTTGGGTAAATTGATGTATACATTTTCCTCTATGTTGACCGGAAATTTCAAGGACATAGGTTCTATACGATTTTTAGGCTTAATGTTGCGGAGTTCAGCATAAATAAGATCTCCGTAGAAGTTGACATGATGATCTTCGCTATCCTCTTTTTTCCATATATCCTCTATTTGATAGTATTCGGTAATGTTTATAGTGTTGGATTCCTCATTGTCATCGATTGCGATTGGTTTTATATTTTCTGCATCAGGATAGTACTTTGTTATATATTCGAGGAAAGATTTTTGCAGGTCATCCTGTCCTTCGTCAGCAATTGTTGAGCGAATATCATCAGCGTAATTATCTGTGTATGTACTTTTTATCGTTAGTGTCGTTGCTTTCTTTCCTGAGGTATCAGCCAGATCAAAAACCAGATTGGATACCAATTTTCCTGTGGCAATGCTAACAACACTTTCAGGATGTTTTACACCTGGCTTTAAGACCAATCCCTGTCCATAGTTTGGAAAATAAATGCTGTCATAAGCCCCTCTTTGGTAAGATATGGTGGGGTCTATCCATATTTTTGATTGTTTGTGTTCGATAACGACTACAGCATGATTGAATAGCATTGGGCTAGGTAAAAAATCAGTTGTGTTTTTACCAGAATAGGTATCTATATAAGCCATATAGGCATTTACGTTTGCCTTATTTAGCAGATAGATCAGCAATAAAGATTTGTCTTTACAATCTCCGTATCTTTGTTGAAGTACCTTTTCTGGTGAATTGGGTCGCTGAGAATATACCCCCATTTCTACACCCATATATCTGATTTCATCCTGTACAAAACGGACGGCCAATTGAATGTACTTTTCCGGTTTGTTACCGGCAAGCCGAAGCAGTTCTGTTGCCTTTTTATCTAAGAGTAGAGTCTTTAAGCCTGGGTAGCTATTGGTTTTTAGCCCCCAGTTAACCACTTCTTCCCAGTTTTGGTATTCAGTAACCTGGGTGTATTTAAATGGCTCATACCAGGAGGGACTATAATCAACGTTTCTGTAAGTGTCTGTTAAAGAGCTTTCCCATTCGTACATACGCAAACCACCCATTTCGGTGATTTTTGGGGCAGTTTTAAAATTGAAATTCTTTAATTGAAGTGATCGTGATTTATTTATGATCAGATTGGTGTACCTTTGGCCCGCACTGCTGGAATTTTCAAAATAGAATGTATTTGCGTACTTGGTGCCAAAAATTGGATTGGTGCCCTTACGGGTGTAAGAATATTCAATACGGTCACCTTTGCGGACATCATCAAGGATTAAATAGGCATCGTACGTCCCGCTGTAGATGAACCTTGACAGGTCCTTCTCATTCTGCAGAATTTTGAATTTCGAGGCATCTAGTTTATCGGCCGGCTTATTGTTTCGCCAGATGGTGATGTTATGAAAGATGAGTTTTTCGTAGGAAGGATCGTAGGTGACTGAAATCTGCGAGCCGTTTTGAACACCGGCATCAGATACAATTTGCCTGATCACATGAATATAATTTTCTTTTAACTCCGCCTGGTTTTGCTGATCTACTAATGCGGAATAATAGCCATCATTGATGCCTTTTTCTTTTGGTTGCTTTCCGTTAAGGTTTATTCTGACAATCCAGGACGGTGTGTTCCTGGAAACAGAAAAATTTTTGCCCTGTCCGTAGCAGAGCAAAGTGCTTAAGGAGAGGATTAAGCAATAGCAATGTTTGTTAAATAGATTTTTCAAGCTTGAGGTCGTATTAGAGAGAAGTGGAGAGAGCGTTAATCCTTTTTATTTGAATGCGTTCAGACCAGTTACATCCATGCCAGTGATCAGCAGGTGGATGTCATGTGTGCCCTCATAGGTGACTACCGATTCCAGGTTCATCATATGGCGCATAATGGAGTATTCACCTGTGATCCCCATTCCACCAAGCATTTGTCGTGCATTTCGGGCAATGTCCAGAGCAATTTCAACACTATTTCTTTTGGCCATTGAAATTTGTTCTGCCGAAGCCCTGTTTTCACTTTTTAAAATACCTAAACGCCAAACGAGCAATTGGGCTTTGGTGATTTCGGTGACCATTTCGGCCAATTTCTTTTGCTGCAGCTGGAAGCCTCCAATAGGTTTGCCAAATTGTACCCGCTCTTTAGCATAGCGCAGTGCAGTATCGTAACAATCCATAGCCGCACCTAAAGCCCCCCAGGCAATACCATAGCGGGCTTGATTTAAGCACCCCAAAGGCCCTTTTAATCCTCTGATGTCAGGGAACAGATTTTCTTTCGGGATCTTAACATTGTCAAAGACCAGCTCGCCGGTAGCCGAAGCCCTTAAGCTCCATTTATTGTGGGTTTCCGGCGTGCTGAAACCTTCCATACCTCGTTCTACAACCATGCCTCTGATTTTACCAGATTCATCTTTTGCCCAAACAACGGCAATATCAGCAAAAGGTGCATTGGAGATCCACATTTTTGCACCATTTAAAATATAATGATCACCATTTTCTTTAATATTGGTGACCATCCCACCAGGATTGGAGCCATGGTCTGGTTCTGTTAGGCCAAAGCAGCCCATCATTTCACCTGTAGCCAGTTTTGGTAAGTATTTTTTACGTTGTTCTTCAGTTCCATAAGCGTATATCGGATACATGACCAGGGAGCCTTGCACAGAAGCCGTAGAACGTATGCCCGAATCGCCACGTTCTATTTCCTGCATCAAAATACCATAAGCTGTGTAATCCAGGCCTGCACCACCATATTCTACGGGAATTGTAGGTCCAAAGGCACCAATTTCACCAAGGCCTTTGATCAGGTGTTTGGGGAATTCCGCTCTTTGGGCAAAGTCTTCTATAATCGGGCTCACCTCTTTCTTGACCCAATCGCGTGCAGTAGAACGGATCAGTTTATGTTCGTCAGACAGCAGTTCGTCCAGAAGATAATAGTCAGGAGCTTCGTAAAGGTCTTTCTTTGCAGATGTATTCATATGTACAAATATTTGGTTCCGCTATCTTTTTCTATGTTTAATTAAATCAATTGATTTATTAGGATAGTTACGTCCAAAGTTAATAATTTAGCGGAATGGGCTGCTAAAAGCATCCGAAAATTTAATTTTGCTGCAAAACAAAATCATGCTGATACAAACCGTTGCACTTAAAGATGTGAAATTCTATGCTTTACATGGGTATTATCCGGAAGAGCAATTGACTGGAAACCACTTTTTAGTCAGTATTGAAGTCACTTTTAACCACTCTGGTGATACAGAGAATCTGCTTCATACTGTAAATTACGAAGTATTGAATACCATTATGAGAGAGGAAATGGCCAATACACAGAAAATGCTGGAAACTGTAGTAAAAAAAATGCTGGACCGGGTGTTGGAGAACTATCCCTTTTTACTCAGTATTGAGGCTGGGATCAAAAAAATGCATCCTCCAATGCCAGGGGAGATTAACCATTCCTTTGTACAGTTGCGTTATACAGCAGAATAAAATTGCCAGATGGCAGAACATGAACGTGAAATTTATAAAATCAAATACAAACCCTGATGTCCTATACTAAAATCACACCTGATTTTCTTTTGGAACTTAAAGAAGCTGTCGGTGCTTCCAACGTTTTTACAGATGAAGAATCTTTGGGTAACTATGCGCATGATGAAACCGAAGATCTGAAATATTACCCGGAAGTTGTGGTAAAGCCATTAGATACGGCAAGTGTTGCTGCCTTACTTAAAATATGCAACGAACACCATGTGCCTGTAACGCCAAGAGGCGGAGGTACCGGTCTTAGTGGGGGGGCGTTGCCGGTCTATGCAGGTGTATTGTTGTCCATGGAAAAATTCAAGGCGATCATTGACATTGACACAGAGAATTTGCAGGCTATTGTAGAGCCGGGCGTTATTACAGAAGAGTTTATGAATGCAGTGGCTGAAAAGGATCTACTGTATCCAATAGATCCTTCCAGTAAGGGTTCTTGCTTTATTGGTGGTAATGTTGCGCACGGGTCAGGTGGTCCAAGGGTGGTGAAGTATGGAACGATAAGAGAGTATATCCTGAACCTCGAAGTTGTATTACCTACAGGAGAGGTGATCTGGACAGGAGCAAACACTTTAAAATATGCTTCAGGCTATAACCTTACTCAATTAATGATAGGTTCTGAAGGTACATTGGGCGTGGTGACCAAAATTGTGACTAAACTGATTCCAAGGCCGACGCAAAATGTATTGATGATGGCTTCTTTTACGAAAAACGAAGATGCCTGTGCAGCCGTCTCTGCAATTTTCAGGGCGGGGATTACACCTTCTGCTTTGGAGTTTATGGAACGTAAAGGGGTGGAATGGGTAATTAAATATGACGATATCAAGTTTGATCTTAAAGATGAGGTCAATGCATTTTTAATGATGGAGTTTGATGGGGATGATCTGGATACCATTTTTAAAGATTGTGAAAAAGCAAATCTGGTACTCGAGAACTTCAATTGTACAGACGTGTTGTTTGCAGATACCGCTCAGCAAAAAGATGACCTATGGAGAATCAGAAGAACAATGCCGGAGTCGGTAAAATCCAATTCTATTTATAAGGAAGAAGATACCGTAGTGCCAAGAGCCGCTTTACCTAAGCTGATTGCAGGCATTAAAGAAATTGGAGCGCGGTATGGTTTCGAGAGTGTTTGTTATGGGCATGCTGGAGATGGTAATCTACATGTAAATATCATTAAAGCGGGTATGAGTGATGAAGACTGGAAGAATAAGCTTAAAGATGGTATTGTAGAGATTTTTGAGTTGACCAGTGCACTGGGGGGCACTATTTCCGGAGAGCACGGAATTGGTCTTGTTCAAAGAGAGTTTATGCCCATTAAATATAGTGAGGTCCACTTGAATCTGATGCGGAGCATCAAGCAAGTGTTTGATCCGAACAGTATCTTAAATCCTGGTAAGATATTTTAGATATTTTCAGGATCCCGGAATACAATCCGGGATCCTGAAATTCTTGTTAGTTGTTGTTCAACTGTTCAAAAACAATCATTTTGTTCTTTTCGTTTTCAGGTATTTCAGCAGCTGCCTTGGTTTGATAATCAAAAGCAACGCATATTGTTTTGCCTTTACTGCAGATCAGTTCCGTATTGTTGGTCGTTTTAACAATAATGTATTCCAGGTCAAAACTCGTCTTCCCGATCCGAGAGGTACGTACGTAGATGTGGACTTTATCTTCTAATAAAATAGGATGAATATAATCCAGGCTCGCTTGAGCAATCACTACACCTGTTTTTTTCCAATCCCATTTAATGGCCTGTTTCCAGTACTTGGCCCTTGCAATTTCCAAATAGGTAAAGTACACCGCATTATTTACGTGACCCATCATATCATAATCTGCAAAGCGGAGCTCTAATGTCGTTTTGTACTTAAATAAATCCAATTCATTCATTTTTACTGCCTTTTTGTCTGTTTGTTTTTCTTTTGAGTGCCATAATGTCTTAAATATCATAAAAATAGGGATTGGTATGAGTGTTGAATAATGGGAGATATACGATTAAAATAAAAAGTTTAAAATTAAATAACAGGAGAAATAGCAATGACACTAGTAAAATTTAACAACAGAACCAGAAACAACGCACCTTATTTTAACAACATTTTTGACTCATTGTTTAACGAAGCGTTAAATAAAAACTTAAACGTGAATAAAATTCCTGGTGTTAACATCTTAGAATCTGATGCGGATTACAAAATTGAGCTTGCTGCACCAGGTTTAAATAAAGAAGATTTTCAAATCAATTTGAAAAAAGATACACTTTCTGTTTGGGCAGAGAAAAAAGTAGGTGAAGAAGATAAAAAAGAATATACCCGCAGAGAGTTTGATTATTTCTCTTTCGCAAGATCATTTGTGTTGCCTGAAAGCGTAGACGGAGATAAGATCAGTGCAGAATATACCAATGGTATTTTAAATATTACTATAGGTAAGAAAGACGAAAGTCAATCACAAAGCAAAGAAATAAAAGTTTCATAATTTGGTTTAGATAGGGTTGTAAGGGGTTGCCGGATGGTAACCCCTTATTTTTTGAATTTAATTTGGCATGGTAAAGGAAGGGGGCACAGCATCCTTACCTGAAGCCCATTGTTTGTTGGGGTGTTTTCCCATTACAAATTCCAGTTTCCCGCCCTGCATTAATTCCTGATGAGAAAACCAGGATTTGTTCCATGCCTTTCCATTGAGTTTTGCTGATTGTATGTATTTATTTTCTGAGGCATAATTGTGACAAAGTACTTCAAAGGTTTTTCCGTGGCCAATATCTATTTTGGCACTTCTGAACATCGGAGCACCAATGACGTACATTGGCAAGCCTGGGGTTTCAGGATAAAAACCTAAAGAAGAGAAAACAACAAATGAAGTAAGACCACCGCCGTCTTCATCACCCGGAATGCCCATCAGGTCATTTCTGAACCATTCATTTAGTAATGATCGCACACGTTTCTGGGTACGCCATGGCTGGCCACCATAATTGTATAAATAGGGGATGTGCATACTCGGTTCGTTACCCATAGAGTACTGACCTACAATGCCAGTATGATCGCCAAAAATCTTATGGAAGTCCGGCCTTCCCATTCCTAATGGTGTATTGAACATGCGTTCCAGCTCATCAACAAAAGCGTCTTTGCCGCCCATCATTTGAACCAGGTCTGCTATGTTGTGCTGAACATCCCAGCGGTAAACCCAGCCATTATTTTCATCGTAAGCCTCCCGGGCCCCTATACCACCAGAGAACCTATAGTCAAAAGGTTCTATAAATTTTCCATCCTTATCTTTGGGGTGGAAGAATTTAGTTTCTGCGTTGAATACTTTGTGATAGTTGAGGCTGCGCTCTGCAAAATACTTTGCATCCTCCTCTTTGCCCAGAATTTTGGCGATTTTTGATAAACACCATTCGTCATAAACAGTGCCCAGGGTAACGGCTACAGGCTGGCGTTTTTCCCAGGAATGGACTTCTGGTATGGTTTCTGGTTCTCCTGAAGCCAGTGCCGGGATATAGCCGTTCTTTTTGTAAAAGTCATCTAATGCACCCACTTTTTTTCCAGACCAGGGAGCCAATGTTTTTTCGGTAATAGCATTTTTGCAGGCATTATAGGCTTTCTCCAGGTCAAAACCTCTAAGTCCCTTATTATAGGCATCTATGATGGTGGCAACACCATGATTTGAATTCATCCTGCGGCTATCGCCAGTGACTTCAGGAAAAGTAGGCATCCAGAATTCTTTCATTTGACCAGCCATTCGGATGAAAGAATTGATCATATTGGTTTCCATTTCTGGTTCAATAATGGCGCGTAAAGGATGTGTAGCACGGTAAGTGTCCCAAATCCAGTCATCAGTATAAAAAGGCATGCCCTCATCTTCATGAATTTTGCCATCAAACGCACTGAAATAGCGGCCGTCTTCAGATATACAGATCATACGTTCGTAGGTGCGGTAAAGGGAGGTATAGAATACGGTTTTGTGATTTTCATTATCACCTTCCACAGTTATTTTGCCAAGGGTATTGTTCCAGATTGTCCTTCCTGCATCAGCTACTTCTGCAACATTATAAGTTTTGATCTCCCGTTTAAGGTTGTTTTTTGCTTGTTCTATACTGATAAAAGAAATACCGTATCGGATTTTGATTTGAGAGGTTCCCACAGGATATTTAAGAGCTACACTGGCATCTTTACCACTCGCCAACTTTAGGGTTGTGCTGATTTGATTTCCGGCTAATACTCCGACTGAGGTGGGTCTATGGTCAGTTTCCATAAAAAGATAGACTTTTGTATGGTTATCCAATAGCTGAAATCCGCTAATCGTATTTTCGTTTACCGTCATCTCTCCGTTCTGGGAATTGAGTACCAGATAGGCGGGTTTAGTCTTGTCTGGAAAATCCAATTGATAAACAGCAGACTGATGGGAAGGAGCAAAGGTAACGTGTATACCTTGATCGTCCAGATCGACTTCATAGAAATAAGGTTTGATCGTTTCATTGTCGTAACCATAGTTGATGACACTGTTTAGATGTGCCTCCTCTCCCTGATAAGGACTTAGATTAAAAGCAGAACTTCCTCTGTGGCTTGTAATCATAACGGGTAAGCCACTAATCTGATTACCGGTAAAATCTGCCCGCTCTGGATAAACACGAAGCATACTGTTAGGCAGGTGTACAGTGGGGTAAGTGGGAACCAGTAAATGGCTGATGTTTCCAATGTATGGATTGACGTAATCTACAGGTTGCCTTAGGGTTTGATGTTTTTTTTGTTGTGCAGAAATTCCGACGCTACAAAACAGGAATAAAGTGCAAAGTAAAGTTCTCGGTTTAAACATTTGGTGGTGTGTTGTATAGGTGTGGTAAAGAGTTATTTCATTTTTTGTGTAATTTAATTTAAATGTAGTAAAACGTTTTATTATATCAGAATCCCTCCAAAATACTTTGAACTTTCATAGAAAAGGCATCCTCAACCAAGGATGCCTTTTCTATGAAAGTTGTTTTTGTTTAGAAGTTAAACGCTGCGGATAGTCTGGCAAACCGGCCCAAAATAGGGCGCGCATAATAAATAGAGCCGGGAGCGGTGGTAATACGGGGATTTCCCTCTGTTAATCCAATCGTATTGGTTAAGTTAGAGCCGTCAATCGCAAAGCGCATTTTGTTTACTTTCAAGGAAATACCTGCATTTAGTACATCAAATCGGGGTAAAGCAAAGACATTGGCATTATCAGAATATTTTTTACCAAAATGATTAACCTCCGCATAGATGGTCAGGGCTTTGGTGATGTTGTACGAAGGGCGTATCGTGCCGTAGAAACTAGGAATTCGACGTACTTTATTTCCATTATAATCGAAGCCATTACCCGAGAAATCTCTGAATTTTGGATCCTGGATCGTAGCATTTAAAGTGAGGCTAAAATCACCAGCGTTGAGCTGACCTTCCAGTTCCAGTCCAAGGTTTTTTGCTTTGGCAAATTTGTTTTCTGAAGTACCATCGGCCAATACATCTGTAAAGGCAATGTTATCCAGATTCATATAGAAGGCATTGGCAAAAAAAGCATATTGCTGGCCCTGATATTTGTACCCCAGTTCAAACTGGTTAATAACAGTTGGTTTTAATGCAGCTAAATTGCTGGCATTATCAAAATAGGATTCCTCCAAAGGGGAGCGGAATCCATTGCTGTACCGAATATAAGTAGCCATATTATCGGAGAATTTATAGTTTGCAGCGGCGCTTCCGGATAAGCGGTTAATGTTATATTTCCAGTATTGATAAGGCCCGCTGATGTTGGTAATGGAATTGTCTGCGGTGGTGCTTTTGAAATCAAAAGCTGTATTGGTGCTGTTATCAAGACTTTGAGCTGCAGACTGAGTAGCCTTGTAGCCGCTATACCTGTCCATGTCAAAGCGTAGTCCTAAATCGAAGGTCAGGTTTTCGTTGGCCTTTACCTGTGCATTTCCAAAAACGGCATTGACATCTCCCTTGGTCTGGGCCTGACGGGTTAAAAATGAAATATCTGCAACACCATTATAGGTTCTGGAGTAATTGGCGCTTCCGGCAGGTGCCGATTTATCCACCAGGTTCAATAACTGCGGATTGTCGGATACGCTGATCAGCAGGTTGCTCCAGTTCCATTGCTGATTGGAAGTCCAGTTGGAGTAATAATAACCAAGCGAAAGGGTCGTCTTGTCATTTTTGTAATCAAACCTCAGGTTGTTGGCAAAGTTTCTCATTTGCTTATCAATGGCCCAGTATCCCACCTTGGCTACCAAAGCCGGGTTCACTACAGCACCTGTGCTGGCATCTGTATATTCAGGGTTCAGTACTGGGAAAGAAGCTCCGGCAGAGGTGGTATAGCTTTTTGCAAAATCAGCTGCAGTCTGTGGTTCTGCACCAGGAAATATGGCTGTATATTGCATATTGATATTGGTATACCTCATGTTGTTGTTCACACTGAAGCCACTGCCTAAATCAGTTTTGAACTCAGCACCATACGCATTAACAATAGGGTGGACACCATCTTCCAGGTTCCTGTTATAGGTTCCGCCACCCAATTGTGGTACACTTAACTGGCTGAAATTCCTGGAAGTCAATGTCCCGGTATTGGGGTTAAAACCATCGATACCTTTAGGATGATCCTTATCTGTTAAAGGGATTGGAAGCAAGAAAAGGTTTCTGTCATCCAGCCTTTTGTAAGATAACTTGATGTAACCATTATCGAGGTTGTATTTCAGATTCATTTTGAACTGACCACCATCGTTTGCTTTAAAGCCCGGGTTTCTGACTCCATTTTCTGTTCTGTAAAAACCACCGATATTGTAAAATAATTTATCCGGAATGATGGCTCCTCCAATACTTAAGTCTGTTCTGTAGAGTCCGGATGTTCCTGTACTGAGTTTTACGGTTCCGCCGAAGTCATTGCTGCCGGTCTTGGTGATGAAATTGATGATCCCGCCTGGAGCATTGGTGGCAAATATGGAGCCTGATCCCCCTCTTAAGGCTTCCATTCGGGAAATGGTTTCGTCTACGCGCAGCCAATTGTCTGCGTTCGCAAATTGTAAAGCACCGTCTTCAAATACAGGCATGCCGTCTTCCTGTACCTGTACAAATTCGTAAGCCCCTGCAGAGGGAATACCTCTGGCAAAGAGGTTATTTCCCACCTCACCACCTGATGTTTCTACAACGAAACCAGGTACATGTTTTAATAAATCAGCTGCGCTGGTAGGCGCCAATTGCTCTATGTTTTTGCTGCTGAAGCTGGAAATGGCTACACTGGATTCGATTTTTTTCAGCGCGTTGGTACTCCCTGTAATGACTACAGAATTGAGTTCCATAAGGTCTTCCAGCAGAACGATGTTTAGCGGTCCACTTGTGTTCGTGATGGTTTGTTCAATCGGTTTATAGCCTATTGCGCTGATCACAAGAATCTTTCCTGCCGCTGCGTTTAAGGCAAATTTTCCAGCCTGGTCTGTAGACGTGCCAGTCTTGGTCCCCTTAATGGTAACCGTTGCGCCGGGAATGGGCTGACCGTTTTTGTCAACAACGGTACCCGATACAGTTTCTGCTTTTTTAAGATATGCAGTCCCCGGACTGCTTTTTGCCAGCTCTGCATCACTGAGGATACAGAGAAGTAAAAGAAATAATAAAGGTCTGTTCATAATTTGTTTTATTAATTGGTTAGTGCTGATGTTTCATTTTAAGGTAAACTCCGTTGGTCCATCCAAAACCGTCCTGATTTGGGTATTCGCCACCCGTTGCCCTTAAGTCTGTATTTTCTACATTATATTTTTCAGAGATCTTTCCTGTTTCTGTAAAATGTTTTTCAATAAGGCTTGTCCAGCTGGAACGGATCTTCTCTGCCAGATCATCATGTCCGTAGTTTAGAAGCCCTTTGTAGGCTACCCATTGGAGCGGTGCCCAGCCGTTTGGAGCATCCCATTGTTGTCCGGACGAGTTCAAAGTAGTCAGCAGGCCGCCTTCTTTAAGGAAATCGCTTTCTAATTTGCCGGCAATGGCATCAGCTTCTTTCTGGCTCGAAATACCCATAAACAGAGGATAAGCTATGGCGATAGAATGAAAGTCGGTTTGGCGTTCAGCGGAGCGCTGATAATCGAAATAGGTCTGCTTTGAATCTGACCATAAGTATTTGCGGATACTTTGTGCGCGACATGCTGCTTTTTTATGAAAAATATCGGCGTTGATGGTGTTTCCGCTCCTTCGTTCTGCCTTTTCTATGGTTTTTTCCAGGTGCCAGAGCAAGGAATTCAGGTCTACAGGAACGATGTCAGTTGTACATGCAGTTTCCAGGTTCTGGTGGTCTTTGAACCATCTGCTGGAGAAATCCCAACCCGATTCGCAGGCTGCTCTGATCTCCAGACATATGTTCTTTCCGCCTTGCTTCATGGTTTCTGTATCTTCCAGATAACTTTCGGGCCTTGGTTCATTCAACTGATCGTAGTAGCGGTTCAGCAGTTCGCCATTGGGCATCATGACCAAATGCTGTTCAATGTAATTTTGAAGATTTAGAATGTTTTTCCCAGCCATCCAGAAAGCATATTCTTTGATTAACTGTGGCAAATAATGTTCGTAAATGCCATCTCCTTTTTCTTCGCTGAGCAATTCGATCATGAGCGAAAAGAATGGAGGTTGTGAACGGCTTAAAAAGTAGGTTCGATTTCCATTGGGGATGAACCCAAAATGGTCAATCAGATAGGCAAAGTTCTCTATCATGCTTTCCATCAGGTCAATCCTTTTGGAAACCTGGAGGCCCAGCATGGTGAAATAACTGTCCCAGTAAAAGCATTCACGGAAACGGCCGCCAGGAACTACAAATTTTTCGGGTAAGGCAAGGAGAGAACCATGATGATCTGCTGCGGCTCTTGTCAGGACATCCCAAAGGCTGTGAATATGGTATTCAATGCCTTTGCTGACCTCGCTTTTGAAGTGAACAGCTTCTACTTTAGGTACAATGAAATTCTCTGTAATGAAAACTTTCAGGTCAAAATCTGAGGCATCATATTGAGCTCTATACTCGCTGAGAATTTCTGTTACGAGCCGTTTTGGAATACAATCGGGAAAAGTTTTCTGGTCTGGAAAGATGGCACTCAGTTGTACAGCACTAAAGAGTTCTTCCAGTTCTTCTATAAATAAGGATGGGGTATGCGGGCTATTTTGGTACATTGTTTTCTTTATTAAATCAGGTGGCGCTTCTTGTTCTTTTGAAAATAAAAAGTGCTATGGTGAGTAAAGTGAGTGGTACAAGGGAAAAATAAAATGCAGTTTGACCGCCATAATGCTGGAAAATATAGCCGGTAATCAGAGAACCTAAAGAACCTCCGAGTGCAGAGAATACAACGATCAGCCCAGACATTGCACCATGCTTTTCTTTGGGCAGTGCAGCCAGAATTACTGAATTGATGGCTGGATAAATAGGCGCAAGAAAGAAACCGATCAGTGGAAAGATATAAGCAGAAAATGGAACATCGGCCCATACTTTTATTTGGTGGCCACTTTCAGCTTTGGCCAGGGGCAGCGCTATTAATACCAGGCACGCGGCCGCGATCAGGCAAGTGGTTAAGGCAATATGCCAGGATATTTTTTTAAGTATGAAGCCGGCCAGGAAACGACCAATTGCTGTAGAAGCAGCCATAATTCCCGCCATCAGAACACTGAAAGAGGAGGGTAGGTGCAACACTTTATTGTTAAAGGTAGGTAGCCAGCTCATGATACTTTGTTCTATAAGTACATAGAGAAAGGCGCAAATCACAAAGGAAACGACCAGTGGAAGAACCAAAAGTTTGAGCATGTCAGAAAAAGACTGCTCGGCTTTAATCAACTCAGCTGGTCTGGCTTCTGATTCATTGAGTGGGGCACTGCTAAGCAAGAGCAGTGCAAGGAGATAGAGTCCCCCTATAAAGTAATAGATATGGAACCATCTTCCTGAGGTCGCATCTGCATCATCAATAAAATAACTGAAAATGAAATAGCCCATTAAAATTCCAACCATGAAAAAGCTTTCCAGAAAATTCATGAAACTGATGTGCTCTTTTTCACCTTTGGTAATTAAACCAATACTGCCAAATACGGAGATTTTAGTTAGAGCAAAACTGGCACCGGTAACTGCAAAAAGTAATTTGATAGCGATAAAGGTTTTAACGGAGGGGACCAGAAAGCACGCAATGGCTACGGCAGTTAAACCAATTTGCATAGATTTTTTATAGCCAATACGGGTGATGAAAGATGCGACTAAAAAGGAAACAACAGCAATGGTGATGTCTTTGAAGGCTTCTAGTATAGAGGCAGATGATTCTGTAACTCCATAATACCGCTGGACTTGCAGGATCACTGTGCCCACACTGTTTAACATAATGCCAAACAAGAGGTAGTTTATAAATACAGATGCTTTAATTTTTAAATTTCCCATTTCTTACACATAAGGTTGATAGCCTGTTGCTTATGCTTTGGCTGTTTATATTTGGTTAACTAAAATTGAGGATTAATTGGCGTTAAAAATTATCCTGTATTCATTTTTTATTGAACTATATTAATATAAATATGGTTATATTTATGTTTTAAGTATTAATAAGGATGAAAATAGAATTTGAAATTGTAAAACCAGATGAAAATTCTTCCTTTAGATTTCTCTACCAAAACAAGCCAATCTCTGAATTTATATGGCAGTACCATTATCATCCGGAGTATGAACT
>NZ_QAIL01000200.1 GCF_003061025.1 Pedobacter sp. HMWF019 | reverse complement strand
TTCTAATTGTACTTAATAAAAAATACGGAAAGCTTAATTTAAGGTAAACCTAATGTTTTTATTTAATTCCAATAGGATAAAAAAATAAAAGACACCTTTTTGGGGTGTCTTTTACAGGTAAGGTTAATATACTAACTCAATATTTTCCGGATACTCTGTTCTGCATATCCTGCACTTGCCGTCATCCCTTTGCCACCTATAGCCGTACGAATATGGATCCGATTGTCCAGATCATATTCTACAATGTGGTGGGTTGGGTGTTGCGGGTAAAATCCTGCCCAGGTGCTTTGAAGATCTCTGACGTTGAAATCAGCAATGCGTTCTGCTTCTTTTAGCATGAGTTCGTTCACGTGCTGGTCCAGATCGAAACCTAACTGGTCAAACTGGTTTACTTCGGCATAGATATGAGAGTCTCCTATAATAATGCTGTTGTCGGCTGCTTTTTTAAACAAGATATGAATACCCCATTTTTTGAGTTCTTCATAGTGCTCCGGGGTTTTTATACTTTGGAAAGAAGGGCAATAATGCTCAAAGCTTTCATATCTTCTGATGGTCAGTCCGGTGAGTATATTGCCTTCCAGTTGTACTTCCGGCATGGGAACACTCCTCATCATTTGAAGTTTGCTGATAACAATTCCGCTGCTGCTGAACAATTCGGGATAGAGCAGTTTAAATTCATAGCCGTTACAAATAATAGCCTTTTCTGCACGGTAAGTTATTCCTAAACTGGTTTTAACTTCCACACCACTCCCTTTTGAGACACAGTCTATAACCGGATTGTTGTAGCGGAGCGTGTAGGTTTCAAACTTCGACTGCATATACTGGTGCAGGTTATAAATCATCAGTCCCGGTTCTACGCTGATTTCCTGAGGGAAATAGAGCGCTTCTTTGGCATAAGATGCTTTTATTGAAGGGTATTTTGCATGGATAGATTCTTTACTGAGCAGTTCTGCGGTATAACCTAGGGTGTCGTAATGGGCCTTTAGCTCATGGATTAAGGTTTGCTCGTCTTCATCAGAGGCAATATAAACACTTCCGTTTTTACGGACGGAAATGTCGTATTCTTCCTGGATGGACTGGTAGATCTCCAGACCTCTGGCTCCATATTCAAACCATTCTGCTTCCATACCAGAAGGTACTGCCTGTCCAAAATTGCGCACTGTTGCGCCTACGGGATAGTTGTCCTTTTCCAGCTGGAGTACAGTTTTGCCTTCTTGTAAGGCGTGGTATGCGTGAAAGGTTCCGAGTATGCCTCCGCCAATGATGATAAGGTCGAAATGTTGATCAGCCATGATTTGTGATTTTAGTGGATACTTATTTCCGGCTCGTGGAGCCGTTTTGTATAAGTGGTGTTTTTTTTAGTTTCTTTTATTGTTTTTCTTCTGAAATAGAGTAGAGAGAGTACACTGCATGCACCACCTATAAGTGGTACTGCCATTAAGCATTGTTTGAAAAAATGCGCCCAGCTGATGTCGGTATGTCCAAATTCTCTGAACAGCAGTACAGAAAAGCTACCTAGATAACCGATTGAATCTGCTACATACATAATGAAGCCTATATTGCTTTTGTAGTGGAAGTTGGCGATCATTCTTTCAAAAAAGATGGCATTGTAAGGAATATAGCCCATATATAAACCTGTTCCCAGTAAGGCCATCCAGATTACGGGGCCAATATGTCCTCGATCGAAAAGAAATGTACTAAGACCAACCAGTAAACAACCGGAAATGATCATAATATGGATTACGGTAAAGGCTTTAAGATTGTTTTTAATCAGGATCAATAGTCCCATCATGACCAATACGATGATAGAAATTATGGTATCTATTTGTGTGTAGATATGATTGTTGTGGATACCCAGACCATTCCATATTTCTACTTCAAAGTTATCGCGCATATCCCGGATGCAGGTTAGAAGAACATAGGTGATGATCGTGAGGGCAATACCGGGAAGGAAGGTGCGAATGAACTTGCTCCTTTGTTTTGCATCCATTGGGACCCTTTTAGTTCGCAGTTGTTGATCTTCTTTAGTTGGTGGAGGAATGATTTCCAGGCAGAAAACGAAGAGTACTAAGGGGAGTAAGAACACCAATCCGGTTAAAAAGGGCATCCAGTGATCATTCACATTGAAGGTAGACATGAGTATGCGGGCCACGGTTTTTACAAAACCTGAAGCAAAGATCAGGCTAATGGACATCAGTGCCCCCATAAATTCTGTGGTTCGTCTTCCTTCCAGGTAGCTGAACACCAATCCCCAGATCATGCCTAAAGGGAAGCCGTTCAACAGCAAAAAGACAATATTATAGGGTGCAGGAATCAACGCAAAACCCAAAAGCGCGATCCATGAAAAAAAGATCAGAGCCAGAATGCTTTTTGCACGATGGCTCTTACCGGATTCTGAGATAAAACGGATCCCATAGAACTTGCTCAACGTATAACCGATCATTTGTGCAACCACAAGCCAGACTTTATAATCTATGTGCAGAAACTCCTGATGCTCAAAGGTAGCCGAGGCAAAGGCTTTTCTAAAAGCATACATACTGGTGTAGCAGCCAAATGCAGCTATACCTCCCATTATTGTGATGATCCAATAGGGCCAGTTGGAAACTTTTTGACGGATGACGCTGAGCAGGTTCATTCTTTAGGCTTTCTGTTTTTTACAGTGCAATACTAAACATTGTTTATTATTTGTAAACAAAAGTTAAGTTATGAAATTGTTAAGCTTTAATGAAAATATTAATGGATAAATGCTTCTTTTACAGGCTGACCTCTCCAGCTTTGTGGTGGGGTGAGGCCCATGATCCAGGCCAAGGTAGCTGCTGTATCATAGGTAATGATCACATTTTTGATCTCGTGATTTTTTCTGACGCCTGGACCGGATATGATCCAGGGGATTTGTACTTCATCGAGTGATTTTCCACCGTGCCCCTTGCCTGTTCCGCCATGATCGGCAGTCACCAGGATAATGGTTTCATCTGCTATACCTGCATCCTTTACGGCTTTGACAATTTTACCTATGCGCTGGTCTACCAGTTCCAGCTGCTTGTAATAGGCTGGGGTACGGTGCCCTATGCTATGACCCGTTCCGTCTGGCTCATCAAGATGCAGAAAGGTGAATAAGGGCTTTTCCTTGCGGATAATAGCTGCTGCGGTATCGGCACTAAAGTCATCTTTCTCTTTTCCGTCTACAATGATGCTGACCGCCTGGCGTTCAAATAAATGAGCAATTCCTCCCCAGCTATATACAATTGCAGTTTTTGCTTCTTTTTTTTGGTCTCTTATAACACTGAATATTCCGGGAAACATGCCATAGCCGGTTTTTGTTACCGATGGAATCTCGGGAGTTTTGCTGTCCCATTCTGTATAGCCATGTTCAGTTGGTCCGGCACCCATTAGTAAAGAGGCCCAGTTTACGGCACTGGAAGATGGAAGTACACAACGTGCCTTCGCTGTCCAGGAACCGCTAGCCATCATTGCTTTAAGATTGGGCATATTGGCTTCATCCAAGGCATAACCTCCAAATCCGTCACAGCCAATAAGCACAACGTGTTTGATTTTTTTTGATTGTGCTGTTGCCGTAAGTGAAAGGCATGTTAGAAGCAGGATGATTTTTAGATAATTCTTCATAATTATTTTTTATAGTGTAAAACTAAATGATAGTTATAACTATGAAGATAAACTTTTGTTAAGTATTAATAAACAATGTTTACGAAATGTTACTCAAAAAAATAAACCACCAGCATAAGGGCTTTGGTGTTTCCAATATTTACAGGAGTGTGGGAAAGTCTGCCATCAAAAAGCATGGAATCTCCTTTTTCAAGGATGACTTTCTTTTTAGAGAATTGGTATTCCACTTTACCTTCGATCATATACTTAAACTCATAAGCCTCAGTTTTAACCATGGGTCTGTGGGCGTTTACTTCCAGTTCCAGCAAGACAAAATCAGCCGTAGAGAACTTGATGTTCTTTGTTAAGATACGGGAATAGTTAAAACCAATGGCTTGTTCTTTTTCGAATTGCTGGTATTGGTCTCTTCTTTTGATCAGGACGGGGGCGTCTTTTTTATGGAAGTTAATGTCTTTGAAGAAGCTGTTCAGATCAATTTCAAGACTTTTGATAATGTCCATAAGTACCATAAGAGAAGGAATGGTTCTGCTGTTCTCTATTTGAGAGATCAGACCTTTGCTTACTTCAGCTTTATCTGCCAGCTCCTGTACGGTAATGCCTAGTTCTTTGCGGCGTTCTTTAATTTTAAGGCTTATTTGTAAAAGGATTTCCTCCTGCATGAGTAACGTGGTTTGTATATGCGAATGTATCGCTTTTTTTTAATCGCTAATGCTTAAATAATGTTAATTTTTATAGAGGTAATTGATTTGTTAATGGTGGGATGCCAAAATGAAATACTAATAAGCCAATTTTGCTAAATAATCAGCCGGGATAATTTGTTCTATTGCATTATCCAAATATAATTTTTAACCTAACCAAACGAACGATGAAATTGAACAACAAACCTGCCGTCTTCAGGCGAGAATAGACTATTCTCCAAAAAATTCTAATTCCTTTGTCCAGTCCACAATCAGCCAGTTCCAAACTTGGCTCTGAAATAGTATTGTGCCTGCTACAAGTGCGGATTACCTTAAGTTTTATGCTAAAATAAGCTCAGGCTTTAATTTAAACAATTAAACATGAAGAAAATTGTACTGAATGTATTATGTAATTTTTTTTCATCCGGATGTAAAGGTCTGGGTAGAAAAATAGGACTAAGTTTACTGCTGTTGCTCTTAATGGTAACAGCTTTGTCTGCGCAGTCTGTTAAGGTTACCGGAAAGGTAACTGATTCAAAAGGGGGGACGATTCCAGGAGTAAGTATTGTTGTAAAAGGAACAAAAATAGGTGCTCAGACTGATAATGATGGTAAATATAGTATTAATGTTCCAGCAGAGGGGGCTGTTCTCGTATTTACGTATATTGGATTTGGAGTAAAAGAAGAATCGGTAGGAAAACGAAAAGTCATTAATCCTATTTTAGAAGCTTCAGTAGGGGATCTGGACGAGGTAATTGTTGTGGGATATGGTTCTCAGAAAAAAAGGGATATTACTGGCGCGATAAGTTCCATTAGTGCAAAGACTATTGAAGAGAAGCAACCTATTTCTATCTTTGATGCGATACAAGGCGCTGCGCCAGGGGTAAGAGTAATGAGTACCTCAGGTGCGCCAGGAGATGAAAGTGATATTACCATCAGGGGAATGTCTACTCTTTCAGACAATGGAGTAAAACCATTATATGTTGTCGATGGGGTACCTGTCAAAAACATAAACGGAATTAATCCTAAGGATATCGAATCCATTGAGATCTTAAAGGATGCTGCTTCCTCTGCCATTTATGGATCACGCTCTGCCAATGGGGTAGTATTGATTACAACAAAACAGGGG
Organism: Pedobacter sp. HMWF019; assembly: GCF_003061025.1. Taxonomy (GTDB): domain Bacteria; phylum Bacteroidota; class Bacteroidia; order Sphingobacteriales; family Sphingobacteriaceae; genus Pedobacter. The sequence continues at coordinate 5,853 of NZ_QAIL01000200.1, read as the reverse complement.
GTAGATGGGCAACCAAGAATTAACGTAGAATATCTGAGAAGCTATAGTAATTTGTCTCGAAAAATTCCACAATCCAACCGCTTGGAACGCCAGATCTTTGATCAGCGGAGCAAAATTGGATTAGATCCTCATCCGGATGACTCAACGGCTTATAACAAAAATTCAGATAATGATTATCAATCCCTAATTACTAAAACGGGGATCCGCAATCAGGTGGATCTGGGGATTAGTGGAGGAGGATCAAAACTCAATTATTTTAACAGTATGCAATATCTGGATGATCAGGGAATTGTGCTTGCAAGTTTTAACAAACGTTTTACGACTAGGACCAATGTATTGTATTCGCCATCAGATAAAGTGAAACTGTCTACACGCTTAAATTTTAGCTATCAGAAAAAGAATAATATTAATGAAGGCAAGGTTATCCAACAGGCTTTACAACGTGGACCGCAACAAGCATTATTTTTGCCAGACGGAAGTTATATTTATGACAATGGAGGTCGAAAGAATCCTATAGCAGAAGCTTATTTACGAGAAAATTTTACCAGAACTTATAGGGGTGTCCTGGCTGAAGGTATAGATGTTAAAATTCTAAAGACATTAAGCTTTCACGCGGACGCTTCTGCTGACATACAATTTCAGAGAAATACAACTTTTAACTCTAAGCTTCTTGAGACGACCAATCCTCAGATCAACTCTGGCGGTGATGAGACTAAAATTCCAATCCGAACCCAGGGAAATGCAGTCTTTAACTACAAACAGACCTTCGCTGAAAATCATAATCTAAGCGCAATGGCGGGAATGAACTTTGAACGAAATAACCAGGATGAGATTAATCTTTCTGGAAAAAACTTTGTAAGTGAAAATGTACATACTCTGAATGCAGCAGGTGTTTTTAATCTTAGTGACCTATATACCAGAGGAAGTGGTTCTGCACTGCTTGGTTTCTTTACAAGGGTGGGCTATGATTATAAAGGGAGGTATTTGATTAATGCTTCTTTAAGAAAAGACGGCTCTTCTGTATTTGGAGATGAAAATCGCTGGGGTTATTTTCCTGCTGGTTCTGTTGGATGGCGCTTTAGTGATGAACCGTTTATGAAGTGGTCGAGGAAATTTTTAACTGACGCTAAGATCAGGGGAAGTTGGGGAATTACTGGTAACCAGGAGATTGGTGATTTTGATGCTGTTCAACAGTTTATTTTTGGAAGTTATTTTTATAATGGTATAAGTGGCGTTCGTACCAATACTCGGCTTGGTAATGATGCCCTTAAATGGGAAGAAACGACACAAACCAATATAGGCTTGGATCTTACCCTATTTAATGGGAAAGTAAGTTTCACAGGAGATTATTATATCAAGAAAACGAAGGATCTTTTATATGATGCTCCTCTGCCTTTGGAGATTGGTTTTCCAGGTAAGTCAAGAGTGAATGCTGGTTCACTTCAGAATAAAGGGATAGAATTGATGGTAACGGCAACACCGGTCCAAACTCGCAATTTTACCTGGCAAACCTCTGTGAACTGGACCAGGATCAGAAATAAAATTCTGGATCTTCCAGGTGGCGATTATATAGATGATAGGTGGTTTGTTGGACAGGGAAAAGAAGCAGGTAATTTTTACGGTTTTCAGTATCTGGGAATTTATGAATATGATCAATCCAATGCCTATACCGATGATTATAAAACCAGGCTGATCCCTAATTTTCAAAGGGATGGAAATGGAAATGTGATCATCAATAAGAATATGCAGCCTAATCTTCTTGGCTATACTTATCCCGACGGGCGTCCATATACAGGTACAATAAAACAATTGACAACGAATGGTAATGTGTCAAAAGGAGGAGATGTAATTTGGGAAAATATACCGGATTTCAATGGAAATCTGAATGGTAATATCGGTAATGAGGATAGAAAAATTCTGGGCTATGGACAACCGCGCTGGAGCCTTGGATGGAGTAATAATTTTACCTATAAAAGGTTTACCCTCAATATAGCACTTTACGGAAACTTTGGGAATAGTATTTATAATGAAAACAGAAGAAATACAGCTTCATTCAGTAATTCGAATACAACTCCAGAGCCATATTTCATTTACAATATGTATAAATATCCTGGACAAATAACGGATTCCTATACTGGTGGAGATAAGGCCGCGGATAATTTCCGTAAAACAACAAGTTACTATCTGGAAGATGGCTCATTTATAAGATTGCAAACCGTGAGGGTAGGCTATGCTATCCCGGCTTCTATAACCAGTAAAGCTTATATGAAGAGTGTAAATATTTATGTCTATGGAAATGGGCTATTGACCTGGACAAAATATCGGGGTTTTGATCCTGAAGTGGCTCAAAGCAGCGTGCTTAAACCAGGACTTGATGATGGAAAATATCCAAGAAGAAGAGAGTTTGGATTAGGATTAAATGTGACCTTTTAATTTAAAGTAATGAAAAAGATAAGATTTACGATTTTGACCTTCAGCGGTTTATTATTTATGCTCACCATTGCTGGTTGTAAAAAGTTTCTGGATGTAAAGCCTGTATCTACTATTACACCCGGAAGTTACTGGAAAAATAAAACTGACGCAGATTCCTGGCTTGCAGGAACGTATAATTCGTTGCAGACAACGCTTCAGAATAACTGGTTCGACTGGGGGGAGGTGAGATCGGACAATATCAAAGGAGCGGGAACAGGAAATGCACAAACCAAATTTTTGAACAATGTCCTTTCTGCAAATGATGGGGATATAAATGGAGCAACACGATGGTCTGATCTCTATACTACAATTTCTATTTGTAATTATGGGATTAAGTACTATCCACAGATGATTGCCCAAAATATTGATGGTGCGGCATCTACATATACCGATTACCTTGGTCAGTCTTATGGCCTAAGGGCATTGATGTATTTTTATGGTATGCGCGTTTGGGGTAGGTTACCTATTACAACTGTACCTATTGAGTCGGTTGGGCAAACCGTTCAATTTCCAAGGTCATCTATAGCAGATGTTAAAAAGCAAATCCTTTCCGATATAGACCTCGCATTGAAGAATATTGGTAGTAATAAGGCTTCCAAATACTACATTCAGAAAGCGGCTATTTATGCACTGCAAACTGATGTCTATATGTGGTTCCATGACTACGATCTTGCGTTGGTGTCTTCTCAGAATTGTATTACAGAGAGCGGGTGTACCTGGGTACAAAACGCTCAAAGCTGGAAAAATATGTTTACTGATCCGGCTAGTTCTACTGAAACGATTTTTAATCTGTTCTGGAATAGTGTTGAAAGAGGTAATGGGATGGGAGTGAGCACAAAGCTGGGTTCAGGATCTAACACGAATCAATATATGATCACACCCAAAATCTTTCAGGATCTAAAAGCAAGAACGAACGGACTAAATGAACTGCCGGTTGACGGACGTTTTACAACAAGCTTTGATACGCTTTCTTATAAAACAGTTAATGATTACAGTACAGCTTCTGCCCAATTTGGCAAGTTTAGCATTTTTGATCCGAACAAAAAAAGAAGTGATAACCAGCTGGGTGGAGCATTTATATACGAGGCCAATGTAGACTGCAGCGTTAAGATCCCCATCTACAGATATGCAGATGTAATGCTTTTGCGCGCGGAGGCATTAAACCAGAAAGGTAGTTATCAGCAGGCCCTGGATATTGTAAATACAGTGAGAAGCCGGGTTGGCTATAAAACGGCTGCTTTACTCTCTGATTATTCAGGAGATATTACTAAAGGTATAGAGCGTACAATCCTCACTGAACGTCAATACGAGTTTTTAGGAGAGGGAAAACGGTGGTTTGATCTTTGCAGAATTGGTAAAATGTATGATTTTACGAATGGTTATGAATACCTGAGGGAAGTCATGAATCCAATATTGTCATCGAGAACTGGGTCTGTTAAATATGAGGGGGCTAATTTAGGAAGAGTTTTGTATCCTATAAATTCTGATGCATTTAATGCCAATCCTAAATTACTTGGCGACCAGAATGCACCTTATGATGAATAGTATTTTATAAGTTATATCATCTTTAAAAAGTAAATAATATACTGATGAAAAATATTAAAAAATTAATGATTCCGGCGATTGTGTTGTCATGTCTGGCGTTTGCCGCATGCGAAAAACTGCCGCTACAGAAAAACGATAAGTATACACCATCTTATTATGACAATAAAGTCAATATGAATGTGATGGAGTTTATGAATTCGAGGAAGGATATGTTCTCTGGAATGCTTTCAGCAATTGACTATGTAGACAAGGATCCCGCATATAAAGATGTTAAACAGATGTATTCTTCAACGGGTAATACCTTTTTGCTTATGCATAATAATGCTCTGGTCAACCTGGAAGATGGGAATAGCTTTTTTGTGAAAAATACAGTACTCGACAAAGACCCGGCCAGCCCAAGTTATAATACACCAATAAGAGGATCAGATTGGTCGCAATATGACAGAAAGATTGTAGCTGATCTGCTCAGATATCATGTGCTCAAGGGGACCTATGATTTTAAATCGCTTAATTCTGTTGGGCGATGGGTAGACAGTTATGCACTGAGCCCAACAAATGATTCGGCTAAAGTATATATCTATATGCAGGCAACCAGGGAAGGTTATCTGTTTATTAATAATTATGTTGGAACCTCTATGGTAGAAATCAGGCCACGGACACCTGATTTGCACGCAACTAACGGAGTTATCCATGTAATGAACAGGTATTTTGTAATGCCTACCCGGAAGGATATAAGCAACAATAAATAAGATCAATTGAATGTTATGAGAAAGATATATAATCTATTTGTTTTTATGGTGGCAGGCATATTTGTGTTGTCCTGTAAAAAGGAAGATAAACTTGAAATTGCAACCTTAAGTAAAGCTGGGGAAGAATTTTATTTTGGAGAAAAAGTGGTTGTTTGGACAGGTACTGCAGGGGGGGATAAAAATGATATTTCTTACCAGTGGACTTGTACTGGTGGCCGTTTTGACGGCTGGAGGACACAGAATTTGTTTGAAAATCTTTGGATAGCGCCGGCTAAAGCTGGTGACTATACTGTAACTGCCACAGCCAAAAGTGGAGGGAAATCGAGTTCGCGTTCTGCAAATATGAAAGTAACAAAATACTTTTTTGATGAATTCCAAAGTAAGTTCACTTTTGATGGGAATGGCTGGTCTGTAAGTGATGTTACAGGACAAACAACAACGATTGATGCAGATCCCTTGAAAAGTTATGCTGAAATTACAGCGAATACAACGAAGAGCGCGATTATTAAAAGAAATCTTGATCTTGCAGAACTTAAAATCCCATTTTCTGTAAGAACCAGGTTGGGTTGGAAAACTTTTTTTCGTGCGGGACAGGCCATTACAATCTCCATCTTTTTTAAACAGCCTTCAGCAAATCTTAATTATCCTTATTTGAGGGAGATCAGATGGGAATATTGGCCGACGGTAAATCCGGGTACAACAGATAACTATCAAATTAGATATGAAACTTTTATTCCTGCGTCAAATACTTCTAAATTTAGTACAGTCGGAAATGCATTACCGCTTCCTCAGCCTTTGATTAGTCCTGTGAAAGGACGAAATCCTGCATTCCAGGCTGGAGCCGGGGTAGAGAAAAGTCTCAGTTTTGCAGTTGATGCAAATAATGTTTTCAGTACTTATATTGATGGTGTGCTTTGGTTTCAAAGTAATGGGATTAAAGATTGGCTGGCTTATTGTAAGGCCAATTATCCTGGATTTGAAGATCCTGTAGGCAAATCTTTCCAGGTTGCATATCCAGCTAAAGCAAATAACAATGAAGCAGGAACAGTTGGATTTCTGAATAGCGTGTTTATTTATAATGATGGAG
>NZ_QAIL01000199.1 GCF_003061025.1 Pedobacter sp. HMWF019 | reverse complement strand
CTGATAGACCATGTTTATCAGCTGGGCTTATTTAATGGGAATGTTCTGGTTGCAGAGAAAGGGGATGTAGTCTATAAAGCATCGATGGGCTTTGCAGAAGGAGCAAAAAAGAACAGGCTTACTGATCAATACAAATTTCTTATAGGCTCTATCGTTAGAGAATTCAGTGCTGTAGGCATAATGATGTTAAATGAGCGCGGAAAATTAAGTGTTGAAGATAAATTATCTAAATATCTTTCAGAATTACCTGAATGGGCAGATAAAATGAGTGTTAAGGAGTTGCTGCAGTATACAAGTGAGAGTGCCGGTATTGTGCTGCAGCAGAAGCTTTTGGAGAAACTCACAGGCACTTCATTTAGTCAGTTTGTAACAGAAGAAATATTTAAGCCAAGCGGAATCAATACTTTACCGGCGCAGTCAAAGGAACAAGATTTTTTTGTGGCGAGGTCTTTTAGCAATGATCATCAGCAAGATAAACCCGATCTGCCTTCTTCCTTAAAGGTGTATTTAACATTAGATGATTTGTATGCTTGGTTACAGCATTTATATCAGCTTAAGTTCATCAATGCCAATGCTGTAAAACAAATACTTGGTGCTACAGAAAAGGATAAACCTTCTGCGTTGGGGTATGGTGTAGTGGAAGGTGACAAATGGATTTCTCATCTGGATAGGGGATCTATGTTGAATTCTGAAGTTTTCTTTTCTTCAAATATTCCAAAAGGACGGACGATTATATTCATGAGTAACAACAAGAATATAAAACTGTCAGAACTCAACAATATCATTCAATCTATATTAGATGGAAAGCCTTATAGTTTTCCTAAAAAATCTTTGTTTCAAAAAATAGAAAAGCAAATGGGTGCCTTAAATGGACATCAAATTGTTGCATTTTACGAGTATTTGAAATCTAAAAACAACGAAGAGTATAACTTTGGAAGTGAGAGAGAACTGGAGAATATTGGAAATTATTTAATGGAGAAGTCTCGTTATGACGATGCCATTGAAGTGTTTAAACACAATGTGAAACTATTTCCAAAGTCTGGAGGTGGATTTATGAACCTGGCAGAAGCCTTATATAAAAAAGGAGATCAAAAGGAAGCATTGGTTAATTACAAGAAATCCTTATCCCTGGATCCGTTAAACAAAACCGCCAAAGAAATGGTTCTTAAACTGGAAAAAAAATAACTGGAAGTAGCAAGTGTTTTTAGGCTATCTTATTTTTCTTCTGCTGATATCTGCTTTTCCTGAACTGCAGATCTTGTTAACTTCACATCAAAGGCATTAATTGTTTGATTTGATGTGAGATAATTTACTAATTTTGCCAAATCCGCCGAGGAAAATCTTATAGATCTTTAAACCTTGGAAGAGTAAGCTTAATTAATGAAAGTACTTTACACCCGTATTCTTGCCAAGAATATTCTTCTTGCTTTTTTAGCATTTGTTATCATTCTGACGATTGCTGCAATTTTTGTTCGTAATTCTATTTCTCATAAACTGGAGCATATTTCTAAACTGGCTTCCAATGCAGAACGTGATGAAACAAGACCTCAAAAAGCTCTATTGCTGCTTCATCAGGCAGAAGATGATTTTCAGAGCTCCTTGCTCAGTACGGATACTGCGAAAACCGAGTCTTATAAGAAAAGGCTTTCAGATGCTTTTAACCTTATTGATACCCTATTAAAGGAAAACAAAGATTCTGCAGCCTTTAGAAATATTGAAAACAAGAGGGTACAGCTGTGGTATACTAAAAAGCTTAAACTTTCAGACCAGCTTTATGATTTAAAACATAATTTTGATTCCTTATTAAGGGTGTATGCCAGTTTTAAAACAGTGGATACCGAGGATGAGGGGGCTATAAAGATAAAAACCCATCAGGCGAAAAAGAGTTTTAATAATAATGTTGACACGGTTAAAAAAGCTGCTATTGTTAAAAAAAGAGGATTATTTTCCCGAATTAAACATGCAATAGCCAATAAAACTGATACAGTTGGGGTAGAGGTTATTCAAATTAACCATAATCAAACCAATAATATTATTGATTCCACAATTAAGCGAATCACCTCCAGAGATAAGGATGCTTATGCAAAGAGATTACAACAGCTACAGAACCGTAATAAGTCTCTGTTGAGCATGCAAAGAGAGTTGATCAACCTGAATTCACACATCACGACCGAACTGGAGAGGATTATCAGTGACCTGAAAGAGATTAATTACAATATTGCAGATGAGTTTAAGTCTATGGCTTTTAAGAGCTATCAGGAAACAACCGCCTTATTAAATCGATTGTACCTCGTGGCCCTTTTCCTTGTATTGATTTTTGCAGGTCTACTCATCGTATTCATTATAAAACTCAACCAATCGGAAAGATTGCTGCGAAAAGAGAACGAACGTTCTGTTACTATTGCCCAGCAAAAAATGGATTTATTACTTCATATGAGTCATGAGATCAGGAATCCACTTACTGCAATAAAAGGCTTTCTTTATATATTTAGCCAGACTGAGCTGTCGAAAAGACAGTCTGACATGCTGGATTCTATAAGGCTCTCCTCAGATATGCTCCTGGGTACCTTAAATGATACATTGGATGCTGCGAAAATGGAGAATAGTGAATTTAAAATTAATAGTGAACCATTTAACCCTGATTTCACACTTAAAGAAGTGATTGAAAGTATGGAATTCAGTGCCAACAAAAAGAAATTGTCCATTGACTATTCGTTTAAGGGAGATAAGGAGGCGATACTGCTAGGAGACAGTTTTAGACTTAAACAGGTAATGGTCAATTTATTGAGCAATGCCATCAAATACACCAGTGCAGGTAGTATTCATGTAAAAGCAGAATTAATCGTTTCGGGTGAAGAAAACAGACTACAAGTGGATGTGGCAGATACTGGTGCTGGTATTCGTGCAGATCAGCAGGCCAACTTATTTTCTAAGTATTACCAAACCAATTCTGCAAAAGGAAAAACAGGCACAGGGCTTGGTCTTTACATTTGTAAGGAATTTGTTAATCTTCAGAAAGGTAAAATTAGTGTTAAAAGTGTTGCAGGTGAGGGCAGTACCTTTAGCTTTTATATCCCATATGTGAAATCTGTAAAACCAGGACATGGGAACCAGGAAGAATGGACAGAAGACCCATTGTCTTTGCTTAATGGCATCAGTATATTGGCGGTTGATGATAATGAGCTGAACTTAAAGTTCCTGAAAATGATGACCAGTCAATGGAATGTAACGTTTCATCAGGCTACTAATGGTCAGGAAGCTTTAAAGATCATCAATGAACAAGCCGTAACTGTTGTTCTAACAGACATCCACATGCCTGAAATGGACGGTCATGAATTGATAAAGGCTATTCGTGAGCTAAAGGAACCACTTAACAAATTACCTGTTATCGTGATCAGCGGCGGAACGGAGCCCTCTGAAACCAGAACATTCCTTCAAAAAGGATTTTCAGGACTGGTGAGCAAGCCATTTGTAGAAAAAGAACTTATAGAACAGATCGCAAAAGTGATAAAAGCTTAAATTATGCGTTTTCCAGATCTACGATAATCAGTTTTTTCATTTGCATCAGCGCCCCCATAACTCTTTGAGCACGTACTGGATCCTTTAATAATTTACCCAGCGCTTTCGGAATGATTTGCCAGCTTAAGCCGTATTTATCTTTTAGCCAGCCACAAGCTACCTCCTGGCCTCCGTTTGTGGTGAGCTGTGTCCAGTAGGCATCAATCTCTTGTTGATTGTCGCATTCTACAACTATAGATATGGCATCATTGAAATGGAAACCATGATCAAAAGAACTGTCCATTGCCATGGACACGAATCCGTTTAACCGAAACTGAGCGTGTTTTATAAAATTAATATTATCGTGGTCTTCTTTGCTGTATTTCATAACTCCCTGAATGCTGGAGTTTGGAAATACATGCGTGTAGAATTCAATGGCTTCTGCAGCGTTGCCAGCCTGATCGCCGGTAAACATATAGGTAGGGGAGAACTTTTGCGGTGTATCCGATTTACTACCCGTATAGAGCTGCCAGGAAACCCCATATTTGTCTTCAACCCAACCATATTTAGGACTCCACTCATACTTATCCAGGGCCATCATTGACTTTCCACCCTTTATCAGCGCATTCCAGTACTTTTCTGTATCTTCTGCAGCTTCGCTAGTCACCATAAAGGAAATAGCAGGGTTGGGGGTAGATGTAGGACCATCATTGAGCAGCATGATCTTTTGTCCACTCAATTGGATCTGGATAACATAAGGTGAAGTCTGTCCAATTTTGCCTTCTCCAAAAGTATCAATGTAAAAGTCTGCCGCCTCAGTAATTTTACCTTTTAAGGTTAGGCAGGGGTAAATTGAATTGTCCATATTCGTAGGTTTAATTTGAAAATTTGATTGCTATTCCTTTTTTCCTTTTAAAAAAGCCACTATAGCCATGGAATGACCGTGGCCTAGATCAAAGTCCTCCTTTAGCCA
>NZ_QAIL01000198.1 GCF_003061025.1 Pedobacter sp. HMWF019 | reverse complement strand
TGTTAACACAGTATAAAGCTTACATAACATTCTTGTTTTTAGTGAGTTTAGGCTGAAAATTAGTTTTCCTTTGCGTGAAATTTAGATATATGCAAAGACCTTTACTCGTATTTTTATTCTTTTTCATCTTTTGTTTTTCTGCTAATAGCCAATCTGTATATTCTATAAAAGGCGTAGTACTGGATGCGGAAAGCAAAGAGCAATTAACAGGGGCAACGATTTCCGTTGAAATCGTAAAGCGGAATACCCGCGCTGGGTTGGATGGTTCTTATTCCTTAGCTAATCTTGCCGCCGGTACCTATAAATTACACTGCAGCTTTCTCGGTTATCGAACTAAAGACACCACTATTGTCCTGAAAAATAACGACAGACTTAATTTTTTTCTCCGGAATACTTCTGCAGTACTTCACGGTGTAGAAATAGCAGGTAAAACAAGCAAGGAAACAGATGCTGCTGTACGTAAACAGGAACAGAATGCAGACAATGTGGTCAATTTAATTTCCGCCAAGGCCATCCAGCTTTCACCTGATATTACCATAGCCAATGTATTACAAAGGGTATCTGGTGTTTCATTGGAACGAAGCAGCAGTGGCGATGGAAGGTATGCCATTATCAGAGGTATGGACCAGCGTTACAACTATACCCTGGTTAACGGGATAAAAATTCCGAGTCCGGATAACAAAAACCGCTACGTACCACTTGATATCTTTCCTGCAGATCTGGTTGAGTATGTAGAGGTCAATAAAACTTTAACTCCGAATATGGAGGCTGATGCGGTGGGAGGGACCGTAAACATGGTCATGAAAAATGCACCAAACCGTTTATATTTGAACACCAGCTTATCGACTGGTTATAGCCAGAATTTATTCAACAAAGGTTACAATTATTTCCCGGTTAGCGCAATCAACCGGGCTTCTCCACTTGAGGCTAATGGTCCGTCCTACCTGGCAAAACCAGAAGATTTTACCCGTGACAATCTGAATTATACTAAGAAGTCTTTCAGACCAAATACAATTGCCAGTTTGTCTGTTGGAAATCGTTTCCTAAACAACAAATTGGGTATTATGCTGGGCGCATCCTATCAAAATACCTATAAGTCATACACCAGCCTATTTAATCCGGCAGAGTATCTGGACCAGAGCAATGCTAACGGGGTACTCATTACCAAGCATGCCTATATCCGTGACTTTTCCAGTCAGCTTACGCGTATTGGCTTCAATGGAAAGATTGATTATGTGATCAATGAACAAAACAAACTCAGTTTATATACTTTTTATGCTATACTGAATGATGCGCAAACCCGTTTAACAACAGATTCATTGCAAACCGGGAAACAGGGACCAGGTTTAGGGCAAGTTTGGTATTTTGGCAGGTCGAGGTACCAGCATCAGGAAATCAATAATTACACGTTACAAGGACAACATACTTTGCTAAAAGGTTTGAAGTTGGATTGGACCGGTGCTTATTCCAAAGCTTCGAGTAATGTTCCGGACCTTGCAGAATACGAATATGACGCCGGTAATTACGCGGAGGGTACCGGTGCAGACCCCTTTCAGCATCCAAATAAAGTAGTAGATTATGATCGGATATGGGAACGGAACAGTGACAGGGATTGGTCTGGTTATGGAAATCTATCCTATGCAAATCAATTTAAATCTATCCCCTTTACCTTCTCGGCAGGAGGGATGTACCGCTCTAAACATCGTGATAATTTCTACAATGATTATGATTTAAGAACAGTGCCAAATGCCGATGGCAGTTTTCAACTTTGGACAGATATCTATCACTTCAACTGGTCTGTATTTAACCCTGGAGGTTCCCCAGCTAACTCCAATACCTACAGAGCTGACGAAGACATTTCTGCTGGTTACGCGATGTTGAAGTTCCGCATTAAAAAATTAGAGACGATCGTTGGGCTAAGGGTGGAGAATACAGATCAGCGTTTTGCTACAGATATACCGGAAACCTCGCCTGGAAAAACCGGAACAATTTCCTACACGGATAAATTGCCAAGTGTACATTTCAAATATATGCTGAATGATAAGAGCAATTTAAGGTTGTCCTATTTTAGTTCGATCAATCGCCCTGGTTACTTTGAAATCATTCCGACCAATGTAAAAGGCGATGAATATACGGAAACAGGAAATCCAAATTTGAAACATGCTACGGCAGATAATCTGGATGCACGTTATGAATTTTTTCCGAAGTCAAACGAACAGATCCTGGTTGGAGCTTTTTACAAGAAGATCACCAATCCTATTGAGTATGGCTTTGTGGGGCAAAAAGCAGATCAATTCCAGCCAGGAAATTTTGGTGATGCAACCAATTATGGTTTTGAAGTTGTATATGAAAAATACATCAGCAAGTTTGGCCTGAGGCTAAATTATACTTATACCAAGTCGGAGATCACTACAGATAAAAGGCAGACCTTCAATAACCTGTTGATGGATCCACTGCCTACTCAAACCAGGCCACTGCAAGGACAGTCGGCTCATGTGGCAAACGTAGCATTGTTGTATAAGGACATCCCAGCAGGTATTGATGTACAACTGGCCTGGCAATATACAGGTAAACGGATTGCACTGGTTTCGCCCTATTATGACTTTGATCAGTGGCAGAAAGGTTTAAGTATGTTCGACATATCTGCAGAAAAAAAATTCAGAAAAAAATTCGCCGTGTTTGCTAAAGTACAAAACCTCCTGAATACGGCAGATGAGTACTATATCAATAAGCCGCTGGCTAATGATTATCCTGCCCCTTTCCAAAAAGCAGGAAGTAATCAAACATTGTCCAAGCGGAATCTTTACGGCCAAAATTATCAATTGGGTTTAAGATATATCTATTAAAGAAGCACAATCAAGAACAGACTAATCAAAACAATTATGAAAATGAATTACTTAAAAATTTGTATGGCGGTACTGGTATCGCTAACTGTTTTTTCCTGCAAGAAAAGCGGTACAGAAACGGTGAATATCTCTACGCCTTTATTGGTCGTAGGTCAGTCTATCAGTGATACCATACTTCCTAAAAAAGATGCCTCAGGACATTCCATTCCATTAAAAGGAACCATGCTGGCCGGGAAAACTTATCACATTACCGGAGATGTTTCTGTGAATGCTGGTGATACATTGTACTTACAGCCTGGAGTTAAGGTAGTTGTACATGGCGATGGCTTATCTCCGGAAACAAGTCCTACTTTTTATGTGAATGGAACATTGGTAAGTAATGGTACCAAAGAAGCGCCGAACTGGTTTACGGTTTTCGCTACTGCTTCAGTACCGAAATCTAACCCTAATATTAAGGATGACGTTAATGATCCTGCATATAAAGGTTATTGGGGGGGCTTTCAATGTTCGCCTACGGCAAAGCTGCTATTGCTTCGCTGGACCCACGTAGAGTATACCGGAGGTCCATGGGGAACCAACGCTGTTGACTATGGAGCGAAAGCCGGTGATCCGAGATTTTCTGTCTATATGAGCAGTCCTGCAGGTGCTACTGGAAGCAGTATGGGAAAACTGATCATTGAAGATTCCTGGTTCTATGGAAGTAAAGATGATTGTATTGGAAAATGCCAGAATATCTATGTGAGCATTATGAGAAATACTTTTTCAAAATGTGGTGGTACCGGTGGTGAGGGAGTTAATCTTAAGGATGGAGTAATTGGCGATGTAGCCTATAATCTTTCTTTCGGAATCGCCACCAACGGATTAAAATCAGCAGGTGACACAGGTAAACCAAGTTTAGTTAATTTTTATAACAATACGCTGGTGAATTGCGGTTTCAGGCAGACTAAAGCAACAAGGAATGGCTCAATAAATACAGAAACCAATGCTGGTGGTTTTATCTACAACAATATTATTGTCAATTGTAAAGCTGGATTAAGGATTTCATATGCTTCTGAAAAGGGGAAGCCAAGTGATACCTTAAATACTTCCTATGGTAACAATCTCACTTCTATTGGAAGAGGTACTCCAATGGGTGGATCAGAACAATATATGGTATTTATTGAGGCCAAACAGTTTACACGTAAACAAGCTACTGATTTTAATGGTTATGTGAATGGTTCAACCCTTGCCAACGGAACAAATGATGGTACCAATACTGCCAGTGACTCTCTGAAATATGACCCTTTATTTAAAAATTATAATGTTGCCGCAAACAGTGTGGCCAGAAATTACAGGGTAGCAGAAATTCCGGCAGGTGCAGATTTTCATTTGCAGGCAGGCTCACCAGCTATTGGTGCCGGTGTATATGCGGGTGGCTCAGGAAAATATTCGATCCCGGTAAAGGCTTCAGCTCCTAAATTGGTTCAATATGGCATCCCGATGAAAAATCTTCCGGTTGGTGGTACTTATGGTGCCAATATTACTCCGCCGAACAAAGATCTTGGTGCTTTTCCTACAGATGGAACGGGTAACCAGCACCGGTACTAAATTTAAATTTTTAAAGAAGGATGGTCAAGCCATCCTTCTTAATTTTAATAGAGATGAAATTGAAATTACTTTTGGCTTTATTGGTAATTGGTTCTCAGAGCTGTACCAAGGATAAGACAGGAACGGAAACTGCCCCTGTTAAAGATAGTATTGTAGTCATAAAACCTCCGGTAACGGGCACAGATACAATTCCAAAATCCAATTATGATCTGTCACTTCTGGACAAGACAAATCTCTTCAGCACCTCTTCTGTAGTGACTGCGCTCAAGCGACAAGATTATAAAGAGTTATCTGGAATTGCCGCCAGCCAAAACTATGCAGGCGTGCTGTATGTGCACGAAGATAGTGGGAATAGCAATGAGGTATACATTACCAATACCAAAGGAGAAGACCTTGGTAAAGTTATCCTGGATGGGGTGTATAACAGAGATTGGGAGGATATTGCTTATGGTCCCGGTCCGGATCCTTCAAGGAAATATATTTATGTTGCCGAAATAGGAGATAATGATTCAAAGTACCCAAGTGTTTTTGTATATCGTTTCCCTGAACCTGTTATTGATTTGAATTCGTCGGGGAATGCGCTACATGTAACACCGGATAAATTGCAGTTCACTTATCCAAAAGGGGCTGTTAATGCAGAATCTTTACTGCTGGACCCGCTTACTAAAGACTTGTATATTGCTACAAAAGAGCAGGCAAAAAGCACTTTATATGTAGCAAAGTATCCGCAGGCACTAAATGCTTCTACTGTCTTAACCCCTTTGGCCCGGCTGCCCTTTGATCTTTTAACCTCTGGTGATATTTCTCCAGATGGAACCGAAATTTTGCTGCGTAATACCGGCCAGATTTGGTATTGGAAACGCAGACCAAATGAGAGTGTTGCCCAAACGATCCTTAGAAAACCGCAGGATGCACCATATTCCCGAAACGAACATCAGGGGGAAGCTGTGTGTTTTGCCTGGGATGGATCGGGCTATCTGACCACCTCAGAAACCAAGAAATACCCAGGAGACTTTTCCGCTTTGTCATTTTACCAGAGAATTAAAACCAATTAATATATGAATAATAAACGCCTACTTTCTTTATCCATTGCCGCAATAGCCATCCTTTCTGCTTGCCATAAAAATTCGGACGAGGTAGCAACAGAAGACCTTTCTCCAGTCCAGTTTATTCTAACCTCTGACGCCCACTATGGGATTAGCAGAGCATCTTTTCGTGGTGCCGTAAATGTAGATGCTCATGTGGTTAACGCAGCAATGGTCGCTAAAATGAATACCTTGCCAGGCGTAACCTTACCTAATGATGGTGGGGTAAATGCAGGAAAAGCTATTGGGTCTGTTGATTACGTTCTAGAGGCTGGAGATATTGCCAACCGGATGGAGACCAGTGCATCGGTACAAACAGCTGCTCAATCCTGGGAGCAGTTCCGGATCGATTATTTGAATAGTCTTAACTTGAAAAATAAGAAAAACGAAAAAGCAGAACTGCTTATGGTGCCAGGTAACCACGATGTATCGAATACAATTGGATACTACGCAAATATGGCTCCATTAACAGACGCGAGTTCTATGGCTCAGATTTATAATCTGATGTTTAAGCCTGGTACGCTAAGAACAGCTTCTACGTTCAGTTATGCGACCGATCGCATCAACTATTCAAAGGATTTTGCCGGGACACATTTTTGTTTTATTCAGATGTGGCCGGATTCTGCAGTAAGAATTTGGTTGAATAAAGATTTGCAGGGAGTAGCAAGTACAACTCCCGTTATTATTGTAGCACATGATCAGCCGGCTGTGGTTTCGAATCACTTTACCAATCCAAATGGAAATCATGGAATTAACAACACAGATAAATTTGACAATGTGCTGGATGAACATTTTAAAGATGGTAAATCGGCATCCACTGCAGGGGTGATTGAACAGCGTGCTTTTGCGGCCTTTTTAAAACAACATCCAAATATTAAGGCTTACTTACATGGTCATGTTCATGAAAGTAAATATTATACATGGAATGGTCCGGATAATGATGTGCAGTTAAATGCTGTGAGTACCGATTCTCCAATGAAAGGCTTGGCTTCAGGGCCTGATGAAACAAAGTTGAGCTTTCACTTTTGTGCCTTAGATCCAAAAACAATGACCTTAACGGTTAGGGAATGTTTGTGGAACCCTGATGCAGCGAATCCTGCTGCTCCGGTTAAATGGGGTAATTCTGTAACCATAAAACTCCGTTAGTATTAAAGTGTATTGACCAGTTCGTTTTGCTGGTTAATACACTTTTTCGAATTGGGTTAGTTCCAGTTTACACGTAGTTTATTGTCTTCTGCGAAGGCCTTACCATTGGATAACAAGGCCGTATATTGCTTTTCAAACTCAGCGTTATATTTTTGTTCAATTGATTTTAGGATTTCCTGTTTCTGTGCTTGCGGGGCTTTAGCATCACAGCGTTTTGCATAGGCGGTATATTCTTTTATTCTGAACATATTTTACGGCTTCATCTCCTTTTTTCTTGCTGGAAGGGACATCCGGATATTCAATTGTTGCTGCATCTATATGTTTTGCCAGGATTGGCGTCCCGAAGTCGGTTATTGTGTTGGTGTTTAAAACAGCTACGCCAAAAAATTTATCTGCAGGTTCTGAGCAGCATTGAAGGAATATGGAGAGAACTAACATTCAAGCGATAGAAAGTTTCGTAGCAAATGGTTTAAAGGAATTTGGATTTTGTTTACTTTTTAATGCATTTAATTGTTGTGTGTGTTTTATGTGTAATGTTAAGTAGTTTAACTTGAGTTAATTGTTGTTTTACAGGTTTTAATGGGCTTGTATAGACAAAACCTATGCCGGAAGCAAATAAAATCGTATCTTAATGCTTGGTTGCATGAAAAGTCACAGAGAGTTATTGATTGGATGTTTTTTGCATTTATTTTTGATGTTTTTACCTAAATTTTTATAGTTTATGGAACATAAGGCGTTATCTATCAGGCCATTTATAGGTTCGGAAAATTTTGAGATTTCTCGAAAGTTTTATACTGACCTGGGATTTGAAGAAACAGTGCTATCGTATGATATGTCTGTTTTTAAA
>NZ_QAIL01000197.1 GCF_003061025.1 Pedobacter sp. HMWF019 | reverse complement strand
CATATATTTTGCGTCCACATAAATGGCTACAATCACAACCAGAACAATAGCCACCAACAGAACCACCAGTCCAAGATAGTTTTTCGCTTTATCCTGTTTGAAAAGCCAAATGATAAATAGCACGAAAGGAACTAACATTAATCCCAGAAAAAGAAAGCTCATTGAATTCATAACCGTTATTTTAATTTAAAAAATCATCCTTGCAGCAGGGGCTATATCCTGACCAACAAAATCATTGGCCAAATATTTATGATAACCCGCAATCGCAATCATAGCCGCATTATCTGTACAATATTCAAAAGCAGGAATAAACACATTCCAGCCCTGCTCCTTCGCCAGCATTTGCAAAGCCTCCCGTAATCCGGAATTTGCCGATACCCCGCCAGCAATTGCAATATCTTTGATTCCGTGGGTCTTAGCCGCCTTTTTCAACTTATTGAGTAAAATCTGTACAATACTGTATTGAACAGAAGCACAAATATCATTCAAATGCTCATTGATAAAACCAGGGTTTTCCTTCTCCTTGTCTCTGATAAAATATAAAATAGCCGTCTTAAATCCGCTAAAACTATAATCCAACCCTTTAATCTGAGGTTCAGGGAACTTAAAAGCATGTGGATTTCCAAGTTTAGCATGTTTATCAATCAATGGCCCTCCAGGATAAGGCAGTTGGAGCAATTTAGCTGTCTTATCAAAAGCCTCCCCAGCCGCATCATCAAGTGTTTCACCGATAATTTCCATATCGGCATAATCCCTCACCAGCACAATTTGAGTATGCCCGCCCGAAACCGTTAAACAAAGAAAAGGAAAATCCGGTTTCGGATCCTCTATAAAATGGGCAAGAATATGAGCATGCATGTGATTTACAGCAATCAAAGGAAGATCCAATGCCAAAGCGAATGATTTTGCAAAAGAAACCCCCACCAATAAAGAGCCTAATAATCCAGGACCACGGGTAAAAGCAACAGCATTGATATCCTTTTTGCTAACTTTAGCATCAATTAGCGCTTGTTGAACAACCGGAACAATATTTTGCTGGTGTACCCTGGAAGCCAACTCCGGAATTACCCCACCATAATTTTCATGAATTGTTTGGTTTGCAATAACATTGGCTGTAATTTTGCCGTTGTTACAGATAGCAACTGAAGTTTCATCACAGGAAGATTCGATAGCAAGTATTACAGACACGTTTATATTATTTAAGCTACAAAAATATCAAAAAACTATTACAAATACTCCTATGGTTTATAGCATCAATTCTATTGTTGCTTTGTATTGTACTATTTGCGCTTCAGTTTAAACCTGTCCAGACTTTTATTGCAAAAAAAGCAGCAGATTATTTATCTAAAGAATTAAAAACAACTGTCTCTCTCAGTGGAATTTACATCAAGCCATTTAAGTCTGTAGTAATAGAAGATCTGGTGGTTCTGGACCTACAGAAAGACACCATTTTAAATACCCCAAAGTTCCTGGTTGACCTCAATAAACTTTCGATAAAGCAAAGGATTGTTGATATTAACACAGTTCAAATCAACAATGGCTCCTTTTTTCTAAAATCCTACAAGGACGGCTCCACTAATATTGATTTTGTTATTGATTATTTCGATTCAGGCCCACCAACTGTCAAGAAAAAGAAAAAACCTTATATTATTTCCTTTAACCGGGTAATTTTAAACAACCTAAGTTTTAAATATAAAAACTTAAAGTACAACGATAAAATAAAAGGCGTAAATTTTGACGATGTCAGCTTAACGAACCTCAATGGGATTTTAGAAGATTTAAACACAACAGACCATATCCTTCAGGCCAACATTAAAAACCTCACATTCAGAGAAAAAAGCGGTTTTTACCTTAAAAACTTAAGCGCATTTACAACAGTTGACACCAACCAGATAGAACTCAAAAAACTATTACTGGTGACAAATCAAAGCCGCCTGACCGACTACTATCAAATGCGTTTTAACAAATTTGATGATTTCAATGACTATATCAATAAAGTACGCATGAAAGCGCATTTTAAAAATAGTCACCTGGACTCTAAAGATGTCGCCTATTTTGCGCCAGAACTCGACCAGATGAACCTCAATATTGATGTGGATGGCCAGATTACCGGTCTTGTTAACAGCCTCAAAGCAACAAAACTATCTGTCAAAGCCGGACAAGCAACTTATATCAAAGGAGATTTCATTCTTAAAGGTTTACCTTATTTGAAGGAGACTTTTATGGACATGAAGATTGACATGGCCGGCACTAATAAAAAGGACCTGGATCAACTTCTAAGTAATACAACAGGTAAAAAAATCAAACTGATACCTTCCATTGTATCTAAATTTGGAACCGTTAATTTCAATGGGACCTTTACAGGCTTTCAGAATGACTTTATCGCTTATGGTGAGTTCAAAACAAAACTCGGTCGTGTAGTCTCGGATGTCAATATGAAAATTGATAAAGCAGGAATTCCCTCCTATTCAGGAAGTGTAAAAACCTACGATTTCAATTTGGGTGATCTTTTAGATGAAAATTCTCTTGGCAGAGTAACTTCGTCAGTAAATATCAAAGGCTATGGCACCGAGATCGATAAACTAAAAGAAGATATAGATGGTGATATAGAATATATAG
>NZ_QAIL01000020.1 GCF_003061025.1 Pedobacter sp. HMWF019 | reverse complement strand
TTATACTATCGGACAATCTTAGTTAAAAGTATCTCCTTTCAACGGGCGCAAAACTATAAAGATTTTTCATTTCTACAAAACATTTATTCGAATTTTAATCGCTTTAAATGTACCAAAAGTACATTTATCAAGCTATCAAACTGGATAACAAGCCCATACTCGAAAAACTAGAGAACAAAAAAAAATCTTTTAACGAAGTTGAAGAATAAATTGTGTTAATATTGGCATCAAATCAGGATGAAGCGGGAGATCGGGTTTATTATACGTTGCAAAATTAGCTGTTTTTTCCGCTGGGGCATTTTTCAGCACGTGGTTCATATTTGTAATCAGTTTCAATTTCGATCCCAGTGCAGCAACATGCAATCTTTCTGCGTCTTCTACACCAATTTGAAGGTCATGGGTTCCAGCAATAATTAAGATAGGAACCTTCAATTTTGCGATCTCTAACCGTGCATTGTATTTTACATTCGAAATTAAAAAAGGTTGAATAGCGGGCGAAAACAAAGCAGACAAAATACCCGGAAGAGGCTTATTAATGCGTTTACCAGCTTTTAAGCTATCCATTACCTCCGCCGCAACTTTAAAATCAGCAGGACTTAAATCGGCCTTTAACTGTTTCCCAAGTAATGAAACCAGATCCGTAGCATAACCTGAAAGAGATATAAATGCAGCGGGCTTCCTTTTTAATGCTGCAACCAGGCCAATTGTAGCCCCCTCACTATGGCCTGCAATAATCACTTTAGAAAATCTAGCATCTTTTTTTAAAGAATCGACTAAAAGCACAGCATCTCCAATAAAATCATCAAATACCAGATCCTCCGGATTTCCTGAAAATACACTTCTGCCCACCCCTCTTTTATCATAACGTACGGAAGCAATTCCATGATCTGCGAGTCCCTTTGCCAACATTAAAAATGAATTGCTCGTTAAACCGCTTTCCTGGTTCATATTCCTGTCGGTGGGACCGGATCCAGAAATCAGCAGAACGACCGGCACCTTACCGGATGCTTTAGGCATGGTCAATGTACCAACAAGTCTTGCAAGCGGCACTCTAACCACAAAATTATCCGGGCTTTTCGAACGAGTTGCGCTGTCGGCTGCCATTTCAATTTTTTTCTGTCGAATGCCTGCAATCATACCTCCTTTAAGCATCAGAGCTAAATCAACCAGTGGCTTTTCAAAACTCATGCGGTATTCATAGATTTCCGATGCAGGACTACCCTCATAATGACTTTTTACAATTTGGCCGAGCTTCCCTTTGATCTGATTGATCATGGCCTTTGTTTTCTCTACATTTAAAACCGTCTGCATTTGCGGATCAAATAGCGTGTAAAGACTATCGGCCTGACTTGAGTTGAAGTAACGTAAAAATTTATCAACAACCAATTGATCACTCACGTTTTGACCCCGAGCAAAAAAAGTGATTGTTCCCAATAATAATACACAAAATAATCTTTTCATACACTTTAATCCAGATGCCTGTTCAGCAAACTATAAGCTTACAAAACAGGACTTATATTAAGTTTAAAGATTAACATTATATCTGAAAGAAGCTCTTAAATAGGGATATTTCTTATCCACATCCTCATGATCCTTATAGTTTCCTTCCAGTGTCAGATAGCCCGGCTCTGCGCAAAAAGACAATCCTGGAGTAAATTCATATCTTACTTCTCCAGATACCGTATGTAGAAAATAATATGATGCATTACCATTAATGGTTGTTAACCAACCGCCCCGGTAACTCGCCGAAAAGTACAATTTATTGTCAATGTTAAATCCGGCAGATCCGGAAACACCCACACCAGAAGTGTAATCATAATTTCTTCCCTTAAACAGATAAGGATCTGGCACTGCCGCTAAAAGCACAGGGCCAACACCAAGGGTAGTATTCAATGTGATTTTAGAACGTAGTTTATACTCTGAGATCAAATTCATTTTTACACTCTGTGCGCCATAAAAAAATGCCCTGTTCCGGATATAGTCATAATTAGCAGATAGTACCGCCAAGTGTCTTTTTTGTTCACCCGACCTGATTCTCCAGCCAGCAAGGGAGCCATAAACATTGATCATATTCACCAAAGAGCTATCATCTTTACCAAATTCAGCATTGATATACATATTGCTAAAAGGAACCCTGTAATTTTCATAAGCATTACCATACAATAATTTCACTCGGCCATACCAGCCAAACTTACTTCTTTTCAAGTCGCTGCCATTCTCGTTGTTGTACCTGCGAATTCCCAGGTCCAGCTCGGCTGTCACTTTTGAAGAATCCTGATCAATATGTTTACCATTTACCTTCCCCCATTTACCATCCATGATCCTGGTAAGCCCATTCATAGGATTAACAATAAAACCAAGCACCTCACTGGCCTGGCGTCTAAAGCCATAAGTATGATTATTAACGATTCGGTTAGACAGCCGATAGGTCATTTCCCCCAGAACAATTCCTCCAAATGTGGTATTGATGAAATCATTTGGAGAAGGCTCCTGGTTTTCAGCAAAGGTTTCCCAAAGGTAGCTACCAGCCACTACAGCGGGTGCCGATTGCCAGAAGGAATACCCGTTTGCTCTGAAGGAACTAAAAAATAAACTGCCGTGATAGGGATGTCCAAACTGATTGGTCTGAAATTCGTCATTGTCCCAGGTCCAGCTGCTTGGTTTAAGATTATGACCTACCGTCTTAAAAGAAATATAAGCATAATCAGCGTGGGTAATATACCTATCGAAAGTAAATGGTATCAACTCCGCAAGCCCGAACTGCATAGCAGCCCTGCCGAATTTTTTTGGAGGTTTAGGAAGATCCAGGTTAACTTTCCGGTTAAGGCTGTCTCTCTTCAGGAGTCGTTCCGCATCAAAAGGAGACTGAGCTTTTAACTCCCCGGCATGAAAGCCCAAAAAAACAAAAAACAAAGCTAAATAGCGTGTAGAGACAGACTGCATAGGCGATGAATATTACGTTAATTTATACCTAAAAATAACACAATATGTTTAGAATAACCACAAATTTCCCATAGCAACCCAGCTTATCCCAGCAAAAAAACTTTCTATTTCACTTTATAGGAGACCTTTTCCGTAGTATGAGCGCTAAAATAGCCTAATGCATTATGATTGATATTAGAAGGCGGATTCCCCGGTGTTACCCCACCTCCAGGGCCATTTTTTGTCTGCTCACTCAACGTAAACCAATAGTTATAAATAGCCTTGTCAATGCACTGCATTTCTACTTGCACTTCATCTCCACTCAAAAGCTCTTTATTATCGTCATCCTTACTATAATAAAGTAATTCAGCAACATTATTTCCATTGGTAAAACGATCATTACCAACAAATACCCGTTTAGTTTGTACATTATTGATCTTCATCACCCAACGATATTGATTGACTTCTGCTGCTGGATCATTATAGTGGACCTGCAACTGTTTAACATCCTTACCCCCAAAAGTAAAAACCTTTAAACTCAAAGAATCCAAATGTACTCGCTTCGGCATAATCGAAATTCCTGTATACTGTGTATTGCTTACATCCACCTTAAGTGAGTAAGTTCTCCCTGAAATCCCTTTAAAAGGAACAGAGGTATAACTTCCAGGCTCGCGCTCCTCAAAGGTCCACAGATGGCCAACATCATCCGTTACTGTAACCTTAGCCCCTTTAACGGCCGGAAACACATTCTGATCGGTGTAAGGAACAGACTGACTAATCTTGATCAGTTGTGCCTCGTTCTGGTCGGTAATGTTTCCTTCTATAACCATCTGATTCGGAGCAGTATCCAATTTCACATCGATTACTTTCTCACAGGAAGACCAAACCAGGAAACCTACAAACAGTATACTTAAATATATAAGTCTTTTCATGATCATTAAAATTTAAAATTATAGGTTACCGAAGGAATAATACCAAACAAACTTGTTTGAACAGCCTCTGTACGCGTAGGATCTTGTTTACTATCTCTAAAGGTAATCGCATACGGATTTTTACGATTCAATGCATTATACAAACCAAAACTCCAGCTCGATTGGTACTTCTTAGTTTCCCTGGCTTTAAGCGTTGCACTGATATCCAGTCTTGAAGTATATGGCATTCTGTTTGCATTTCTTTCCGTATAATAATAAGTAGTTAAACCACCGGTACTGTATTTACCTGCCGGATAAGTTACTGCATTACCAGTACTGTACACATAGTTGGCAGAAAAGGTCCACCTCGAACTGAAATTATAGATCCCAACCAGCGATAGGTCATGAGTACGGTCTTGTTTAGCAGGAAAATAATTTCCGCCATTTAAACCGTCAAATTGCCTTTCCGTTTTCGCGAGTGTATAACTAACCCACCCCGTTAACTTTCCTTTTGTCTTTTTCAGGTAGAGTTCCAATCCATAAGCCCTGCCCTTTCCATAAAGCAATTCAGATTCTACCTCTGCGTTGGCAATAAGTTCCGCTCCGTTTTTATAGTCAATTTGATTCTGAAGCCACTTATAATAAATCTCAGCAGAGAATTCATAGGTATTGTCCTTTGCATTTTTGAAATAGCCCATGGCCACCTGATCAGAAATCTCCGGTTTTATATTATTACTACTCATCACATACTGATCGGTTGGTGAACTGGTATTGGCATTGGTCAGAATATGAATATTCTGCGTATTTCTATTGTAAGAAGCCTTAACCGAATTCTCCTCATTCAAACTATAGCTCGCCGAAAAACGAGGTTCTGCATATACATAGGTTTTCACAAAACTCCCCCTCTTCGCATCGTAGCTATCTACTATATCTCCTCCCGCATCGTATGTACGGATTGTACCCGGGCCAAGCAGTGAAAAGCTGCTAATCCTTACCCCATATAACAACTCCAGTTTATTATTCAATTTCCACTCATCAGAAACATAACCAGCCATTTCCAGTCCGTAACGGTTTTCGACTGAAAGCGGATTGATACTGGAATTTCCTGTTGTTGTAATATCTGATGGTGCAATTCGATGATGAGTAGCCTGTGCCCCAAATCTAAAAACATGCTGATTGGTAAAATACTGAAGGTCTTCTTTAAGGTTAAAATCACGGATCAAAGAAGTAACCCTTGCATTATTATCCTTATCGAGCAATTCAATTGCATAATGATATTTGTTAAAAATGAATGAAGTATTGGAGAACAATTTACTATTAAAAACATGGTTTAGGCGCACCGTTGCTGTTGTATTCCCCCAATCGTTCGCAAAAAGGTCTTTAATTCCGATATTATCCTGGCCAAAATATCCCGAAAGAAAGAGCGTATTTTTGTCGTCAAATCTGTAGTTTACTTTGGCATTGATGTCATAGAAATTTAAGGTATTGCTGTTTATAGAAGAATCGGAAGAAGCCTTTAAAAGGAGATCAATATAAGTTCTCCTTGCACTCACCATAAAAGAAGCCTTGTCTTTTATAATAGGTCCTTCTACCTTGATCCTGGAAGCAATAAGTCCAATTCCACCTTCTACACCAAATTCCTTGCTATTGCCATCCTGCATTTTAACATCCAATACTGAAGATAGTCTTCCGCCAAACTGAGCCGGCATTCCGCCTTTATACAAACTAACGTCTTTGATGGCATCCGAATTGAATGTAGAAAAGAAACCCAGTAAGTGAGAAGAATTGTAAACTGTTGCCTCATCCAAAAGGATCAGGTTTTGATCAGCGGCTCCTCCACGAACAAAAAATCCCGTATTTCCTTCTCCTCCAGACTTAACTCCTGGCATAAGTTGTATAGTCTTCAACACATCCTTTTCCCCAAACAAAACCGGCACATTATCCAGATCTCTCATGTTCAGTTTTTCCAGTCCCATCTGGGCGCTCTTCACATTGTCATTCCTGCGGTCTTTAGCGCTGATGACCACCTCCTGTAAGGAATTTGCAGGATCAAGCCCTACATTTATCTTTAGATCTCCAACTAAACTGATCTGCTTGCGATAAGTCAGGTAGCCAGCATAACTGACCGTCATTGTGTACTCACCTCCTTCGCCACTTAAAGAATAAAACCCATAATCATTGGCGGCTTTGCCAAAAGTATGGTCTGCATTTTGAAGCTTTACAGTAGCACCAATCAAGGTTTCTCCTGTAGCAGCATCACGGATGGTACCACTTAAGGTGTATTTTTGCTGTGCAAACAGCTCGGGAATAAAAAGGAAAGTGAGAAAAAAGAGGATAAGGAAATTCGTTTGTTTCATGTATTGCGCCGTTATCTAGACCAGGGCCTAAAAATAGACTTTTTTTCCAGTCTATAGTCAAAATTAAAGACACAATATCTAAAAAACCGTGTTACAAATACCTGGATTTATAACACGGTGAAAGGATTTACATCAAAAGGTCTTTAAGTTTTACATCAATATCTTTTTCATTTCCGGAATACACCAAAATCTTTCCTTCTTTATCCAATAAAACATAAAAAGGAATAAAATGAGTTTGGTATAATGTCCCCACTCTTGCAGGCATATTCTTTACCGGGAACTCATCTACGACCTGGGTCCATGGCATTTTTTCCTGATCCATCGCTTTAATCCAGTCTGCCTTCCTGCTGTCATCGGAAACACTTATGATTTCGAAACCTTTGTCCTTATATTTCGCATACACCTCTTTCCAATGTGGAATTGCCGCTCTGCAAGGCTTACACCAGCTGGCCCAGAAATCCAGCATAATGTATTTCCCTCGTGTTGAAGAGAGCGTAAAAGATGTACTATCCCTTTTCAGCAATGTAAAATCAGGAGCTAGTTTTCCTGGCAAAAGTGCCCTCCTTAAATTGGCTTCTTTTATTAGATTGGTATAATAGACAGTTTTTTTTGCGTCCCCAGTAAATTTACGAAGCAAAGCATCCATTTCAGTTAAGGGCATACTCGTATTAGATCTGTAATAATTGTAGAAAATATAAGCACCAGCGCTTGATTCGGAATCTTTTTGCAGAAATGCATTAATCCATTTGATTTGCCACGCATTACTCAGTTTTCCTAGAGAATCAAACTTAGATCTCATTTTCTCCTTTAGCTCAGGATTTTTCTCTGCTTCATATTGCTTGTTCATTTCGGCAAATACTTTCTTAAAATGAAGCTGCTCAGGATCATTCTCAAAATTATCATAGATATCCTGGTTTCCTGAACCGAAAATTTTCACTTTTTTCAGACTCGCTCCTTTATCACCACCATACGGTGTATAATCATAATGTTCAGCACCAGCAGTATCTGCATCCAGAACAACTTCACTATTTTCAACAAAAATACTGGTCCCCCAATTTCCAGGTCTGGCAATTAAGGTCAGCATCTCCGGAGACTCCAATTTTCCTGTAAATTCAAAATGTCCCCGATGAACCACAACGCTATCCAATGTTTTCGTTGTCCTATCAGCCTCATTGAATTTACGCAAAAATACCATTCCGCTATCTATACCTTTTATAGTTCCTTTAATACTGAAATTCTTTTGACGTGATGGCGTACAACTTGCGTTCATTAAAACAGTTATACCAAGAATCAAATAGCGATTGTTTAGTTTATTTTTCATTTCCTTAAGTCTATCAGGTGAATCAATTGAACAATTCTGCAAGTTTCTTATTGAGAGATTCTCCTCTCAAATCTTTCGCTATGATATTTCCCTTCGGATCAATCAGCAAAGTACTCGGAATCCCCATAATTCCATAATAAGTAGACACCTCATTTTTCCAGCCCTTTAAATCTGAAACCTGTGTCCAAGGCATATGATCATCTTTGATGGCCTTTTTCCAATTCTCCCCTTTATCATCAAGCGAAACTCCTACAACGGTGAAATTTTTGTCCTTATATTGCTGATAAGCTTTTAATACATTTGGATTTTCGGCCCTGCAAGGTCCACACCAGCTTGCCCAGAAATCAACCAATACATATTTGCCCTTAAAATTAGAAAACTGAACGGGCTTACCTTCA
Source organism: Pedobacter sp. HMWF019 (assembly GCF_003061025.1). Classification (GTDB taxonomy): domain Bacteria; phylum Bacteroidota; class Bacteroidia; order Sphingobacteriales; family Sphingobacteriaceae; genus Pedobacter. Next base: position 13,580 of record NZ_QAIL01000020.1, on the reverse strand, counting down.
ATATTGTTCTGGGTAAAATTAAGCATCGGCTCTCCTACTGCACTTCTTTTTAAAACAACCAGCCGGCCGGCGATCCGCTTCCCTTCCGCACTTTGCTGAGCGGCAGCATCGAGTTTTCCAAATACCTCTTTTACATCACTATAGCTTCCCATCATTGCTTTATCCGAAACCATACTGATACTCAATGGGCTTTTAGGATGTGCAGCAATATATTGATTGCTTCGCGCTCTTCTTTGTTTTCTTAAATCCTCTACTTTTTCCTCTAATTTAACCTGCTCTTCTTTACTTACCTTTCCCCATTTTTGATAAAGCGGAGATTCCTGGTCATCCAGATCTTTTAAAGTCTTATCATAAGCTTCATATTCATCCTGGGATTTTGAGCCCGTAATTTTTATTTCTTCTGACTTATCAGTGCCCTTAATCTCTATATTTCCAGGTTCCACAAAAAATTGGTAATACCTTCCAAATAACATCGTTCCAACTTTTTGTGGCTCTGAAATTTGCACTACCCATTTAAATTTACCTCCATTTACTTTTACGGTATCTGAAACAGATTTATCTCCTTTATAGTAGTAAATAACAATTTTGGCATCTTTCAATCCAGTTAGATTTCCTGAAACCTTAGCGGTCTGTCCATATAAGGACGCAACACTGCAACCGATCAAAACCAGCAGAATTAATTTTAACTTTTTTAACATGGTCAAGTTTTTTAAGGTTATTTAAGTAGTTCTTTTAATTTTTTGTCCAGATCCTGATCTGATCCACCATTGTTGTCTCCATAGCGGCCAATAATTTTTCCGGCGGGATCAATAAGTATTTTAGTCGGCAAGGAGCTGATTCCATATTTCTCTGAAATATCTTCTGGATTGGGTAGATTTTTCATCCTGAGGTCCATATTCAACCCCCTTAACACATGATGCCATATTCCTATTTTATCCTGCTCTACTGCCTTTTTCCATGCGCTATGATTGTTGTCATCATCAGACACGCCAATAATTTCCAGCCCTTTACTGTTATAAGTATTATAAAGACGAATCAAATGAGGGTTTCCCTTACGGCAAGGCACACACCAACTGGCCCAAAAGTCAACGATCACATATTTGCCTTTAAAATCTGAGAGCGACAATGGTTTATCATTGATGTCAGTTTTACTAAAACCAGCAGCCATATTGCCTGGCATCCCCAACTCAATTTTATTGATTTCTTTAGAGAGTTCCCTGGCTGCAGCTTTCTTTTTCATTTGGGCATTAAAACTATTATACACTCTTTTGGCAGAGTCAAGTTTCATCCTGCTAAGGTAAAACCTCATCATGTCCATAGTCACATAGGAGTTTGGATGCCCAATAAAAAAATCATAGGTTATCTTTTTGATACGATCGTTATAAGGTTCCAGCTGATCGCGAATTTCAGCCGCTTTTTCGTGATCTTTCTCTTTATCTAATGCTTCCAAAACGGGTTGCATTTCTTTCCTGATAGGTGCAATATGTGCATTCAAATCCTCCAGTTCCTTCTGACTTTTAGAACCTGTGATTTTTAAAGATTTCAGATCAGAAGCCGAACCTGATAATGTCATCTGTCCCGGCTCAAGATAGATTTCCGTCATCCTTTCCCAAAACTTACGCTCCGAAATTATTTCTCCCTTGTTCTTAAACAAGACTCTTGCGTTAACAGGCTCATTTATAAATCCTTTCAGAAAAATCCTGTGACCCAAAATTGGTTTGGCAAGATGGATGTACTTTCCTGACGCGTCCGTATAATATAACAAAACAGAATCGGCACTTTTAACTGTACCGTTAAGTACAAACTGTTTTTTAATTTGCCCGGTCTGGGCAAAAGAATGGTAATATGGAAAGAGCAACAACAACAGCCCTATAAAATTCTTAGTTCTCATTTTTTCTTAATGTTAGGTGGGTCCTTAATTTTTACTGTAGCTTGGATTCTGGTCTCCTATTGCAGGATTTCTATCAAATTCATCTTTTGGAATAGGTAAAATATAGTGGTCTTTATCTTTTACAGCTGGCTTAACCTGCAATACAAAACTCAAAGGCATCCTTAACAAAGCCGACCATTCTTGCCCATCTTCAAAAGACAAGTTCTTCGCCGTTTCGTTGTAGATCTGGATCAACATTGCATCCGGGCCAGTTACATTGTCCAGGCTGGAAAAATCACTTATTCCCGCATGTTGCAATACGGTTTTTAACAAAGCTTTAGCGTCATTCAATGAACCACCTGAACGCACAATAGCTTCTGCCTCTAATAAATATATCTCTGTAAGACGCATTGGGTAGCATACTTCAACCTTTGACCCCTGATACTTCAGGATACCGTCTGGGGTTGTACCTACATCACCGATCATCCAGGATTGTCTGGGATCATTTTGAAAAAGAGATTTGAGAGATGCGGTAGCCAGATAGCCCGGCTCGTTCCGATAAAAATAAACATCCGACTTGTTGACTTGATTGGGTTTAGGATAGAGTCCAATCATGACTTCTTTGCTATCTAAACCTTTAGTGCTAAAGAGATCATGCAAATTGGGTTCCAATTGATAAGGGCCATTTTGAATAATGTCTTTTGTGATAGAAATTACCTGTGTATAATCTGCCGCCTGCCCTCGCATCATCAATATTCTGCCTTTTAAACCTTTAGCCACCCATTTATTGCCGTAATAATTTGCACTAACCAAAGGTGCATCAGCAATGGCTGCATCCAGATCAGAAAGAATAAAATCGTAACTGTCCTTTACCGTACTGCGTTTCTGAGCAATATTGTTTGTGGTTATAAACTCTTTCCTCAACATCACACCATAATTGCTGCTGAGGTCATAGAATTGTGCAAAATACCTGAGCAGATACTGATGCCCATATGCCCTCATTAAGCGAGCCTCTCCGATAATCTCCGCCTTTCTGGCTCCAGTGAATTTATCATCGGCAAGGGCTGATACTTGCTCTATTATACCATTAGCTGCGTTAATGAGGCCATATGGTGCAGACCATAGATTGGCCACTGAATAATCAGTAGATTTAATCAGTGCATTTTCATCAAATGATGATCCCCCATATGGATAGGTTACATAGCCAGCAAGCGTTGAAGGTAAGATCTCATGATCGCTAGCCCACATAATGCTGGGGGTTCCCCGATCATCGCCGCCTTGAGCAAAACGTAGGTAAACTCCATTTAAAGCGACCTCTGCACTTTTCTGATCAATAATCGCATTTCCTTCTACTTTAGATTGCGTAGGTAAAGCATTCAATTCCTTTTTACAAGCGATCAGAAAAACTGATGCCGTAAAAAACATACTATATATAATTAGCTTTTTCATCAGAATATATTTTTTTTAAAGGTTATGAAGCTATCATGTGCTGCCACAATTTATTCATTTCGGTTTGTGTGGTACTGCACATAATGGTTTCATTATGTTATGTATTAGTAATTAAAATCCAAGACGAACACCCAAAGTATATGATTTCACAGTTGGATACGTACTCACGTCCCTGCCACCGCCAATTACACTCCTCGGATCATCACTGACCTCTGGATCTGGTCCAGGGTAATGGGTAATCGTAAAGATGTTTGTACCCGTAGCATATAGTGTAAGCGTATTGAACTTCAGTTTTTGCAGTAAGCTTGCTGGCAAGCTATAAGACAGCGTTATCGACTTTAATTTGATATAAGAAGCATCATACACATTCAAATTGGTCAGGAACTGCGTGTCATTCAATAAATATCTGGGCCTGTCTGATCCAGTATTAGATGAACTGTAATGATCCAAACTTCTTACCCCTTCATTTGGCAAACCACTAAATCCCATATCACTGACATCCTTTTGATAAATCAGCTGAGCACCATGAGAGAAAGTAAACAAGGAGATCAGACTCCAGTTTTTATAAGAAAGGGTATTTGTGTAACCACCAAAGAACTTCGGTGCAGCATGGCCTATAATGTCTTGTTTCCAAAATCCATCTTCAATTTCATAAGACATATCGCCAATATTGAGGTACGGGCTAAAAATGGTCCAGTAAGGAAAGGCTTTTTTATATGCATCCAGTTGTTCCTGTGTTTTTATAACACCTGTAGCCACTCTTCCGTACAATAATCCCAAAGGTTCCCCTTCTTTCACAATACTGGTTCCTAAATTAAGGGAATTCCGGTCATTCGGGTTGGAAAAAGGACCACCATCTATATTCAGGACCCTTGAAGTGTTTTTCGAGATATTAAAAGCACCAGTCCAGTTAAAATTTTTACTCCGGATAATATCGCCATGGATATCCAGTTCAAGTCCACGGTTCCTGATCTTGGCTATGTTGTAAATTACACTGCTATAAGAGGAACTTGGTGCAGGCGTCAGATTTAACAATGCCCCATCGGTTACTTTATTGTAATAGCCAAAGGTACCTCCTAAACGTCCCTTAAAGAAAGCAAAGTCCAATCCAAGATCTTGTTGGGTGGTTGACTCCCATTTAATATTTGCATTACCAAGTTGATTTGGTACCAGGGCATTTTTATCAGCATAAGAATCCGGAGAATAGAGCGTCCGCCAAAGGTGGTCTCCAATACTTTGAGTTCCGGTTTTGCCCGCACTCATCCTGATTTTGATCTCGTCAATCCATTTGATTTCTTTAAGGAAGTTCTCCTGAGAAATCCGCCATCCAATAGCCCCGGAAGGAAAATATCCTACCTGATTAGAAGGTGCAAATTTGGATGAAGCATCAGACCGTCCGGTAAAAGTTAAAAGGTATTTGTCCTTAAAAACATAATTGGCACGAAGATAAAACGAAAGCAATGAGCTTTGACTTGCAGGACTAGCTCCTCTTACAGAAACAGCATAAGCAGCGGAAGTTAAGTTATTCAAATAATTATCATCCGGATAGCCTCTTCCTGTTGCTGAAAAAAAATCGCTGGTATTGTTCTCCCAGGAAGTTCCCGCTAGAATATTTAACCGGTTCTCTTCGTTAAATTCCTTGTTCCAGGTAAGCGTATTCTCTATAAATGTACTTAGTGAACTGGAATGAGACTGAGACCCCAATCCTCCCTGAGAGTTCTCTCTTCCGTAAAAACCTCCGATTTCTACATAACTCGGCACATAGTTCAACTGATTATAAGAACTATAATTAGCGGACACTGTGCTTTTAAATTTCAGGTCCTTTAAAATGTCATATTCTGCAGATAAAGACCCCATCAAAGTGTAATCTTTTGCCCTGTTGGTACCAGAAGCAACAGCTAAAGGATTTTGAAAACCTCTGTAGTCGTCATTAAGCACGCCCAAGGTGGTATAAGATCCATCGGCATTATAGGGCGAAAAAGTAGGAGGAGCAGTTAAGGCCTGTCCATATACCCCTTCGGTGATATTAGTTTTGGTAAAACCATAGTTCAGATTGGTGATTACCCTGAAACGTTTGCTAATTTCGTTGTCCAGATTCGTCTTACCCGATATCCGGGAAAAATCAGTCCCTATTAAGGTCCCATCCTGTTTGGTATAGTTTAAAGACGTATAGTAGCGGGAACCTAAACCACCTCCACTAACAGATACATCCGCATTCTGGGTTGCTCCGGTTTTTAATACCAGGTCCAGCCAATCGGTATTCGCATTCCCAAAGAAAGACGGATCATTTATAATACTTAAGGCTTTTTTTGACGCACTGGTTGTTAAACTTAAATTTAGCCTTTTGCGTTCATTAATATAATTTGTAGCAGCCTCCTTTAATCCAGTCTTATACTGATCCGCATTCAATACCTTTTCTTTAACAGGAGTATTAAAACCAACATAATAGTTGGCATTTAACTGAGGTTTAGTATTTAATTTACCTTTTTTAGTAGTGATAATGACCACACCATTTGCTGCCTTAGAGCCATAGATCGCCGTTGCAGAAGCATCTTTCAAAATATCAATACTTTCAATATCTCCAATATTTAAGCCTGCCAGATTATTCAATCCACGGGAAAATGAACCAGACACACTATTGTTGAAATCTTCCCCATAATTCGCCGCCTCAATTGGATTCACAATATCAGACTGTGCATTCATAAAACTATTGCTCACTACGGTTGGAATCCCATCAATAACATACAGAGGATCATTTGTTCCCAACAAGGAAGCTCCGCCCCGGATTCGGATACGAATCGCTCCGCCGGGAGAACCATCTGCCTTAGTTACCTGGACACCAGGCGCTTTCCCTGCAAGTGCATTATCAACACTCATAAAGGGAACATCTTTAATTTCACCTACATTAACTGAAGACACAGAACCGGTCAGATCCTTTCTTCTGGTGCTGCCGTATCCTACAACCACCATCTCGTTGAGCTTATTCAGCTCGGACTCCAGAACAACGGCCATACCTTGTCTAGCGGGCAATTCTTTGGTTATAAAACCAACGCATGAGAACACAAGAACTGCTTCTTCATCAGGAGCATTGATAGAAAAGCGTCCTTCTGCATTCGTTGCAGTTGTTTTATTACTTCCTTTTATCTTCACACTGATCAGATTAAGAGCATTTCCATTTACATCTCGAACAACTCCATCAATAACTCTGATCACATTTTTACCCCCCCTGGGTTCTGGATTAAACTCCTTTATTTTCACCAGGATGGTCTTGTCAAAAATGCTATATGTAAAAGGTTGATGATCAAAAATCTGTTCCAGTGCAGCACCAATAGGCACACTGATTAAGTTTAGGGTAACCGGATTCGATTTTTCTATCAATTGAGCATCATAAAGCAATTGATACCCACTTTGCTTCTTAATTTTGATCAAAACCTTCTCCAGAGATGCGTTTTTTTCGGACAAGGTGATTTGTTGAGAAAAACCTGCAGCAGAAACATGAATGTAGCAGATGATCATCATAATTGTGGTTAATTTCATAATTAAAATCAGTTTAGATTTTAAATCGGAAGAACGAATACTGCGGTTTTTAAAGCAATAGCCCTCCTTGTATAGAATCTTGAAATTCATACATTTGTTAAGTTAAGGTTGTAGTCGGTTGATTGATTCTTATAATAACTGATGTGCCTTAATAAAACCAGTTGCGTTCCAGCGCACCTGGTTTATTTTTTTTCGGCTTCGTATACATGTTACATAGGCTTAAATTTACGTTTGCAAATATCTTTACGGTTTTTACCCAACCGGAACATTAAAACTTACTTCAGTTGCTTGTTTACACTCTTTATCGGTGCACACCATATAAGTAACTGTTGCCTTAAGAACCGTCTTTTTAACCAGTTTAACCTTCTGCTGAAAAACTACAGCATTCTTAAAATAAAGCAGATCAAACTTATAGACATCACTATACTCTGCAATAGGTTTAGGCTCTACAACCTTACCCAAAAGCTGATAATCTTTGGAAGTCGCAAAAGCAAAAGTTGTTTTCTGAGGTCCACCTGCTTGCTGGTTTGTTGAATAGATATGCCAGTCTTTATCCATAACAGCCTTAAACATTACGACAACTTCTTTTGGATTAATTTTTTTCACTCCATAACTCCAGGTTACAGGATTGCTGATCTGTGCAGATGCCATGAATGCCATTAGCATGACAGCCAAACTTAAAATGATCTTCTTCATATTCTTACTTCTTAATTTTTATGGTGTTGTCTTCTATTATAAAGTTAATGCGACTTGTTTCATAAAGCATTTTTAATACACTGGACAAGTTTGACTCCCTTTTTATAGCCCCGGAAAGTGCTCTATCTTTAGGAACATTACTATAATCAACATTTACATTATACCATCTCGACAACTGCATTAAAATATTCTGGAGTTTTGTTTTATTGAATATAAACAACCCATCTTTCCATGCAGTAGCCATTTCTAGATCAGCAGGGCTTATTATTATTTTTTCTTTCAGCTCAGATTGCTCTCCCGGTTTTAAAACCGCGAAGTCGTCCCCCTCTAGTGGATTTGCAGTTTTTCCTGAACGGCGAACCATTACAGCACCTTTGAGCAAAGTGGTAATTGTTGCCTCCCCGGTGTAACTGGTAATATTAAAATGAGTACCCAGAACAATTACCTCTTGCTGGGGGGTTTTTACAATAAAGGGTTGTTTTGCATTATGCGATACCTCAAAATATCCTTCTCCGCTTAAATCAACTCTACGTTCTTTTAAGCCTGCAAATGAGGAAGGAAATTTAAGAACTGATGCTGCATTTAGCCATACTTTAGTTCCATCTGGCAATATGACCTGATATTGTCCGCCATTGGGTGTTTCAATCGTATTATAGACAGGTTTATCGCTGGCAGATCCCCGGTCAGACAGCCGATATATTAATTGACCGTCTGCAGATTTCCGTATGGCCACCCCAGCTTGTTTAGCCAGTTCGCCATTAGCCACATCCGTTAAAGTAATCCTTTTTCCATCTGCCAGAGTCAGATAAGCTTTGTTTCCCCCGGGAGCAACATCCTGTTGAACCAGTTCCTGTTTTCCAACTAAAGAATAACTTTGATAAAAATATAATCCTAAACTCAGGCTAAGAAGCAGCACCGCAGCGGCAGCAATACGCGGCCATAACACTATTTTTTTCTTTACTTCAACATCCGGCTTCAATCTGTCCCATATCTGATCGACCCGACGCTCCGCTTCTGCCTCCTCAAAATCGACTGTCTCATCGGATCTCCATACCAGGTACCAGCTTTCCAGCATACCGATCTCTTCAGCCGTGCATTGTCCTGCATCAAATTTTTCCAGTAGTGTCTTTAGTTCTTGTTTATTCATCTTTAATGAGGCGTTAACTGGTTGCTTAAAATACATAGACCCTTAACTCCACCCCAACAGGTAGATGATTTTCAAAAAAAATTAATATCTGATCAAAAAGATCAAAAAAGTCAATAAGCCCAGTTTTGTTCTCAAAATTTTCAAAGCATTGGTGACTTGCTTCGAGACGGTTTGCTCAGAAAGATGAAGTTGGTCTGCTATTTCTTTATGAGAAAGATGTTGTTTACGGCTCATCTCAAATATTTGCCTCATCTTAACAGGAAGTGACGCAATTTCCTTTTCTATCTGGGTCAGGAGCTGATTTTCTCTGACCAAATGGTCCGTTACATTTACAGCACGTTCACCAGCTTCAAAAAAAGAAGACAAATAAACAGACTCAATATCTTTATGCGAAAGCAGTTTGAAAATACGGTTTCTAACCGAAGTGTACAAATAGCCCGACAAATGTGTCTTTAAAACAAAATTCTCCCTATTGTTCCATAACACAGCAAAGAGGTCATGAACCAGATCTTCAGCTTCATCGGCATTTCTGATCCGCTTATAAGCATGCAGATATAAAAGATATTTATACCGGTTATAGATTTCCGTAAACGCTACCTGATCACCAGACTTCAATAAGTCAGCTAACTGATGATCGTCAAGTCTGCTATATAGATTTGTCATCTTAATAATACCGGACCACTACTTGGAACAAAGTTAAAAACTAAAGGGGTTGATTTGGAGTAAAAATACAAAACCTGCACATTATTCAATAATTATTCCTTATTTTTATTAAGTAGCAAAACAAACAGCACTATGGAAAATCCTGAAATCTGTAACCATATTCAAGAAATCAAAAACCTGAAACTTGCTAAAGAACTGGTATGCGAAGAATGTATTAAAATTGGCAGCGACTGGGTGCACTTAAGAACCTGTCAAACCTGTGGAACTACACTTTGTTGTGATCAGTCTGCCCATGCCCATATGACCAATCATTATCACAAAATGCATCATCCTGTGGTTATTTCTGCAGAACCCGGCGAAAAATGGCTATGGTGTTATAAAGATGAAGTCTTTGCTGACTATCAATAGCTGTTCCTATTGAGTGCCTTTCCATAAATCCTCGCTCCATTTGGCCAGCCCCGATCCAATTCCATAAGTACTTCTTAAAAAATCAAGCAATTGACCTTCCGGATTTTCCGCCCGCTGAACTATAGCGTAAGGCAATACGAACTCCCGCAATTCTGGATGATAATATGCTCCCGATGGCTTAACTTCCCCATCTTTATATCCCTGAGGTTCGGGATACAAATAACAATAAAATGCGGCTTCCGGAAGCGCACCACTTCCAGGCCAGAAGCCTGAACTACTCACCTCCCGGCAATAAGCTTCCTCTGCAACCCAATCGGGTAAACCAGGCACTCCACCAGGATGTTTAGGTGCTTTACGCCCCGAGAAGAAAGAAAGCGCCATGTCAAAACTTCCCCAAAAGAAATGAATAGGACTGCATTTCCCCTTAAATTCACTTCTAAATTGCATAAATACATTTTGGATTGAAAGTAGTGCTCGGTGAAAAGCAATGACCTCCTTCTCTTCATAAGTATGATGCACCGTATCTAATTTAAAATCTATAGGATCCACAATCTCCACCGGAATAGATTTAATTTCTAAATCAATACCTAAACTTTTCAAGTCGTCAAAGATCTTTTTATAAAATGCAGAAACAGAAAGCCCATACAAACTGAACTTTCTGGAAGTTCCACTACTCGTGTTCATTTTCAATTCATGACTTACAAAATCGAAATCTATCTGGAAATTCAGTTCCTTGTAAGGCATATTTTGAGTGGTCAATCCTGTTGGCGTAATGTGTAAAGTAATATGCCAGGAGTGATTTACCCATGGCAATGTTGCCAGTTTTATTTTCCCGACAATTTGGGTCCACAACTGCAAAGTCTCATAAGTAGATTTGCCTTTTTCATAAGAAAGTACTGGCCATTGTGTTTTCATTTGTATTGTAATTTACCTGACCACAAAACAAATGAACAGCCGATTTGTGTGCAAGATTCACTATTGACATAAAATACCCTTTATTTGTCGTTTACACCTATCCCTTTTTCTCAGTATTCTTTCTAAATTTATCTTATCAAAAAGAAATGATAAATCCTCAAACTTAGACAAGATGAGCACAGAAAAAAAAACAACTATAACTCTAAAAACAACAGTTAATGCCCCTGTAGAAAAAGTCTGGGATATATGGACCAAACCAGAGCACATCGTCAAGTGGACCAGCGCATCAGACGACTGGCATACACCCAGAGCGGAAAATGACCTAAGGACAGGCGGAAAATTCCTATCCCGTATGGAAGCCAAAGACGGAAGTTTTGGTTTTGATTTTGGAGGTGTGTATGACAAAGTAGAACATTTAAAAACTATAAACTATACCCTCGGCGATCAGAGAAAAGTTGAAATCTCTTTTGCAAGTAATGGCCAGTCTACAGAAATAATTGAAACTTTTGAAGCCGAAGATACAAATCCTGTTGAAATGCAAAGAGACGGGTGGAAAGCTATACTCACTAACTTCAAAAAATACACAGAAGCTCATAATTAAAGCGGGACCTCCCTATCCCTGGTTGGTCCCGCTTATCTAAATTAACGCTCTCGTATATATATACGCCTAAAATTTCAAAATATTGTGATGGAATACAATTAATGCAAAAAAAGAAAAATAAATAATAATTCCCAAGACACCCTGACAACTCAGAAAACCATTCATCCCGATCTCATTTTAGCACAGGAATACCTGTACACCCATGTAACTTTCTATATACATCGCTTGCAAAAAGTCTCCTCCAAAAAGAAGAAGACTAAAGTTCATATTCAACGTCCTGATCAATTATTTCATTTCTTTCCAAAAAATTGTAGCAGTTTTTAATTTGTTACAACTATTGCTAAATTTTCTAATCATACTGCCGTAGATTTGCTGCCGTATGAAAAAAAGAATATTGATTTACCTTTTATTCCCACTGGGAATCCTAATAGGTTCATGGGGTGCAATCGGACACCAAACTGTGGCCAGAGTAGCAGAATATCATTTAACTCCAGAAGCAAAGCTGGCCATCAAAGATTTGCTCGGAAACGAAACCCTTCCGGGAATCAGCAGCTGGGCAGACCAGATCCGGTCTGAGCCAGAGTATAGATCCACGGGGCCCTATCATTTTGTAAACCTACCTTCCGGACTTCCTTATAAAGCATTTGAAGATCAAGTAAAATCCTTAAAAAAAGACAACCTCTATTCCGCACTTCTTCAGTATGAAAAAGTACTCTCTGATTCAAATAGCCCTAAGGAAAAGAAAACTGAAGCGCTAAAGTTTATAGTGCATCTGGTTGGTGATGCCCACCAGCCAATGCATGTAAGTCGCGCAGAAGATAAAGGAGGTAATACGATACAAGTTCAGTTTGATGGAAAAGGAACCAATTTACATTCCTTATGGGACAGCAGAATGATTGATCGTCTGCACCTTAGTTCTGTGGAACTTGCAGAAAAGTGTAATCAGGCCAGTCCTGCACAAATCAAACAATGGCAGGCAGCATCCCCCGTTCAATGGCTTTATGAAAGTTATCAGTTGAGCAATACATTATATGCTGAAGTTGAAAAGGAAAATAGATTATCGGACAACTATTACACCAGACATCTTCCTGAAATTCAGAGCCGGATAGAAATGGGAGGTATCAGACTTGCCGGTGTTCTGAACCAGATCTTTAAAAACTACAAACCTTCTGCAGAAAAACCACAGGAAAATCTGGCCGTTGAAAATCGTCAAAATACAAATCCAATTGTATTAAAGAATACTGCCGATGTAGTGAATTACCTGGGAAAATACGTAACTGTAACGGATATTGTTTATGACTATAAAGTGATCAGCAACAATCTTACCCTGCTGAACCTTGGTGGCAAATATCCTAACCAGATCCTTACAATTGCCGTTAAGGGGCCATCTGGTGCCACTGATTGGAAAAACAAGAAAATATCCGTTTCAGGAGTACCAAAGCTTTTTAAAGGCAAACCAGAAATTGAAACCGATCAGGCAGGAAGTATTAGCTTTCAGGCATCAAAATAAAAAAGAAAGAGGTTAGCGGGGCTAGCCTCTTTCTTTTTTAGGTATCACCTTAATGTCATTTACTGATCATAAATCTCAATTTGCTCCCCAATCTGCTGAACCAGTTCCGGTGCAATCAGATCTGCACTGCTCCAGATGATCCCAACTTCATCAATGTCGGCCCAAATTTTACCTAAAAAAGATTGTTCCTCAAATACCTGGTATTTGCTGTCATTTGGGTCTACCAATACGACTAACTGTTCTTCTCTGCCGCCAGTTAACACGGTGATCTCAAAAGGTTCCATAGCATTAGTTTCTACATCCATAACATATGATGTATAATTAATGTTTTAATTCCCTAAAACCTTAAGACAATTCCTGCAATTCTTCAGGTTTGATTCTCCGCTCAGGGCGATAGCCAATCAAAGCCAAATTGATTTCATCCTGCGTATTCGGATTAATTAACCGGGAACAATAGGAAGTCCCGTCTTCATAACAAAAACTAATCACTGTCCGTTCTTTGGGGTAATCAATCTCAGGCAAGGCAGAAAGCACACTATAAAGTCCATTAAACGCTTCGTGTATATCATCCGCTTCTGGTAAGACAAATAAAATTTCGTCCCTTTTGGAATCGAAATAAGAGATGGACCTCCAGTTGCGGTTGGCATAATATTGTTTCAGGTTAAGCTGCAGCTGCGATTTATAAAGATGTTTCATGAAGAGTTTGGTTCCGGGAGCTAAGATACATTTATATCCTTTATACTAAAAGCGAATAAACATCCAGATTCTTAAAGAAGAAACAGAT
>NZ_QAIL01000196.1 GCF_003061025.1 Pedobacter sp. HMWF019 | reverse complement strand
ACGGGTTTAACGGCCAGACCATGCAGTACTTGTTTGCCATCATGGTAGGTAACTGGTTTTAACTGGGCGAAGCTTGCTGTATTCATGAACAGGAAGATTAAAACGGGAGTGAGTTTCATATCCGGGCATTTATTGTCCTAGCTAATTTACAGATAAGATTTGATAAAACACCTGTTTTTGCCTGTAAAACAATTCTATAACCCTGTTGTTACCTAAAGGTTTAATGTGCAAATTATGAGAGCAATTTGGAAAGGATCCATTGGATTTGGTTTAGTTAATATTCCCGTGAAGCTTTATTCTGCCGTACAGAACAGCCATCTTGATCTGGATATGCTGGATAGTAAAGACCATGCCCATATCAAGTTTCAGCGGATCAATGAGCATACACGCAAAGAGGTGTCTTATGATAAGATTGTGAAAGGTTACCTGCTGAAAGATCAGTATGTGATTCTGGACGAACAGGATTTTGAAGATGCCAGCCCGGAGAAGACCAAAATGATTGAACTGGAGAACTTTGTAGATATAGAGGAAATCAATCCAATCTATTATGAAACATCTTATTATGCGGAACCGGAAGCTCAAGGGAAAAAGGCCTACGCATTACTGTTAAAAGCATTGATCCAGTCAAAAAAGGCAGGAATAGCCAGGTTTGTTTTAAGAAGTACTGAAAATTTATGTGTTATCCATCCGCTGAATGAGATCATTGTGGTTACAAAGATCCGATTCCAGGAAGAAATCAGAACGACAGAGGAAATGAAGATCCCGCCCATCAACACGATTAATAAAAAGGAGTTGGATGTCGGGCTGGCTTTAATTAAGCAATATACCTCTGCTTTTGATATTAAGAATTTTAAAGATGAATACACTCAGGAGCTGCTAAAAATCATAAAAGCCAAAGCTAAGGGAAAACGTGCTACAGTTAAAAAGCTTGAACCTAAGGCAGCTACAAGCGATGATCTTTATGAGCAGCTGATGCAGAGCCTGAATAAAAAAGGGGCCTAGTTATAGATTTTTCCTGCGAGAATTCCCTCAATTCTATCCAGCAGATCGTCGATGTCGAACGGCTTGGCTAAAAAGCCATTAGGCTTGTGGGTTCCATGCTGGATGTTTTCTTCCGTATATCGTGCAGAAATCATCAAAACCGGGATGTCCTTTGTCTTGTCGTCGGATCTTAATTCCTGAAGTAAAACCCGACCGTCACCATCAGGAAGCATGATATCGAGGATGATTAAATCCGGTTTAAATCCTTCAATATGTACAAGCATATCTGCACTTTTGTTTAGCCCTGTAACTTTATAAGCCTCACTTTGCAGAATTAGCGTGATCACGTCCAAAATAGCATGATTATCTTCTATTACGAGAATATTTTTGTACAATTTAGATTCTTTTGCCAAGTTGTTTACTCATTAGGAACATACAAATATACAATTGAAAATTAATGTTTAGGGG
>NZ_QAIL01000195.1 GCF_003061025.1 Pedobacter sp. HMWF019 | reverse complement strand
ATCAAAGGGTTTCTCGAGATAATCTGCATTGGTTAAATTTTCCCGCAGGATATAATCTTCTTTAAAACCTCCTGAAGTGAGTAAAACAGGGAGATGTGCGGTCAAACTTCTCGATCGTATTTCTTTGAAAATTGCTCTTCCATCCATACCATCAAGGCGGATATCCATTAGAATCAGGTCCGGTTTAAACTCTTCAATAATCTTGAATATTGGCCTTCCTGTCATTAAAGGAAAAACTTTATAGTGATGTGCTTCTAATACGGCCTGAAAAACATCCAGTACATCAGGATCATCTTCAACAATAAGGATTCGTGTCATATGAATTATGCATTTCTACAACTTTAATGCCAGCCCCGAAAAAAAACTCTATACTTGCGAGTAATTTTCAGGATATGATTAAAGAAGAACAAATTAAAATGATTGCTGAAACCCTTTTGCCCGGTTTT
This sequence comes from Pedobacter sp. HMWF019, assembly GCF_003061025.1. GTDB lineage: Bacteria > Bacteroidota > Bacteroidia > Sphingobacteriales > Sphingobacteriaceae > Pedobacter. The sequence continues at coordinate 2,857 of NZ_QAIL01000195.1, read as the reverse complement.
ATACCTAAGGATCAGAACATAAAAGAACTCAGCTTTCATTTTACGGTGCCTCCGGGGCAATCTTTCAAAGTGTTTTTTGAAAGAAAAAATAAGTCAGAATGGAATTGGAAAGGCTATGAATCTGAAGAAAATTAAATCAGGGCGTTCTATCTGCAATGTTGACTATAATTGCATCCAGTTCTTTGGCCGAACTGGCTAAATGCTGAAGCATCATATTATAATCATTATCTGGACCATAATCTTTGATTAAATCTACCAGCGCCATAATCCTCGCTAACGGTGCCCTAACCATATGAGACTGTATCCAGGCAATTTCTTTAAATTTTTTATTCTGATCTTCTATCGCTTTGATATATTCTTTTCTCCTGGTAATATCTTCCATGGCACCTATGGCCCGGATGGGACTACCATTTTCGTCAAAGAGCACAAAGCCCCGGTCGAATACATATCTGTAACTCCCGTTACCACACATAAAACGGTATTCATCCTGCCAGCGTTCTATTTTCTGATCAATATATTCCTGGATTTTAAGCACCACCCTTTCCCTGTCTTCCGGATGAATATGATCGTACCTCCAGGACATCGTTGTGGTGTGATTAATAATATTTTTATGCCCGAATATCCCCTTAATCCCACGATTCCATATAATGCTTCCAGAAGTTAAGCTCCAGTCCCATATGGTATCACTCGTCGCTTTGGAAACGATATTAAACCGCTCTGAACTTTCCAGCATCTTTCTTTCACTTTCAATCCGCTCAGTCAAGTCAGTTACGAGTTCAAGCTCTCCTTTTTTTTCCTGAAATTCTACCGGATTACTTACAACATGTGTATACACACGTTCGCCGTTTTTCTTTTTCAGCAATTGCGTCTCTTTATCCAGCCCATTCAGGATCAGGTGTTCAATAGTTTTATCTCTCGGCTGACCTTCTCTGACTTTAAGATCCTCTACAGTCAGTTCCAGAAATTCTTTACGGCTATATCCGAAGAGTAGCATTGCTGCCTCATTCACATCTAAAAAAAACCTTGTATTGACGTCAAATATCCACATTGGCAATGGAGACAGCTGAAATAGGTCGATTGTAGATGTCATTCTTTAGCGTATGCGATATGTGATTTAAGATCACCGTAATGATACAAAAAATACACTTATAAAAAAAAGTGTTATAACAAACAACCCTTTCGAAAATTCACGAAAGGGTTGTAAGATTCAATGTCTTATCCTGGACTTATTTTGTTTCTGAAGCAAGTTTTAATGCATTATAAGTATTAACAATACCACCAGTAACACAAAGATCTGAAAACGGAACAGATTTGGTTTCTTCGCCAATCTTTACATTTACATTATGATCTACTTTTACAACAGATTTTAAAATAATATCTTTTACTTGTAAAGCAGATAATTTGGGGTAATAAGAACGGATCAAGGCCGCCAGTCCGGCCACCACCGGGGAAGCCATGCTTGTTCCATCCAGATTCTCATACTTGGAGCCCGGAACCGTAGAATAAATGCGCTCTCCCGGAGCGAATACATCCACAGTTGTTTTTCCATAATTAGAGAAACTCGCTTTTAAGGTAGAATCATTTACCCAGCCCGAAGCACCAACTGTAATATAGGCACCAGCTTCACCACCACCTTCATACCTGCGGTCTGGAAAGCTCTTTTCAACGTCCAGGTTTTTATTATCGTTACCGGCCGCCTGAATGAGCAGGACATCTTTAGACATGGCATATTTTACAGCCTCATCGACTGCTTTCTTGTCCCATGAATAAGGTTTTCCAAAGCTCATATTTAATACTTTAGCTCCATTGTCCACTGCATAACGAATGGCATTGGCTACATCCTTATCTCTTTCGTCGCCGTCCGGAACGGCCCTTACACCCATAATCAGAACATTATCAGCTACCCCCTTAATACCAATGTTATTGGTCCTGTCGGCAGCAATAATGCCAGCAACATGGGTTCCGTGTTTAGCATCCGGGCCTGTAATATCGTTATTACCGTAGAAGCGTTCTTTGCTGTCTGCATAATTGTCTCCCACAAATTCAGGTCTTGGATCATAGGACAGGTTCAGGTTATAATCTACCTGTCCCTGGTAATATTTTAATCCTTCAACCAGTTGGGCATTATAAAATTCCTCATAGCTTTGAGTTTGCAACTGATTGAGCATAATACTTTTTATGCGTCCTTCTAACTCATTTTGTGGCTGGTAACTTTGAAAGTCTGCTGCTGTCGGATTGTCCTTACCCATCTTTTTCACCACAGCATCAACTGCATTCTTAAAACCTGTGATATTTTCAAGGCCAGATTTGGCCTCTTCCAGTTTCTGATCAAATTCTGCTTTCATTTTCTGATAAGCTTCAAATGCGGGCAAATCCGCCGCAGCTACAGAAGTGGCATCTGCATGACCAAATTTAGGCTCATCTCTTCTTAAAATACGGGTAAGTTCAAGCGTTTCATGATCAACTGAACCCTTAGCCGAACCCAAAAAATTCCAGCCGTGAATATCATCTATATAACCATTTTTATCATCATCTTTTCCATTTCCAGGAATCTCTTTTTTATTTACCCACATGATCCTTTTCAGGTCTTCATGGTTATAATCTACTCCACCATCCAGTACACCAACCACTACCGGTTTGGATTTTTTACCTTTCAATAATTCTGTATAGGCTTTCTCTGTACTGATACCAAAAGTTGAATCTGTTTTAAGATCGAGGTTCTGCCAGTTCGGTTTTTGAGCAAAAGAGAAAAAAGGAACTGCCGCCAGCAAAGCGATTCCAAATATTTTTTTAGATAAAAATTTAGTTTTTATAATATTCATAACGTTTAAATTTGAGCAAATCTAATTAAAATATG
>NZ_QAIL01000194.1 GCF_003061025.1 Pedobacter sp. HMWF019 | reverse complement strand
GTAATAAACATGTTCACAATAAAAATAGTTGAAACATATTAAACATTTCATCGAACTGTAACATTACAATTACATCCTTTCTATTATCTTTGGACTAACCAAATCATCATTCCAAATTTGTGCTGACCTGAATGGACCACCAACTCAAACTGTATAAAAAAGCTGCTAAAATTGCTGAAATCGGACTATGGGAGCTCGATCTCCCCAGCCAGAAACTTACATGGGATCTTGTGACCAAACAAATATTTGGCGTTAATGAATTTCATCAACCAGATTTGAACGAGGCCATGAGTTATCGCATAGAATCTCCTGGATTGAATCGCGTTGAGCAACTTCTACAGGAACTGACTTCCGACAAGGAGACACTGAGTAGTGAATATAAAATAAAAACCACTACCGGGATTATAAAATGGATAGAATCTCATACTCAGGCAGAATTCACCAATGGCATTTGTTATAAATTAGTAGGTACAGTTCAGGATATTACAGAACAAAAAGAGCTTATCGAAAGTCTTAGGATCAACCAGGACAAATTTCATCAGGCCTTCGATTTTGCACCCATTGGTATGGCCCTGGTTTCCCCCAAAGGAAAATGGATCAAGGTGAATAAGAGTTTATGTGAATTGCTCGGCTATTCAGAAAAAGAATTATTAAGAAGGAGTTTCCAGAAACTGACTCATCCTGAAGATTTAAATCTGGATTTGGAATACCTGCAGAAAGTGATCCAAAAAAAGATGAGTTCATATTCTATGGAAAAACGTTACATCCATAAAACCAAAGAGATTGTGTGGGTCCAGCTTAATGTGAGCCTGGTTTGGAAGGATGAGACGCCGCTATATTTTGTTTCTCAGATCAAGAATATTACCGACAGAAAGCAAGCCGAGCAGGAACAAAAGAAGACCATGCTGATCATCAACGATCAGAACAACAGGCTGGTAAATTTCGCCCATATTGTTTCACACAATCTGAGGTCACACTCTTCAAATTTCCAAATGATGTTGAAATTACTTGCGGAATCCAGCAATGAAGAGGAAAAGAAAGAGATCATTACTTTGCTTCTTCAAAATGCAGATCATCTGTCAGAAACCATTGATAATCTGGATGAAGTTGTCAAAATACAATTGAATAGTCATCAACAGAAAAAGGCGTTAAACCTGGAACAAGAGATTAAAAAAGTACTACTCAGCATTAAAGCTATTGCAGAAGAACAGAAATCATCATTTTCTTTAGATGTTCATCCAGATCTTTTTGTCTTCTGTAATCCGGCATACCTGGATAGCATACTGTTGAACATTTTAACAAATGCCATCAAATACCGTTCTCCGAACCGAACTCCTGAAATCAGGATTAAAGTCTATTCAGATCAAAGCGAAACGGTTCTGGAAATCGCAGACAATGGTATAGGCATTGATCTGAAACGTCATAAACATGATTTGTTCGGAATGTATAAGACTTTTCACCAAAATAAAGATGCAAGAGGAATTGGGTTATTCATTACCAAAAATCAGGTAGAAGCACAAGGGGGAAGAATAGACGTAGAAAGCCAGGTAGACAACGGCACAACCTTCAGGGTCTATTTTCCGGAAACTGATAACTAAAACCTTGCCTCCATTAGAATTCTTTTAAATGGATATATAACAGACACTTTTGTAAATCGCTTATCAATTCTGGCCTTAAATTCCTGTATAAAGCTTTCCTTTATTTCTCCATCCAAACGCTCCAGATAGGGAATCAATGCTGTGCCGGAGATCCAATTGTATAATTCTTCTTTGTTCGAAACGATCAATGGATAGATCTTTTTATAAATGGTCATATTTTTACTGCCATTCTCGAAAAGTATTTGTGCATACTCATCTATATCTAATACAGGAGAAACCCGTCTCCAATTGTTTAGTGCACGCTTATAGGTTTCTTCTTGCACCAGCTCGTCCAGAATTTGATTGAGTACATTACCTGTCTGATCTGGAATCTGAATGGCCAGCTGTCCCCCCGGGCGGAGCATGCCAATGATTTCAGGTAACAGCTCTTTATGCGTATCTGACCATTGAATGGCAGCATTCGAAAAGACGAGATCATATTTCTCGTTTAATTTCACTTGTTCTTCAATGCCCCTTTGTTCAAATGTAACCTGATCATTGCTAAAAGCCACGGCCTGACTGAGCATTTCGCTGGAAGAATCGATCCCCAGCACCTGGCTGTTTGGCAATTGATCGGCCAGTTTTCGGGTCAGTTCTCCTGTTCCGCAGCCCAGGTCAATCACCTTCAAATCGGGCTTGGTGTCAATAAGCGCAACTAAATCATAAAAAGGAGCAAATCGTTCTGTTTTGAATTTATTATAGATGTTTGGGTTCCATGCCATAACATCTACAACAATAAAGTACTCGGTTTGTTATTAACAACCTACGCAACTTAAATGATATTAGGATAGGATTTGATGACATCTTATGTAGATCCAGATTTCTAAGCACCTCCATTTTTGTTTTATCTGATATTTTTTTAACCATCAGAAGACGGTTAAAAAAATAGATATTCCCTATCAAATCAGTGATTTATGGAAACTATATTTCTAGAAATTGGCCGATCAAATTCGTTAAGATAATCGAGTATAAAAAAGTGGATATCAATTTCAAAGATTAAAGCCAGTTCTACAATACGTTCCAGATTAATTTTAGTATTTCCATTTTCGAGTAAGCAATACGAATTCTGGGATATGTCTAAAGCATGGGCCATAAAATATTGAGAATACTTTCTTTCGATTCTAATCTTTCGGATGTAGTTTCCAAAGCTAACAGATGTTATTTCAGACTTACCTTTCATGAGTGTTAATTTGAAGCGAATAAAACCTCTTATTAACAATTTTCAATCGTTAATAAGAGGTGAGATGAGTTAATTATTCTCGTTTAATAATGGTGTCTTTAAACGGCCTGTCATTTTGAATAGATTCTACAACATACGATGCACCTGCAGGCAAAGCCATAAGCTTATTAAATTGCCTGTAGTCTTTTAAAAGCACTTCAGCAGAAAGCCCATTTATACTTAGTACCTTTGCTCCTGCTTTCAAACTTACTTTAGGATTTTCGGCAGCAGTCAAACCCTGCACAAGTAGTCTCCCATCCAGATCAAAACCAAAAAGAAAACCTCCTATCGAAAAATCATAGGGATAACGATAAGTTTCATTGGGTGAAAAATGGATTTCATTTTTCTGCATATTGATCGTGAAATTATAGCGGCTGATCAACCGCACGCCGATAGAGCCATCAAAACCCGGATTCCAGCTTTCGCTTTGCCCACCACCTGCCATCAGCGTTACGGGCATATTCTTTATAACGGGCATATTGGAAAAAGAAAATGTTGCTGCCCTGCCTCCAAAGGTAGGTGTAGTCATTCCCATACTGGCGGTACTGCCATTGTATTCTGCCTTAAATCCGCTAACCAACAGCTTATTCTTCTTTACAAAGGGTCTGAAACAAATCAAACTGTAAGAGGCACCAGTATCAAAAACGAACTCACCAGGATGCGCTGGTTCATTGGTTATACTCAAGGATCCAGGGATAATGAACAAACCAGAAGGCATTGTAAAAGGTATGGACGCCCCCTCCTTTTCATATTGATAATCACCAAAATTGTATAAAGAAAGTTCTTTCCTATCGTAGTCAACTCTGGTGATGTACCTTCTGGCAATACTATTTCCAATAATTCCATCCAAATCTTTGTGCATTTCTTTAAAAACAGCAATACCTTGATTTTTAATCTCGAAATCATCTAAATAAACAGTATTTCCGTCAGAAACCTGGATTTCCATATTTCCACCTACCACAGAAGCATTTTGTTTCCTGGTTATTTTTAAACCAATTGAATCTGCCAGCGATTGACTGATGGCCATTCCATCTGCACCGGTATCGAACAATAACCTCAAAACTTTGGGTTGGTTATTGATCCTGACTTTAAGGATAACGGAGCCATGTTCTGTTTCAAACGGAACCTTAACCAGTAATTTTGAGGGTATATTTCCACTTACACCAGTTTGTCCATAAGAAACCCCAAATCCCAGCATCAGCAGAAAAACCAGATATAGATATTGTCTAGAGCCCATAAATCCTTTCTAATGCTTTATCGATATCGTCGGTAGCGCTGGACGTAACACGCACTAAGATCTTACCATTTGAATCAATCAATATTTTAGTTGGAAAAGCACTGATATGGAACATTTTAACAATATTTTGCTTTTCTATTCCGTCCTGATTTAAGATATGCACCCAATTGATCTGATCATCTTTAATGGCTTTCAGCCAACTGGCTTTCGATTCATCAAGTGTCTTACCTCTTTCTTGGGCTATTGCCACTATCTCAAAACCCTTACCACTATATTTTCTATACAATTCTTTTAAATGCGGGTGACTTGCCCGGCAAGGCCCACACCAGCTTCCCCAGAAATCAAGCAAATACGTTTTTCCTTTCAACAGTTCCGTGCTTACTTTCTTTCCGTCTTTGTCCAATCTTTCGAAAACAAATACCGGATTACCTGCCAGGGTTGGAGTCAGCTTATCTACGGATTTCTGGACACCCTGACCCAGAATTGTATTTTTATAAGTTGGTGCCAGATTCTTCCAGGCTTCTACATAGTGATCGGCACTATACAAGTTCTCCATACGGCTCAATAAAAAAACAGAAGCAAATGCATCCGGATGTTCGCGCACAAAATCTTTTTGTTTTTTATAATTCTCCGCCGAGATTTTATGGATCTCTTCACTTTGCGCAGCAGAATCAACGGCCGACAATTTGCTCTTGGAGCTGATCATCTGTTGAAGAAGTTCCTGATAACGGAGCGCTCCCCCGGCGGTTTGCTGAACAAGTTCATTATAGAGGTTATTCTCCGTATCTCCCTTAACCTTCAAAGAAATGATCGTGCTGGTCTTGCCTTGAATAACCAAATCTTTATTCCAAATAAAGAAATTAAAAGGTGGTCGAGGCGTTTCATGTCCTGCAGACGGATTGTAAGGTAATGAAACAGATAACCTGGCAGCAACAGGTTGATGTTGAACGGGTACATGAGCAACAAAGCGATCGTTCTCTCCCTGAGCAGAAAGGTATTGGTTCTTTCCGTTCTCATCTGTATATGAAATCACCACTTTATTTTTTTCAAGTCCGGTTAAAGTACCTGAAATGGTAAGGCTGTCAGTTTGCGCTTTAAGCCCCAGACTAAAAAAAAGCATAGCAATAGCCATGAACATTAATTTTATAATCTTCATTATTTACCGGCTAGTGTCTTCTCTAACAAAACCTTAAGTGCAGGATCAGATGGCCTTGGAGAATCAATAGTAACGATTTTCCCCTCTTTATCGAATACCATGAAACGAGGGATTCCATTGATTTTATAATATTTCGCTATATCGCTCCATCCTGTAGCAAATAGCTGCAGGCCGCCCAGTTGATCATCTTTAATCATCTTAAGCCATTTGTCTTTGTCCTTGGCTTCATCAACTGAGATACTGACCACTTGCACATCTGTACCTTTCATTTCTTCTTCGAGTTTTTTAAGGTGCGGAATCTCTGCTTTACAAGGTCCGCACCAGGTCGCCCAAACATCTACCAAAACGACTTTCCCTTTTAGATCGGCCATAGTTACGGTTTTACCGTCTTTGTCTGGATAAGAGAATGCAAAAGCAGCATCTCCCGGTTTCAATTGCGCTAATGGAGCAAGGATTTCCAGATTTCTCTTTTTTTGACTTGGCGTAATTACGTATTTGCCATAGGTATCGATAAGTTCCTTGTAATCTGAGTAATTTTTATAGCCAGCAGCATGATCTAAAATAAAATCTCCTTTGAGGGTATCATTTGGCAGAAAAACAAGGTTATTTTTTACGCCTTCGATCCCCCTCGAATACTTTATGTTCTCTTGCCTCATATTCACACTGATCAGACCTGAAAGTGTTCTGATTCCCCAGGGATTACTGTATACTGAAGCTGCGCTTCCGGCAAAATCTTTTGCTTTAAGCGTACTGTAATACGGACTGTACTCTTCAACAGAGGGATGCGCGGAACGTGGTGTATTTAGAAAGTTTGTGGCGTAACTGGCCATATCCCACGCCATATATTGCTTCATATTTCTATCAAATTTCGCATTACCTGTGGCTTTACCGGCCAAAAAACCTTTAGTTTTCGCTGAAATTTCTTCCAGTTTTGGAAAGAAGTCAACAAAGGTACTCTGGTTTTTCATGAAATTGATGGCCTTTTGTTCCAAAGGATTCGTAAAATCATGCCATTGAGTCAGTACAACATTCTCTTTTGAATTTAATTTCCCATTCAGTACATAACTTGAGTCGAGGATAGATAACGAGAGCTTTTCTCCTCCCTTAAAGTAAAATTTATAATTATCGTTGGGGCTACCCACGGTTCCCGTACCAATCACGTATAAGCCTTCATATTCCGGATAAAATATAAACCCAAAATTTCCATTTGCCCCTGGTGTTGAGGTCGAAATCTCTACTGGTTTTCCCTCCTGAACTTTAAAGAGTTTTACAGGAATCATTTTTTGTTTTTTTAACGACCCGGTAATCTCAACGGGCAATTGCGCAAATGCAGACGAAGCCATACCGAGGATCAATACTGCTCCAAATAATTTTTTAATCATGTTTGTTTTTTTATGTGTGGTTTTTATTGGTGTTCCGGTTAATAAGAATTGCTATAGGTATATTCACTTACGGAGGGCGACATATACATCACGTCTCTTACAATTCCCTTTCCTTCCAGAGTAATTTCAGGGGAAGAAGCTAAACTGCCGGATGATTTGATGAACATCCTGACCTTATAGCTGTCACCTAATTTCGTTCCGATCAGTACATAATTATGGGTGTAACCTGTTTCTGTGTATTTTTTGTGACGGATAAAAGTAATCACCTCTCCCGCTGGCGCGGTAAATTGCAATTGTTCAAATTTATTGCTCAGATTTCTGGACCATACCTGGTTACCCGTTACAAAATAAATCAGGTTTTCATCTCCGTCTAACAGTGCATAATTCGTTGCATTGAATATCTTATCGGTGGTTTTTAAAGTATCATTGACCATCGACATTTTGGTTTTATTTGGATTCAACTGTGACAGTATTTTTAATGAAGGATTAGCTTTATCCTGAAATATGGCATAACCATTCACATAAGAGGCATATTCACTTGCTACATAGGTAGTTGTTTTGAACCCCATGTAGATCATTTTCTTATTGTTATTTTGTGCAGGCATAGCTGTAACAGCATCATCTGTTACAGCAGTCATTACAGCACCAGTTGCCGTCCCCATCAAAAAAGAGCTGCTCATATCATCAAAGAAATAAGGATCTGTACTGGTACTTGTTAGAAAATACCGGGATAAATGATAAGGAGTATTTGCGTCATCTTTCATCTTGCGTACTCCGAACTGGCCCGAATTGGCAGACATCGCATAAATACTGTAACACTGCCCATCGTTGACCAGGTAATTTGCACTTGAGCCCAAGAATACAGCATCTGGCGCTGCTGTGGCCGGCGGCTGATAAAATAGTGTATTGATGTTCCTGATCTGCTTTAAGGTATTCATGTTCATCGCAGAAACATCTTTGTCTGTGGTCAGAAACAACGCCTTCGTATTAGAAAGCACCCCTGTAACCGTAGATTTATAACTGGTGAAATAAGTAAGTAACTGCGCCTTCCCATTAAGTTTGCCACCATTAACCACACTATATACATTTTCCACTTTGCTGTCAGGGACAAGAGATACCGGTGTTAGAAAAAGATCCATATCAGCCTGACTACCATCATCTTTAGCCACATACCAACCCCGGGTAAATTGAGTAACCACATTAATCGCCGAGGTAAAATACTGGGCATATTTTGTTTTTTTATTGGTTACCCGAAACACCAGAACCCAACCCTTTGAAGCTTGCTGAACCAAATAATCTAACTTCTTTGTTCTCCCTATAGTATCTAAAATAGGTGCAGCCCCCTGAACATTAGTTTCATAGATGCCCCATAAGTAATCAAAATTAGCATCCGGCTCGGTTGAAGTCACCGTAGGATCAATGGTCAGATGATCCTTTTGTGATATGGTCGTATAAGAAGACTCAAGGCCTGTTACCGTAATCTGTTCTTTGGGCTTCAAATCAAAATTGGTTTTATCCTTTGCACAGGAAGCCATCAGCAGAAGCAATCCTGAGCCTATTAATACATATATATGTTTCATATTATTCGTTCCGTTTTTTAAGGTATAACAACCAGTTCGCCACTTTCATCTCTAAGGGGATTTCCAGGATTATTCTTATTGTAATCAATCAGTGCAGTTTTGACCACACCGATGTAATATTGCAACAAGGCATAATCTGCACTCGTCACAGAAATAAAACTTTCATCCCATTTCTGGCCTGTAGCCTGAATCATAAAGGCATGCTTCACAGTACTGTATTTTCCAAAATAATATTGACTAAAACTGGCGTTCCAGGATGCAGGTTGACTCAAACGGTCTGTGAGCTGAACCTTTCTCCATAAATTGCTCTTCTCTCCCAATTGAAAATTGCCATCAGACACTACGTTTAACTTAAGTAAAACCGTATTTGTCTTCAGACTCGGATCTCTCAATACAATTACCGGAACTGAAGTATGTACGGTCCCCGCTTTTATAGTATAGAATTTGCTTACCCTTGGATCTGTAAAAGCTACATAATGTGTACCGGCCACCGCATTACTTACATTCGGAACCTGTTCTTGTTTTAAAGTAAAACCCCGGTCGGTTTTAGATACACCCCCTATTGCATAAATATCAAAAAACACGGTGTCTTCGGTTACAGACGGCAACTCATAATAGAAGGTGAATGGCTTTAAGGTATCTGCCAGGTTGTACGAAGCTGTATAGATGCGGGTAGCATCCGGCCCAAACTGGATCCGCGCGGTATCATTAAACAAGTAATACTGGTCTTTTTTACATGATGCTACGGCTATAACCGCTATAACAATCAGTACGTATTTTAACGTTTTCATTTCTCTTTACTTTATTATTGAGTAATTACCTCAGTTTTAGGAAGTGGGATCAAATAATTTAATGTAGCTGCTGCAGGAGCAAATAGCACACTGGTTTTGGGGGCATTTAATCGTTTGTAAGCAAAGAAAGCCTGTCCTTCTGCATAAAATTCCTTTCTGTATTCCTTTAAAATCTCTGCCTGAAGCTGATTTGGATCAGCTGGGATTGGTAATTGCCCTATATTTCTAGAAGTTCTGAAGGTTTTAAAGTAATTCTGCCCATCAGAAAATGGAGCTGTTTCTGCAGCAATAAGATACATCTCGCTAATTCTAAGCATTGGAATCTGCTTAAAATCTGTTGCTATAGTTATCGTTTTACTATCCAGTGTTTGGTATTTCTTAGTCACATAACATTTTGCTCCATTTGCAAGTGTAATTAATTCCCATAGACCACTTTCCCTAATATCCGTTCCGGTTGTACCATAAAGCTGACTTGTAATTGTTGTTGCAGATGTACCCTTCTTTAAAACACCCCCACTGTACCTTGTGGTATATTTGTTCAGCATATCAAAATCATACAGACCAAAAATGTGTTCAGGTGTTAACACAAAGTTTTTAGCGGTCAGATCAGCAGCGGTCCCAAATCGGAATTTAACGGTTCCATCGTCGTTTTTAGCATCGATAACCAGTTTAGCACAATCATAAGCCTTTTGAGTGTTGTTAAACCATAAATAGGCCCTTGCCTCTAAAGCTTTTATAGCATAATAGTTCATCCTTAGATAACGATATGCAAAATAGGTATCCGATGGATTAAAGCCCGAAGACACTCCCGGCGTCCTCAATTGGGTTAAACTGTATTTAGTAACCGGATCTATATCCTTAAGCAGCGCTTCTGCATCGGTTAAATCCTTCAACAATAAGGTTTGAAAGTCATTAAATGAAATTCTTGGATTTGCGGTTGTAGTTAACTGGGTAACATATGGCAGGGCATTTCCGCTTGAGGGTGCTGTCGGTACGGGGCCAAAAAGCCTTAATATATCTAAATGGCAATAAGCGCGCAAAGCCAAACACTCCCCCTTGATCGTTTCATACATTCCCGGTGTTTTGAATACACTCTTGCGAACATCAATTTGGCCCAGGATGGAATTTATGCCTGCAATTGTGGTGTACTCCTTTGCGTAGATAGAGGCCAGTGCATTTTCCACACCAGCATCGGTGTAGTTGAAAAGACCGAGCCTTTGTTCTGTGGTATTTGCTGTTACGTCCCAACTGGAGATCAATTGTTCGATAGTGGTTTGTGTCATGGCACCACCATATACACCATTGTCTTTCATTTGAATATATACTCCGGTAAGTGCATCCTTAAATCCACCCTCCGCACTAAAAATAACATCCTGTGGCTTTTCAGTTTTTGGAACAACCGTTAAGAACTTCTTACAAGAAGTAAAGGCCAGTATTCCAAGAATACCCACTATAATAAAACTAATTCTTTTCATTTCTATAGATTTAGAAGGTTGCATTAATACTTAATGAAAATTGTCTTGAAAATGGATAAGATGTACCCCGCTCTCTCCGGATAGTGGACAAGTACATGGGATCCGCAATATCAGCTGTGAAATTCAGAGCCTCAAGCCCAAGTTTTTTCAGCATACGCTTAGACTTCAGATCATACTGAATGTCAATGTTCTGACAGATCAGGGTATTTTCGTCCTGTACAAATCTGGAGGTTTTATAAGTTGCTCCGGTAACCAATAAGCCTTTAAATGCAGCAATATCTCCAGGCTGCTGCCAGCGGTTATAGTATACACGTGAATCTACATTATAGTGATAATCTCCAGACTCTACCTTATCAACCAGTGTTTGATTGTATTGCTGACTACCCATGGTATAACGGAATGACGCATTCAAAGACAGGTTCTTATATCTGATCATGGTGCTAAAATTACCATAGGCTTTGGGCTCGGTGCTGCCCATTGCTTGTACATTATTTCCACTCCAAACATAGGTTGGCTGACCATCAGTACCCAGATAAAGTTCCTTTCCTGTACTTGGATCTATACCCAGAGAGGGTACTACCCAAATGGTTTTACTGGAATAACCCTCCACATACAGTACTCCAGGAGTTGAGGTTCCATTCTGGACAGTTTTCTGCGCATCCTTCAATGCCTGTGAGGTTTCCAAAACCTTATTTACATTGTGCATTAAGGCTGCAGATATACTCCAGGTAAATTTTTGAGGATTTGCGATCAGGAAACCTGTTGCCTTCAATTCATAGCCTTTATTCCTCATCTTACCAATATTATCTGTATAAAATGAGAAACCGTTCGAAGCTGGCAGGTTAACAGAAGAAACCAGGTCGTTAGATGTTTCTATATAATAATCGGCTGTAATTTTTAAACGCCTGTTTAAAAATTCCGCGTCTGTTCCAACGTCATATTTCATCGTTTGCTGCCATTGCAGGTTATCATTGCCTAAGCCCATAAGATGAGAACCGATCCAATTAAAATAGCGATCATCTGTATAATAGCTGTAAGTAGATAGGGCTTGGTAAGCATTGAAGTTCTGGGAACCGGTTATCCCTACAGATCCTCTTAGCTTTAAACGGTTAACAATCTTGTTATCTGCCAAAAAACTTTCATTATGGATATTCCAGCCTAAACCTGTAGACCAGAAGGGTGCAAAACGCTTTTTAGAGCCAAATTGCGATGATCCATCCAGACGGAGTGTCGCATCAATAAAATATTTATTAGCATAAATATAGTTGACATTACTTGTAATGCCCACTGCACGCGACAAGGACTCAGTTCCCGTTGGTTTTCCGTCTTTAGCGTACTGTAAACCCATAGAAATAAAATCAAAACTATCATTCGGAAAACCCTCTGCTGTAAAACTATAAGCAGAATTTTTGTCCTGGCGGACATTATAATCTACCCCCGCAAATACCACATGGTTTTTTCCAAATGTTTTAGAATAAGCGAGGTTCAAAGAGCCATCGTATCCCAGGCTATTGGAAACTCCGTACACATAATCTCCCTTTCTAAACACATCATCGACACCGTAGTTGGCAAATGCAGTATTGTCTGCAGATCTGAACTTATCCGACTGAACAATACCCTTGGTAAGACCAAGCTGCGCTCGCAAAGTCAGTTCTGGCTGGATGTTCCACTCTACCGATGCATTGTTGACGATATTTGACGTTGAAGATTTGTCGAAAGTATTTAAAGTTGCATTGTATAAAGGATTTGTAGATAATCCATTCGTCCAGTAATTGGTCCAATCCAGATTCCCTGGATCTCCAACCAATTTTAAAACATTTCCTTTATCATCATACGCTCTCCAATAAGGGTTCATTCTGGCGTAATCTGAAAAAGTCCCGTACGGAGATTCTGTAGATTTACCTTGCTGCACCTGGAGGTTATCTCTGAACCTGATGTTCTTATAGGTATAGGATAATGTAATCCCTCCGTTAAAGGTATTGCGGGAAGATCCTTTCATTACGCCCTGTATATTGTTCACCTGACCGGAAGCAGAATAACGAAAAGCCTCATCTCCTCCTTCTATGCGCAGGTTATGTCGTTGTCCAATACCTGTATGAAGCGGGATAGCGAGCCAGTCGGTTTCTACACCACGGTTTACTTCATTGAGCAGGTAATTATAATACCTCTTCAATGGCAGATCTATTTCTGCTCTTGCATTATTATAATAGCCGGCAATATATTCCAAATTGAGTTTATCTCTTGCATTCAGCAAACTGTACTGCGTCAGATCTGGTGCTTCAATATTCAAATTAGAACCAAAACTTAAGCGCAGCTTGCCTGGCTTGGGCGACCTGGTGGTGATTACAATTACACCATTCGCACCCCTGGAGCCATAGATGGCCGTTGCAGCTGCATCTTTAAGCATAGTAATAGATTCTACATCATTTTCATTAATATCCAGCATCGCCTGAAGTGAAGACTGAAAACCGTCCAATATAATTAAAGGTGTATTCAGGTCTACTCTGGTATTATTTTGTAAATCATTTACATTTGGCATACTGGAGCCTCCTCTGATCTGAATCTCTGGCAAGCGGTTTGGATTGGATCCAAAAGAATTACTTTCAATAATATTAAAAGAGGGATCAATATTCCTCAAAGAAGTAATCAGGTTACGGTTACCGAATTGTTTCAATTCTTTTTGCGTTACCGTTGTAGAGGCACCAGTGAAACTTTTATCCGCTTTTTTAAATAGACCGGTATTGATAACCACCTCGTTCATTTTATTCTCCGCAACCTCCATTCTGATCAGCAAAGGCCCTTGATTGGGTTTTAGTTTCACCTCCTGAGTTTTATAACCAATATAGGATACAATCAATATGTCGTTCTCTGATCCTACTACAATGATAAAACTTCCATCAGAACGTGTTGCGATTGGCCTTCCATTAGAATCTTTAATTCGGATAGAAGCTCCTGGAATTGGTTTTCCCTGATCATCAATAACTTTACCTACAATAGTCTTTGCAGCTTGTACCAGCACAACACGCTCTAAAGCGGCATATTGAACTACAATTGTTTTTCTTGCCACTCTGTAAGTAAAGGGCTGATCTTTAAAACACTTTTCGAGAGCTTCCTCAAGGGATGCATTCGTTACATTTATGGTTACGGGCCGGGCCCTGGACAAGATACTGGCATCATAAAATAGATCGTAACCAGTCTGTTTCCGTATTTTTTGTATGATTTGTTCTAATGGAGCGCCTTTTTCTTTTAGTGTAATCTGAGCGTAGCCGGTTGCGCTAACTTGCAGAATTACCGTGGTCAAGATAATAAAGGTCAGTTTCAATTTCAATAAAATATTGGCACAGGCACTGTTTTTAATACAGTGCCTAAATGTCCTGTAAAAATTCATACATTTGTTTGTTTGGGTTTAGTACATCATGTTTAGTAAGTCGATTTATTTTTCAGTATTACCCAAACACTTACTCAGAAGAGTATCAGGTCCAGGAGCGTCCTACCGCTTCTGGATCTTCTTATGTTCAGGAATATACTGTTAAGAGATAGTAAAATTATGGCATAACAGATATCCTCCTTCCTTCAATTTTATAATGAAATGACTGCGTAAGACTCATAACTTCCAACACCTCAAGTATTCCTTTTTGTCTCGAAATAGTGCCCGAAAAAGGTCTTTTAGAGATTTCCGGAGAACAGATAACTTCTATATCATACCACCTGGAAATTTCTTTCATAATACTGCCCAGTTCTTCATGGTTAAATACAAAAGTATTATTGATCCATGCAATCACATCATCTGTATTTACCTTAAGTACTTTGATCTCGCCCTTTTCAACAACAGCCTGATCACCAGGAAGAATAACAACTGAATTACCATTTCCAGCCTTTACTTTTACCCGGCCTTCTACCAATGTAGTTTTTATACTTTCCTCGTCAGAATAAGAATTAACATTAAAATGTGTACCTAAAACTTCAACGGTTTGATCATTGGAAACAACTCTGAATGGCTTTGATTGATCATGAGCCACTTCAAAATACCCTTCTCCTTTAAGCTCTACCTTACGCTCAGCACCGGTAAATTTTGTTGGATAGCTCAGCTTGGTTGCTGAATTTAACCAGACCTTAGTTCCATCAGGCAGATAGATCTGATACTGTCCTCCCTTTGGTGTCTCGATCGTGTTTATAAGTGGTCTTTCTTGTTTGGAATTTCCACTCACCGTATAAACCACCCGGCCATCTGAAGTTTTTGTAATCTCAACATCTGCTTCTTTTGCAAGTTCTCCATTTTCTGCATCAGTAAGAGATAACTTTTTACCATTTGCCAATGTCAGATAGGCCCTGTTCCCTCCTGGCTTAATTTTATGTTCAACATAATTAAGATCACTTTGGCCACTATTGGTGTTGAAGTAATCTGTCGTGTAAAGAAACAAACTCGCACCCGCAACTATAAAGACTACAGCAGCAGCAATACTTGTCCATAATTTCCAGGTTCCATTATGTTCCTGAACCGGGAGATTTCTCTTTATTCTTTGGTTCCAGAATGTATAATCTGGCTCTGTCTTCACATCCTCGGCTTGCCTGGACAAATCCAAATACCAGCTTTCAATAAAAGCTTTTTCTTCTGGGCTGGATAAGCCATTCTCATATTTCTTTAGCAGTCCTTTTGCTTCTTGTTCAGTCATTTTTTATAAAGCAGTTTTAGCCTGTTTAAATAGATGACCCCTTAAAACAGACGAAGTGGTAGATTTATTTAAAAAAAAATAATATTAATTTCATAATGCCCATAAAAAACGTCATTCCTAATCTTGTCCGCAATATTTTCAATGCATTATAGACTTGCTTTTTCACTGTTCCCTCAGCAATATTAATTTCCTCTGCAATTTGCTTATAACTCATATGTGCATTTCGGCTCAATTCGAAAATCTCCCTCATTTTTGGAGGAAGCATTTCAATTTCCCTTTCAATCTGTATCTGAAGTTCTTTTTCACGCAGAATTTCATCCGTAATATTATGGCCTTCTTTTTCAAAATCGGGAAGTGTGACCAAATAATTGATTTGTACCTTTTCTCTCCTGATGAGTTTCAATATCCGGTTTCGAAGCGATGTGTAAAGGTACGAAGCCAGGGAGGTATTAATTTCCAGCGTTTCTGCATTTGTCCACATTACAGTAAATAAATCCTGTATCACATCTGCTGCTTGTTCGTCATCTTTAAGCATCCTGCCCGCATGACGAAACAACAACGCCCAATACCTTTCGTAAATAACGGTATAGGCCCTTTGGTCCTGCTGTTTTAGCAAAACAGTTAAATCGGCGTCACTAAGTGTAGTGTAGGGGGCCATAAGGTTTTTACTTTACATAAAACATTTTATTATCTACAATTATAA
>NZ_QAIL01000193.1 GCF_003061025.1 Pedobacter sp. HMWF019 | reverse complement strand
GATAATCCTAAAGAAAGTCAATTCTTTAGCAGCAAGGATGTATTCTATTGGAGTGGTAGTATTTTAAAGAATTTTCTCTCGGGAATACTTTTTATGATAACGATCTTAGCATCTATGGGCTTGTTGGTATTTCTATTCCGAAACCACAAAGGCCCTTCTCCAGAAGACAAAAAATTTCTCGCTAAAAAAGTATGGAAAATCTTATTTATTGTTCTTGGAACTATTTTTGGACTGCTTTTTATAATTTATCTGGTACTATTATTTTATTTTAAGAGCACGGGGAAATTATAGCCTGTCCGGCTTAAAATTGCGGATTGTCAGCATCAACTACAAAACACATGTTAAATACTGACCCACAACAAGATACATGCTTTATTTTGAAGAAAAATTATTATATTTGAATGGAAGTATTAAGACCTTGGATTAAGTTCGTCTAAGCATATCTTGGCTTCTGATTAAACTCTTTCCTGATTTCGTACCTAATGAATATTAACCCTCACCTCCAATGATAAATTATGCTTCGCTCTGAAAACTCATAGATTTCGTCACTATCCTATTACCATATCACCAACAAAAAGGGTCGAGAGCCCGTAATTGGGGGGATAGCTTTTTATAAAAGTTGTCCTCCCTTTTACATATTTTTTTATATTCTTTACCTTAAATAAAATCTTCTATCAGTATAGCTTTAAAAAAAAAGCCTTTCTAAATAGAATTAGAAAGGCTTTTTTGGTGATCCCGCTGGGATTCGAACCCAGGACCACTACATTAAAAGTGTAATGCTCTACCAGCTGAGCTACGGAATCTTCTTCATTGCTGAAGGAGTGCAAAAGTAAAAAAAATATTCGATTCTCCTACTTTAATATTGAATTAATTCACTTTAACTCTAAGAAAATGTTTAATACGTTGATATATAGGCCTAAAATATCATTAATTTTTTCCAAATAATTATTGTCATGTCCCACAAACACTCAAGTGGCAGTTTAATTTAAAAGGAAACAATAGTCTTGTGTATGTTGTTGATGTCAGATCTCTTTTTATAGCCATCTCCTAACTAAATAATTATATTTGATTTAATTTATAAATAATGAAAGTTAAACGCATCGTCACCAATATCGCAACAAGAGAAATTGAAAAAGCCAAACTATTTTATATAGATATATTAGGAATGAATATCTTAATGGATCATGGCTGGATTGCTACCTACGGTTCAGAAGAAGAGATGAACGTGCAGATTAGTTTTGCCAATGAAGGGGGGTCGGGTACAGTAGTTCCAGATTTATCAATCGAAGTTGATGAGGTTGATACTGCTTTTAAATTGATGAAAGAACATCATTTCACAATTGAGTATGAATTAACAAATGAACCTTGGGGTGTACGCCGTTTTTATGTCCGTGACCCCTTTGGTAAATTGGTCAATATACTCACTCATATTTAATGACGACCGCTCTGATCTTAACTTACTTTAAACTTTCCTAACTAATAATTTTCATCGGTGTAACCCTCGCAATGCCATCGCTAAAAATACCGTTTATTTTTTTAATTAGCATTAAAACTTATTACCTGTCAAATTGTTTTCACAACATAAATCAGGCGATAGATTGGTGTTGTGTTTAGGGATTTTTTATTGAATTTTAAAACAACTTTTATGAAAAAAGAACAGCCTAACTTTCTACCGAAAGTGTTTCCGGAGAAAGCAGTTATTGAAAGTCCAGGTAATGATCTGGCAAAGAAAAAGATCTATCCCGATCATATTATTCTGAAGAGATTAATTATGTTATTCGTCATTTTATTATTTACTATACCTTCTGTTTTTGCCCAGGACACCAGCTATTATACTGGCAACCCATCATCTGTTACCGTTAAAACCCAACAAGCACCACCACCGTTACCGGACTATGTTCAACCTGAGTGCCCGGGAGATGGTTACATCTGGACCCCTGGATATTGGTCATGGGCAACAGACGACTACTACTGGGTGCCAGGTACCTGGGTTATGCCTCCTGCTATTGATTTATTATGGACTCCAGGATATTGGGGCTTTTTTGACGGATTTTATGGTTGGTATCCGGGTTACTGGGGAACACAAGTTGGCTATTATGGTGGAATTAATTATGGATTCGGTTACTTCGGTACCGGCTTTTATGGAGGCAGATGGGAAGGCGGGCATTTTATGTATAATAAATCTGTATGGCGTGTAGGCAAAAACGTCCATAATACTTATGTGAATAAGGTGAACATAGATAATAGTAGAAACCGGGCGAGTTTTAATGGTGCCGGAGGCGTAAATTATCGCCCTAATAATGATGAATCAAGGGGCATACAAAATCATACCCCTGCAAGTAAAGAGCAGAGAGATCATGAAATAAACATGAGCAATGAAAAAGGTCAGTTCCATAATACAAATCCTAAACCTGCGACTCATAGCATGAGTGCCCCTGGAGGTGTTAGATTTGATGAACGTGGCAACCAAATGAGAATGGGAGGCATGAGGGGCGGAGGTGGCCGCAGAGGATAACATCATATGTAAGCCATCAAGTGGCAGGTTAAAATAGAAACCACCTCAATAAAAAACAGCAAACAAAAATATGTTTGCTGTTTTTTTATGTAATATGCTTACTTTCCATTACCAAACTATAAACCATGAAACCGCTTATTTTCTTCATTTCAGCTGTCACCTCTTTGCTTTGCAGTTGCTCTACCAGCAAACAACATATGGCCAATGGCTTACCCAGAACCAGGATTACAATCAACGCTAACCAGATCGAAAACAAGATTAACCGATTAATCTATGGCTCCAACATTGAAGATGTAAACCACGAAATTTACGGAGGTTTTTATGACCAACGCATTTTTGGTGAGAGTTTTGAAGAACCAGCAATGGGGGTTAATTTTGAGGATTGGCGAAGATATACTGGTTACTGGACTGGAAAAGATGGAACTGTCGCTATTATCCCGGGAAGAAACACGACCAGTGAAGTAAGAATGAATGGTTTGCATGCTATTCCTGTAGAACCTGATCACAGTGCAAAACTGATCTACGATCCGAAAGAATTTGGAGATGGGAGTTTCGAAGTAGAAATGAGATTTAGCGGCAAAGGAGAAAGTGGTGCACTTCTGGTCCATGTGACTGATGCAAGCGTAGGTAATGATGCATTTAATGGTTATGAAATCAGCCTGAGCAGGGACGGCAAAAAAGTAAGCTTTGGCAAACATGTACAGAATTTTAAGCTGCTTAAAGAAACAGCAGTTAATGTAGATCCAGAGGTCTGGAACAGATTAAAAGTTACGTTAAGAGGTCCGGAATTCATGGTTTATATCAATGGTGTTCAAGCATTCTCCGGAAAAGATGAGCATCTCCCCCTACTTAAAGGAAAAATTGGACTGCGTACCTGGCAATCTGCAATGGAATTCCGTAATGTGAAAGTACAGGCCAATAATATCCAGGAATCGCTAAATCTAGTTAAGGCACCAGAAGAACAGATCAGCTACAATTGGGACGGCATCCGATCGGGCCAGTCCAATCCCAGTTTTAGCATTGATCAACGTACCGCATATAACGGAAAAAACTCGCAGATGATCAATTTTTCAGGCATCTCCGGCAAGGCTGGCATATCAAACAGCGGCTTAAACCGATGGGGCATTGCTGTTCGTGAAAACCAGCTTTTTCAGGGAAGAATGTACCTGAAAGCTGAAAACCTCATTGGACCTGTAACCATAGCACTTGAAAGTGCCGATGGTAGTAAAACATATGCCTCTCAGCGTTTAAATGAAATCACAACCTCCTGGAAAAAATATACATTCGCATTAAAAACAAATACAACTGACCCCCATGCAAAATTGGCCATCTATCTCACATCAAAGGGAAAATTATGGGTTGACCAAGTTGTACTGATGGGAACTGGAGACGACCAATTTAAAGGCCTGCCCATCAGGGCAGACATAGGTAAAGCATTGGTAAATCAAGGCCTTACTTTTTTAAGGTATGCCGGCACAATGGTAAATTCTCCAGAGTATAAATTCAAGAATATGATTGGAGATCCGGATAAACGTCCACCCTACCGTGGACACTGGAACTGGTATACGACTAATGGCTTTGGAATTGAAGAGTTTCTGAAATTTTGTGAAGCAACATCGATAACTCCCTGTTTTGCCATCAATATTTATGAGACGCCGCAGGATGTTTATGATATGGTAGAATACTTAAATGGTGGCGAGGAAACGACCTGGGGTGCCCTGCGCACTAAAAATGGGCATCCAAAACCTTATGGCGTAAAATACATAGAAATTGGCAACGAAGAAGTGATCTTTAACGGAGACAGCAAAGAGGCCTATGAAGAATATGTTATGAAATTCAAACTCTTGAGCGCTGCAATGAAACAGAAAGACAGCACCTTAAAATTCGTACATGCTGCGTGGTGGCGTCCTGGATCCCCGAATATGGAATATGTTTTCCGAGAATTGAACGGTAAGGCAGATTTCTGGGACCTGCATGTGGACGGTGACCACCCTAAAGCCGGACTGGAAACCGACAAACAACTTACTGAAATGAAACGCTTATTTAAACAATGGGATTCCAAAACTCAAATGAAAGTAGCTGTTTTTGAGGAAAATGGAAGCAGGCATGATCTCCAACGGGCCCTGGGCCATGCTTCTAATATGAACGCCATAAGAAAACATAGTGAATTTATACTAAGCTCATGTCCTGCTAATGCCTTACAACCTTACCAGCAAAATGACAATGATTGGGATCAAGGTCAGCTTTTCTTCAGCAATGACCGGGTATGGGCCATGCCTCCTTTCTATTCGCAAAAAATGCAGTCCAACCAACATCTGCCTCTTCGCGTACAAAGCATTGTGGATGGTGATCTCGATGTAACTGCAACCCGTAGTGAAGACGGAAATACATTGGTGGTGCATGTAGTAAATACAGGCCCAGCTGTCAATACTCTATTAGAGCTTAACAACTTTGACAACAGGAAGGAAAAAATAGAGATAGCACTGCTGAAAGGTGAACTGAATTCAGTAAACAGGCTCCAACATCCTGAACAATATAAAACCATTTATTCTCAGATGAAACTAAGGGGAAAATCACCTATATACAGTTTCCCATCGAATTCATTTACTATTTTGAAGTTCGAAAAATGACCTTCTCCTCCATGATTAGTGGATATTAATATTTTACAAAATACAAAACCCTGCTAATCGTTTGATTGCAGGGTTTTGTATTTTGATGATAATCTGGTGATCCCGCTGGGATTCGAACCCAGGACCACTACATTAAAAGTGTAATGCTCTACCAGCTGAGCTACGGAATCGTTCCCTCTTAAAGGGAGCGCAAAGATAGAGTTATTACTCAAACAATCAAAATAATTTTCCCTAATATATTT
>NZ_QAIL01000192.1 GCF_003061025.1 Pedobacter sp. HMWF019 | reverse complement strand
AATGAGGATAGTCTTTATCGAAAATAATCTAATCATATCTAATGGTATTGTTCATTTTTGTTAACAAGATAGGTCTTTTTTTGTCCAGACAACGAATATTTCCAGATCCATTGATAAAAGATCTTATCTTTGCGCTCTGCAAACATGCGAAAAAGACCCCGTAAACTTTGAACCTGCAAGCCTATATAGAAAATGGTATTTTGGAACTCTATGTTTTGAACCTGCTCCATGATTCGGAAAGGGCAGAGGTTCAGGCTATGATTTTGAAATACCCCGAACTTAATCATGAAATAAAGGCAATAGAAGTGGCCCTTGAATTGTATGCACAAGTACATGCTGTTGAGCCCTCATTCGGATTGCGGGAAAAAATTGAACGCAGAATACTGGAGACCGGTAGTACTCCATTGAGTTTGACACCCATTGACGAAAATTCGGATATTCAAAAATGGCTGCGCTTTGTTGCTGATCAATTTCCTGAAGCCCTTCAGGCCGAAAATTTCTGCGAGCCAATAGGAGAACAGCCCGGGCTGATGCAAGTACTGGTCGTTTCTTCTGTTGATATTGAAGACGAAACCCACCACGATGTTTATGAAAGCTTTTTGATCCTGCAGGGAAAATGTAAATGCACTGTTGACGGCAACAGTTTTTACCTGGAAACAGGGGGCTACACACAAATCCCTTTGCTAACAAATCATAAAGTAGAAATTGTTGAAGGTCCTGTAATGGCTGTTGTTCAGTACCGATCTGCTTAATACACTATATTTCCACGGTGTATCAAAGATTTCACTGGAGAGACTCTTGATACAGCTTCAGCAGAACAACTAGCTTCCACCAATACAAAGTCTGCTGTATCTCCGGCTTTCGGCCATTGCTGATTGCCTTTGTCATCCAAAGGAAGAATATGATGTGTAGCCAGTCTCAAACTGCGGGAAAGCGCAAATTCATTACGGTATCCATAAAGCTGGGCTGAAAGGTTAACCTTTTGCAAAATGCTTCCCGAACCAAACGTACTCCAATGGTCAACGATACAATCATTACCCGCCATTACATCTACGCCATATTTATACAGCGTAGGAATAGGCATAATGGTGCCTGCGAAAGGAATAGTAGAGGTAATACCTACTTGAGCATTTCCAAGCTTTTCTGCAATTTCTTCTGCTCTTTTCTGATCAAGATGCGCCAGAGCAAAGCTATGGCTAATAAATGTTTTTCCCTTTAAAACAGGATTTTCTATCACTTTATTGATCAGGTATTCAATTGTTTTCATTCCCGATTCACCGGATTCATGCAAGTGGATATCTATTCCCTTATGGTTATCCAAAGCCAGTTGTACAATAAAATCCATGTGTTTTTCTATACTGCCATCAATACTGTAAGGATCCAGGCCACCAATAAAATCAACATTCATTTTTGCCGCTTCTTTCATCAGGGGCTCTGTTTTAGTGTAATAGATTCCATGTTGAGGAAAGGCAACCAGTTCAGCCTGGAAGGAATCCTTTTTATTGGCAAGAGCCTGTTCAAGATGTCTTAAAGAGTCAAGGCCGGAAGTGGGTTCTATGTTAACGTGCGATCTGGCATAATTGGTCCCCTTAGATTGTAAAAGTTCGATCAGCTTTTCTGTGCGGGGTATAGAAGTTTTAAGCAAATCAGGAATCACCTGCTGTTCATAAGCAATCATGTCTTTCACTGTCCTGCGTTTGCTGGAATTTGCTCTCCAGGGAAGACCATAATAAGTTTTATCCAGGTGGATGTGCATATCTCTGAATGCCGGCAGCATCAATAATCCTTTTGCATCAACAGCATCTGCTGTAGGATCGTTTGGCAAAATGGCTTTAATTTTTCCCTGATCAATTTCAACGAGGAACAGATCTGTATTGGTATGGCTAACCTCATCATCTTTATATTCAAAACCAGTTTCCAGCCTTACATTCTTTAGCTTAACTGCTTTGCCTGTAATGGCAGGCTTGGTTTGTTCAGTGGCAATAGAAGGGACCGAGCTCAGTAAACTGCCGCCTGCGGCAAGCAGAATTGAAGAGTTTTTAATAAAGTCTTTGCGCGAAATTGATTGTGGTGCCATAACTTATACGTTTTATACAAAGTTATCTGCTACATGGGTTTTAAAATAGTAAAATTCATTCCACTACTTGTATAATTTATAACTGCTCTCTGAATTCGCGCGGAGTTTTTCCAGATTGAAGCTTAAAGAATTTTGAAAAATAGGCCAGGTCAAGAAAGCCAAGGTGATACGCGATCTCTTTAATGGAATGCCTGGAAGTGAGCAACAATCTTTTGGCTTCCAGGATAACCCTGTTCTGGATCACTGAAGTCGCTGAGCTTTGAAAATGTTTTTTACAGAGTATGTTGAGGTAGTTGGGCGTAATGTTCAGTTTTTCTGCATAAAAGGCAACTAGCTTTTGCTCTTTAAAATAAACATCAATTAAAGAAAGGTATTTGAACAGGATGGGTTTGGCTTGATAAACTTTTACATCTTCCACCACATTTTCTGCCTCCCGGCTCACCATTTGTGCAATAATTTCTATTCGTGATCTAATGATCTCCCACATCGTGGGTGCCAGGGAGAGTTCATATTCTATAGCTTTAAACTCGTAAAACAGCCATTTGAATGTTTCCGGTTTTAAACTCATCACCGGATGGTGCTGGTAAAGAACAAAGGAAAAACGTAAAGCATTGGCGAAAGTTTCGAAAACAGCCCTGCTCACCATGATCTGATAAGCTCTTGTTTGTTCTCCCAAAACCCAATGGTGTACCTGATCGGGAAATAACAAGTGTAATTGATGTTCCGCAACCTGGTGATCGGTAAAATCAATCGTATGAATTCCACTTCCCCTTTCAAACAGAAGAAAAACAAAAAAGTCATGTTTATGAGGCCTTTCGATTTGCTTTTTTCCATGAAGTTCATGGTACTGAAAATTGCTGTCTGAATGTAGTTCATCCCGAAATTCGGTTATACCAAGAACAGGGAAATTCTCTTTTTCTTCCATAAAAAAGAAAATTACAAAATTTTCCCTGAAGTGTTATATTGGGGTGTCTTTTAGTCTGATTTATATGAAGAGAACAATCCTTATACTGCTGATGCTTTTTCCTTTGTTTATGTATGCTCAGGAAGATACCCTGGTCCGTTTCTCAAAGGGAGCGATAAAGGGTCTTAAGGAAGGAAACTGTGCAGTCTTTAAAGGAATTCCTTATGCAAAGCCCCCGGTTGGTCAACTTAGATTTAGGGCGCCCAAGGCTCATCAAAGCTGGGCAGATACACTGGACTGCACAAAATTCGGTTCAATTTCCGCCCAATACAATTCGCAGAAAAAGGCTGTTAACGGAAGTGAAGATTGTTTGAGCCTGAATGTTTATCAGCCCCTGAAATCGGGTTTAAAACTTCCTGTTGTGGTCTGGATACATGGTGGAGGGATGACAGGGGGATCGGGATCAGGAGAAAACGGACATTCTTTTTCTGATCAGGACAGCATTGTTACCGTGACTATAAATTACAGGCTTGGCGTAATGGGTTTTCTCTATTTAGGAGATGTAGAAAGTTCCTTTCAAAGCTCTGGCAACAATGCAATCCTGGATTGCATCATGGCATTGAAATGGATAAAAGAAAATATTGAATCCTTTGGAGGTGATGCACAAAGGGTAACTATTATGGGACAGTCGGCAGGTGCAAAGCTGGTCAGTGCGCTCAATGTTACGCCTTTGGCAAAAGGTCTATTTCAGCAAATAATTGCGCAGAGTGGCAGTGTACAATGTATCCGGGACAAGACAACTGCGAAAGCCATCAGGACCAGAGTTTTGAAGCAACTGGGGCTCCATAAACCCGCCGAGCTTCTGAACCTGAGCACCGATCAGTTACTGGCGGCCCAGGATGCAGTTTGTGGTGGTGCGAAGGGAACCAATTATTTTGGTCCGGTAGAAGATGGATTTGTATTTACTTCCGACCCTTATGCCTATTTTATGAATCAGCCGAAAGAGAACAAAAGATTTTTGATCGGTACCAATAAATTTGAAAGCACCTTGTTTATCAACATGGACAAAAGACTTTACAGGCCAGATAGAAAAGTGCTTAAAGATTGGTTCGGTCTGAATTTTCGTTATATACTGAAAAGTTATCAAAAGGAACGGAAGAAATATCGGGCCGATTCTGCTGCAAAAGAGATTCTTACACAATATATGTACACATTGCATTCCTATAGACTGGCAAATGCAGCAGCCAGCCTGGACTATCCGCTTTGGGTCTATCGTTTTGATTACAGCCCTAATAGAAAAGGTGCTACACACGGAGGAGAAATGCCCTATGTATGGTCTGTTGCCGGAAAGAAAAGCGCAACAGCAGTTGAGTTCGAACTTGCAAAGGACGTACATAAGGCCTGGTCAGAATTCATCAAAGGAAGATCTCCTGGCCAGATCGGTTCGGCAAACTGGATGCCATATGAAAAGGATTCCAGGGCCATCATGATCATAGATACCAAATCGGAAATGAGGACAGGGGAACCCAGATTTAATGATGTAAATTATCCATCGGCAGGTTTTATATCAGGCAAATGATTAAATTTATATATTAACTCATCTCAAAAGCTGATAAAAATGACAAAGCAAGAACTTATTACAAAATTCCACCAAAATCATCAGGAGTTCACTGACTATGTAACTGCATTGACAGAGGACCAATGCTCTTATAGTCGCAACGAAAAGTGGACTCCGGGCCAACAACTCAACCATGTCTATTTATGTTTAAAACCTATTGCACAAGCCCTGGCTTCAAAGGATTTTATCTTACAGAAATTTGGAAAAATAGACCGGCCGTCATTGAGCTATGATGCTGTAATTGAGAATTATAAAATGGCGCTTGCCAAAGGAGGTAAAGCACCAGAAAGATTTGTACCCGAAAAATTTGATCCGGATTATAAAGCGGAATTGTCTGCTCAATTGACTGCGCTTTTACAGACAATAGAACAGCTCCTCGATCAATATACTGATGAAGAATTAGACCATCTCGTTTTGCCCCACCCGTTACTCGGCAATCTGACCATAAGGGAAATGTTTTATCTGATGACTTATCATGCTACACATCATCTCAGACAGACGGAACTGAATTTGAAAGGATATTTGCCCATTGCTGAATAGTGAAGCTAAACGATTAACAAAAGGAACCGGCATGCCCCTTTTGTTAATCGCGGTAGTTCTTTCTAATAGAAGGAGCTCCTGCGACCAGAATTTAAACTCCCGATCACATTAACCAGCGTATCAATCTCTGCACAGGTATTATAGAAGGCGAGAGAAGGTCTGACTGTAGCCTCCAAACCAAACCTTCTCAGAATTGGCTGTGCACAATGATGACCAGATCTTACCGCAATGCCCTCATTGCTTAAGGCTTCACCGACTTCAACCGTGGTAAAGCCATCTAAAACAAAAGACAATACACTGGTTTTATTAGCAGCTGTACCGATTAATCTGAGTCCTGGAATTTGCTGCAATTTTTTAGTGGCATAGTCCAGGAGGTAATGTTCATATTGATAGATCAGATCAATGCCTATCTTCTGTACATAGTCTATAGCTGCGCCCAAACCAACTGCATCTGCAATATTTCCTGTTCCGGCTTCGAAGCGGGAAGGTGCATTGTGGAACTGGGTGTGTTCAAAAGTAACATCCTGAATCATATTTCCACCCCCCTGATACGGTTGGCTGCTGTTTAATAATTCTTCCCTTCCGTAAAGTACCCCAATACCCGTAGGACCAAATATCTTGTGTCCGGAAAAAACAAACCAGTCAGCCTGTAATGCCTGCACATCCGTACGAATATGCGATACAGATTGAGCACCATCGGCAAGGACCTTTGCACCTGCAGCATGAGCCATGTCTACAATCTGTTTTGCAGGCGTAATGGTGCCTAATGCATTAGATACTAAGGTAAACGACACCAGTTTTGTTTTTGGGCCAAGCAATTTTGCATATTCGTCCAGAATAATCTGTCCATCATCATCTACAGGAATTACTTTGATGACCAAGCCTTTCTTTTTGGCCAGCAATTGCCATGGAACGATATTGGCATGATGTTCCAGATGGCTCAGGATGATTTCGTCATCCTGCTGGAGATACTGCTCCCCCCAGCTGCTGGCCACCAGGTTAATGGCTTCTGTAGTGCCTCGTACAAAGACAATTTCATTCACCGACCGGGCATTTATAAAATGCTGTACTTTTTGCCTGGCAGACTCATAAGCATCGGTAGAACGGGCGGCAAGTTCGTGTGCGGCACGGTGAATATTGGAATTCTCATGCTGATAAAAATAACTTAACCGCTCAATTACTTGTCTTGGCTTTTGAGTTGTTGCTGCATTGTCAAGCCAGATGAGTGATTTTCCATTTACCTGCTCAAACAAAATAGTAAAGTCATTGCGTATGATATTTACATTTAACGCAGGAAATGAAGAACCATTACCAGTGGAGGATTGCCCCGGACTGGCAAATTGAATACCAGAAGAAAAATAATAAGAAGCCTCATTAAGTACTGATGAAGGCGTAAAGGGAAGCTGAGGCGATGGATTATAAATATTTATACCAGCAAGTGCCCGTTGCAGATCCTTTTCAAAGGATTGATCGGCTTCTAGAGGCAGGGAATGTAATGTACTTCCGGGCTTGTGATTTGGAGAGCTTGCATACCCCGAAGAAGGAGAGGGGCCTCCGTTTCCGGCTGTTGAAGAGGGAATATGTCCTAATCCAAGCTCATTTGCATCCGGAAGGCTGGTTTGAGGATCCGAAAGATCCACCGCATTTCCCTGTTGGATAGCTCTATCCTGATTGGAAGAACTGGTTTCAGGTTGATGGGATGGTATTTCAGACCCCGGCCATGCTGAAAAATATGCATTGGCTAGTTTTTCCAGTTCCTGCACATTAGGAAGTCCTTGCGGACCAGTAATTGCGTTGCTCATGGCTTAATATTTATATTCATGATACTTGTTAATTTCAACATTTTCCAAAACGGCAATAGCATCATCGGCCAGCACAGCAAGAGAACAATAAAGAGAAACCAGGTAAGAGGCAATTGCTCTCTCATTGATACCCATAAAGCGGACAGACAAACCCGGTGATTGTTCTCCCGGAAGGTCGGGCTGATAAAGTCCAACAACACCTTGCCGGCTTTCTCCGGTCCGGATCAATAGAATTTTACTTTTGTTATTTTCAATAGGCAGTTTATCAGAAGGAATCAATGGAATACCCCTCCAGGTAATAAATTGGGAGCCAAACAGAGAGACAGTGGGAGGTGGAACACCGCGGCGGGTACATTCACGTCCAAAAGCAGCAATGGTTAAAGGGTGAAGCAGAAAAAAACCAGGCTCTTTCCATACTTTGGTAATCAATTCGTCCAGATCATCAGGTGTTGGGGCACCTGTGCGGGTCTTAATGCGCTGCGATGGAGCAATGCTGTGCAGTAATCCATATTCAGTATTATTGATCAGTTCACTTTCCTGGCGCTCTTTAATGGCCTCTATGGTTAACCGGAGTTGTTCACTGATCTGGTTGTAAGGCTTGCTGTACAGATCTGATACCCGCGTATGTACGTCTAATACCGTATTTACGGCACTTAATAAATATTCACGTGGTTTTTCAACATAATCCACAAAAGTATTTGGTAAAACCCTTTCATCTCTGTTGGAGCAATCAACTTCAACCGACTCCCCCTCCTTTACCCGGTTTACTCTATAAATACCAGATTCAACAGGTGTCCAGTTTAATAAATGTGGGAGCCATCTTGGGGTGATCCAGGGTGCTTGAGGTACTGTACGTGTTGCGATTGCCAAAGGCCTTGCTGCAACGTCATTTAATGCGGTTTGCTGTGTGCTTTTTACTTGTCCTGCCATTTTTGTTGTTTTAAATTGTTTGTGAGATTAAGCCCCCTGAAAATGTTATTGGATTGTCAGGTTAATAACAAATATAAATAAATACTACTAAATCAGTAGATATTATATATATTTGTCGAAACCAACCCAACAATTATGAAAAAGAAACCATTTATCCGCATTTTGGCGGTATTCGACTATGACCAAGTTGTATCCTTATCGCCTGTAATAAAAGAAACACCGATTGTTTATACCCGATGTTCTTTACATCGAATGTGTTTTTAAACACAAAATTCTCTGCTGATACAGCTTTTGTCTCTCTGCTGTATAAGTCTGTTTAAACATTTTATGACGGTCAATATCTCCCTGAAAATTTGGGGAGGGTAGAACTGCTATGCGCTGATTTTATAAAACAATAAAATAAATGAAACCAACCTATACTTTAATCTTCTTTTTTCTGTTCGCAAGCAGCTCACTGCTCTTTGCACAGGGGCAAAGAAAAATAACGGGCGTTGTAAGAGATGCCGCTAATAATGAACCTCTTCCAGGTGTCCTTGTTAAGGTTCATCAATCTGATAAAACCGCAACAACAAACAGTGAAGGCTATTTTGAAATCACCATAAATGCAAATGAAAAATTTTTGACGTTTCATTCGGTGGGTTATCTGAGTCTGCAACAAAATGTCGGCAGCGCTAAGCTTGATATCCGACTTCAATCCAGCAATACCGCATTAAATGAGGTCGTAGTGGTCGGTTATGGTACCCAGTCAAAAAAAGAATTCACAGGTGCAGCATCCCATATTTCGAGTGAGACCTTTAAGGATGCCTCTGTTCAAAGTTTTGACCAGGCCCTGGCTGGTAAAGCTGCGGGAGTGAGCATTTCCTTACCAAACGGGGTACTGAATAATCCACCTGTTATCCGCATCCGGGGTATTAATTCCATTTCCTTGAGTTCCTATCCTCTGGTGGTTGTAGATGGGATTCCAATTAATACGGGTAATATATCCTCCAATGTTTCGGTGCCTAATAACCCTCTGGGTGATATAAATCCTGCCGATATTGAATCCATTGATGTGCTGAAAGATGCGGCTTCAGTATCTATTTATGGTTCCAGGGCTGCAGGAGGAGTGTTGATCATTACCACCAAAAGAGGTAAAGATGGCAAAGCCAAAGTGTCCTATGATGGATGGGTAGGGGTCACTAAAGCCGTTCGTTTACCGGAGTTGTTGAACAGCCAGCAATACATGGACCTGAAAAATGAAGCGGTTCTAAACAGTAAAATCCTAACCGGAAATGCAAATAACAGCAATGTAGCCTCCGCTTTGTTTTTCCCTTCTTATAACACGGATGGCTCCTTAGTAGATACCCGATGGTACGATCGCATTTATCAAACAGCTGTTTCACACAACCATAACCTGAGCGTGTCAGGAGGAAACAGCTCAACAAAGTATTTTTTCTCCTCCAACTATTCCAATCAGGAAGGCTTTTTTGTAAAGAATAACTTTGAACGAAAAGGTGTTCGTTTTAACATAGATCACGATGTGACCAACTGGCTGAGTATTGGAGGTAACGTTTCTTATAACAACACGGTTAATAATGCTCAAAATTCGGGTTCCTTACCCAGCAGTACCTTATTGCTGATCGGAGGAGCGAGACTTGGCTTCGTACTTCCTCCAAATGTTGCCCCGTTTAATGCAGATGGATCTTACAATCTGAGCAGCACAGGAACCCTTGGCCCTGGGAAAAATCTGTTTACCAATACGCTCTATAATCCAGATGCTTTGTTTAATTACAGTAATTATACCTCTACAAATGATCACTTTATTGGAAACATCCATTCCAGTATCCGCTTGCTGAAAAATCTAAAGTTCAATACCAATTATGCTTTAGACCGGATGCGAACAGATGACATTACCTACCTGAGTCCGTTGTTGGGTTCCTCCGCTTACTCTACAGGTGGCTCTGCAATAAATATTGAAGGCACGAGGAACAACTGGAATTTTACCAACAGCTTGTCCTATGATCAAAGATTTGGAGAGGGGCATCATTTATCTGCTTTGGCGGGTTACGATCTTCAGAAATTTAATTTCTCTTCATGGGGTGCCAGCCAAAGCAACTCCTCAGATCCTTTCTTTGAGAACTATCAGGGCAACTGGGGAACCATCAAATCTACAGGGAACGACCTTTCAGAGAAATTATTCCGCTCTTCCTTTTTCCGTTTGTCTTATGACTATGACAGCAAATACTTCATTACCGGGAACTTTAGACGGGACGGCAACTCTGCTTTAGGAGAGAATAATAAGTACGGTAATTTTGGTGGGGTATCTGCAGGCTGGTCCGTATCTGAAGAGCCTTTTTATAAAAGCTCCTCTCTGGCCAATGTATTTGACAACCTTAAACTGAAGGCAAGCTGGGGGCGGGTGGGCAATGGAAACCTGCCTAATGATTATGGTTCTCTTAGTCTATACGGATCCTCCCTGTACGGCAGTGCCTCTACCTGGGCAATCTCACAAGCCGGTAATCCAGATCTGGGCTGGGAAACCAGTGAGCAAACCAACATAGGTCTTAATTTTGGACTATTAAAAAGTAAGATACAGGTTGAAGTCGATTACTTTAACAATAATGTAAACGGGCTAATCTTAAGCACACCGCAGTCGCCTTCTAAAGGTATTCCAGGCAACACGATTTTAATGAATGTAGGCTCTATGTATAACCGCGGTGTAGAGGTTGCTGTAAACAGCACCCTGATGGAGAAGAAAGATTTCTCCTGGAAAGCCTCGCTTACCTATACCCATGTCAACAACAAAGTAACCGAACTTTCGGCTGGTAATGCCGATATTATTGGTTACACACATACCACGACCGAAGCCAATAACATTACAAGAGTTGGTTATTCTGTGAGCAGTCTGTATGGCGCACAAACGGCTGGGGTTAATCCGGAAAACGGACGCCGGATCTTTATCAATAAAAATGGGGAGAAGGTACAGTACAGCGCTGCTGTGCCATCAGGTACCAGCAACTGGACCTATCTGGACGGCAGAACAGCTCCGGCCATTACTGTTGCAGATTACCAGATTTTGGGTAATGCTTTGCCTAAATGGTATGGTGGGTTTAACAACAGTTTCCAGTTTAAAGCCTTCGACCTCTCTCTTAATTTTACCTATTCAGGTGGAAACAAAATCATGAATGGTACGAGAGGAACATTGCTGGACCAGCGTTTCTACAACAATTCAACCGAGGCACTTAACCGATGGACTACGCCAGGCCAGGTAACCAATATCCCAAGACTGGTGTACAACGATGTGATTTCGAATGGTTCAAGTGGGTTTTCTATCTCGGATAATGCCGAGAAAGCTGATTTTCTAAGATTACAGCAAGTCGTTTTAGGGTATCGTCTTCCATCAACGCTGGTCAATAAGATTGATTTGTCGTCGGTGAGGTTCTATGTACAAGTTTCCAACGCTTTCCTGATCACTTCTTATTCTGGTACAGATCCTGAATCCTCCTCTAATGGCAATTCAAACAGCTCTATCGGGATTGAAAAAAATTCAATCGGGCAGGGGCGTACCATAAGTCTTGGTCTAAATGTTTCTTTTTAAATCCATTATACGATTCTTATGACAACCTATATCACTAAAATAAACAAACCACTGCTCCTCCTTCTTGTCGCTTTAGCCGGATTATCTTCCTGCAGTAAAAAGGAAGGACTGGATACCATTCCGGAAACGACGATTTCCAGTGCAAACGTATTTGATACACCCCAGCGGATTGAGGGCCTGGTAAATGGAATTTATAAAGGATTAAAGGCTGCAAGCTTATACGGCGGCCGTTACCTTTTATATGAAGATGTACGTGGCGAAGACTTCATTAACCTTACGGCCAATTCCTACACCGCCTACGAAAGCTGGAGCAATTCCTACAGTTCGGGTTCCAATGACATCAATAATCTATGGTCGGCAGGATACACCACCATCAATCTGGCCAATATCCTGATTGACGGACTGGCAAAACATCCAAATGTGGTTACTGCAGCTAAATCCAATCAGTACATTGCAGAAGCGAAATTATTAAGGGCTTTATCTTACTATAGTTTAGTTACCGCCTTTGCAAGGCCTTATAATGAGAACAATGGTGCATCAAAAGGTTTGCCTTTACGTTTGCTTGCAGAAACTGGAACAGCGAACAACGATTTAGCCAGAAGTAGTGTAGCGGTAATTTATGCGCAAATTTTAAAAGACCTGGATGAAGCCGAAGTGAATTTGCCAGATAATTATGAATCTGCACTACTGAATACAACCCGGGCACATAAAAGCACAGCCATTGCATTAAAAACAAGGGTGTATTTAAGTATGAATCAGTTCAGTAAAGTGGTAGATGAAGCAAAGAAAATTGTTCCTCAAACCACAGCACCCTTTAGCACTTTAAACGGTGTAAAGCATATTTTGCAAGCCAATATCTTCACCATTTTTGACAGCGATTATACTACGGCAGAGTCTATACTTAGCATGCCGATGACCACGTTGGATTCTTACACCGGTCAATCTGCAATAGCCTATATCTACAATACCAATCTGGAGTACTATCTGAATCCAAATGGTATTTTAGGCGACGCACAATGGGGTGCTTCCGATCAGCGAAGACAACTGACCAGAACCGTATCAGGAAAACAGTATTTTAAAAAGTACGCTAAACCTTCTCCGTTTCTGGATTATATTCCTGTTATCCGCTATGCTGAAGTATTGTTAAACTATGCAGAGGCTTCTGCTAAGGTGGGTAATCTTGAGCTCTCAAAAGCGTTGCTTCAAGCCGTTCACGGTCGTTCCGATGCCAGTTTCATTTTTCCTGAAGCCACATTTTCTTCAGCCTCGGGTTTAATCAATGCGATTTGGAAAGAGCGGCGTATTGAATTACTGGGAGAGGGTTTCAGGTCTAATGATTTACAACGAAATCTTTTGCCAATTCCTACCAAAGGAGATAGCAATTTGCAAGCCCCGGAAGTGGGAGTAACTGCTGATAATTATATTTTTCCAGCAGCTAATACAGAGCTGGCTACAAACAAATTATATTAATTAAAATGAAAGCTGTAGTCCGATATTTATTTTTTCTGATCGCAATAGCTGTAGTTAAGCCTGTTCAGGGGCAGGATAATGATCTGCAAGCCAAAGTTAAAGGATTGAAACGCTACGATGGTTTTTTCCCTTTTTATTATGATGCAAAAAACGATAAGATCTTACTGGAAGTAAACCGGCTGGATCAGGAATTTCTTTATTTTACCTCTTTACCCGCAGGAGTCGGATCGGGTGGCGCCGAACTTGGAAAGGCAAAAGCCGATGTGGTGAAATTTGTACTTGCAGGAGGGAAATTGCTATTGGTGGTACCCAATTACCGCTACAGGGCCATTACTGAAAATGCAGACCAGAAAAAGTCAGTTGAGAATGCTTTTGCCAAATCCGTGATTTGGGGATTCAAACCCCTGGCCATCCAAGACGAAAAGGTATTGATTGATCTTACGCCCTTTTTGATACAAGACAGTCAACAGCTCGGCCAGGGATTAGGAAAGAGTGCGGGAGGGGGCAGCTATAAATTCGACGAATCAAGAAGTGCCCTTGTGCTGGCCAATACTAAAAATTTTCCTCAAAATACGGAATTCGAATCGGTCATCACTTTTACCGGAGGCATTGCACCCTCCGGTTTGTTTAGCAGTGGAAGCAACATTGCACCAGATCCGACTGCTATAACCGTAACCATGCACCAGTCCTTTTCTGCATTGCCGGATATGGAGTATAAGCCACGGAAGTTTGACCCGAGATCAGGATTTAACCTGTATAGTTATTATGACTTTAGCGCAGATATGGACCAGCCTTTAATCTCCCGTTTTTCGAGGAGACAGCGTTTAATTAAGAAACACCCTGGTGCTGCCGCGAGTGAAGCTATCCGGCCCATTATTTACTATGTAGATAGAGGAGCACCGGCAGCCATAAAAAAAGCACTGATTGAAGGTGGCAACTGGTGGAATGAAGCTTTTACAGCTGCAGGCTTTATTAATGCTTTTCAGGTAAAGGAACTGCCAGAGGGAGCAGATCCCATGGATATCCGGTATAATATGATCAACTGGGTAAACAGAAATGGCGACCCGAGAGGCTATTCGTATGGCTCATCCTACATTGACCCCAGAACAGGAGAGATCATTAAAGGAGTAGTTACCCTAGGCTCCGACAGGCACCGCCAGGACTATTTAATTGCTGAAGGGCTGTTGCAGCCATATACAGACGGAAAACCGGTTCCAAAGGCATTGGAAGAACTTACGCTGGCCAGAATCCGGCAGTTATCAGCCCATGAAATCGGTCATACACTGGGCTTGTATCATAACTTTACAGCAAGCACCAAAGAAAGAGCTTCGGTAATGGATTATCCAGCGCCCTATTTCAGCCTGGATAAAAACGGAAAGATAGACCTTAGTCAGGCTTATGCAAAGGGAATAGGCGAGTGGGATAAAAGGGCCATCATCTGGGGGTACAGTGAATTCAAGCCCGAAGCAAATGAAGACCAGGAGCTGGACCGGATTATGAAGAAAACCCTTGCTGAAGGGTTTATCCAAATTCCTGATGTTGGTGGAGATGTCCATCCATTATCCCATCAATGGGACAATGGTACGGATCCCCTGGTCGAGTTGAAACGAATCATGCAGATCAGAGAAAAGGTACTGTCTGATTTTTCTGAAAAAGCAATTGCAAAAGATGCACCCATGGCCACCCTGGAGGAGGTCTTGGTACCGGTTTATTTATTGCACCGCTACCAGATCGAGGCCGTATCCAAATTAATAGGGGGGCTGTATTTTACGCATGCATTAAAGAATGACGGGCAAATACCTACCGGATTGATTCCGGCTGATCAGCAATGGGCAGCACTGGAAGGTTTGCTGACAACAATACAGCCGGCAAACCTGCGTATCCCGGAAAAGCTCATAGAAAAAATTCCACCAAGACCCTCAGGCTATCCTTCCAGCAGGGAAATCTTTGGCAGAAAGACAGGCCCAACATTTGATCCCCTTGTAGCCGCAGAAACACTTGCAAGTACTACCATCGCTTATATACTGGATCCAAAAAGGGCAGCCAGGCTAACTGAATATGCCGCAAGAGAGGAGAAACAGCCAGGCTTTCTGGCTGTAGCAGATCGTTTAATCGAGAAAACCTGGAAGGTTCCTGTACAAAGTGGTATGGATGGACAATTGCAGGTCCTGGTCAATAATTTGACTCTTAAGTATTTACTTGCACTTGCTGCCGGGCAGGAAGTACCCTCGCATGTACAAGGACAAGCCCTGCTCAAAATTGATGAATTGCAGCAATGGCTGGAAGCCAACCTGCAGCAAGGAAATGAACAGCAAAAAGCAAACAGGCGATATGCCTTATCCCAGCTGAAGAGTTTCGCTCAGAACCCAAACAAATTTGAAATCCCACCTTCGGCAGAAATGCCGCCAGGTGCACCAATAGGTATGGACGGAC
>NZ_QAIL01000191.1:7585-20283 GCF_003061025.1 Pedobacter sp. HMWF019 | reverse complement strand
GTGTAGAATATTATACCACACATAGTGACAAAAAATCAGGTCTGATGACCGATAACATTGGCGGTTACACAGCTGGGAACATAGAATTTGTTTGCGGGTTCGATATCGATGAAAGAAAAATCGGACGTACGCTAAAAGAAGCCATTTTTGCTCAACCAAATTGTACAATCGTACTTAACGCGGATATCAAAACAGAAGCACCTATCTACCGTTCTCCGGTTATCGATGGTGTATCTCCATTAATGGCTTCTTATCCTGAGGCCAACAGATTTGTAATTAAAGATGAATTAAAAAACTCTGATATTTTACTCGATTCAGTAACTTATGATAAAAACTTTGTTGATTCTTTAAGAAACGAAGTAATTGGTCATTTACGTGATCATAAAGTAGAAGTACTGATCAACTATTTACCTGTTGGATCTCAGCTGGCAACTGAATTCTATGCAGAAATCTGTATTGAACTTGGAATTTCCCTGGTGAACTGTATCCCGGTATTTATCGCATCTGATCCAGCTTGGGAACAAAGGTTCATTGATGCAGGTATTCCAATTATTGGAGATGACATGCGTAGTCAATTTGGAGCAAGTATTGTTTCTCAAATGCTTCAGGAACTTGCTTTTGAACGTGGACACCATGTAAAGGCACATATCCAGAGAAATGTTGGCGGAAACACTGACTTCCTTAACATGGAAGACAAAAACAGGTTAAAATCTAAAAAGATCTCCAAAGAAAATGTGATCAGGGCACAAAATGACATCAGAGGAATTTCTACTGACGACAGTTTCTTACATGCAGGTCCATCAGAATACATCTCTTTCTATGGTGACAATAAAGTAGCCAATTTCCGTCTGGAACTGGAAGGCTTTATGGGTGCTCCGGTTATTTTTGATGCGCAACTTTCTGTACAAGATTCTCCAAATTCTGCAGGTGTGGTTATTGATGCCATCCGCTATGTATATGTGGCGAGAGAATTAGGCCTTGTAGGCGCGTTAAGAGGCCCTTCTGCTTCAACTCAAAAAACACCACCACAACAAATGATGTTCAGTGATGCAATTATGGAATGCCATGCATTGGCAAACCGTGAATTGACAGAATCAACAAAAAAACAATTAAAAAAATAATAAGCAGCTAACACACATGCAGCAAAAGGCCTTGTTTTATTAAACAAGGCCTTTTTTATGGCCTGGAATTGGCAACAAGTGGACGAGCAGTTAAAGAGTTTGGTCATGGTTTTAAATGACTGCGCCTTGACAGGATAATACCTGCGCCATGAGTGCGCCTTTTTGCAGAAAAAAGGCGCACTCATGGCGCACTCATGGCGCATTCATGGCGCATTCATACCAAACCATTGTAGAACCAGAACCGTTACCGGTTACGATGTAAATAATAAAACGGCTAGAATAGCAAGTACAGCGGGTAGTGCCTGTACAACAAGAATAGATTTTGAAGCGGTTAAACCACCATATATTCCTGCAACTCCAACACAAGACAAGAAAAACAAGGATATATTTTTAAACCACACAGGATCCTGAATACACAATGACCAAATCAGACCCGCGGCGAGAAAGCCGTTGTAAAGACCTTGGTTGGCAGCCAGTGTTTTTGTCTTCTCAAACATTTCTTCTGGCATAGATCCTTTAAAAACTTTTTTACCTCTTGTTGTCCAGGCAAACATTTCAAGCCAAAGGATATAGAGGTGCTCCAGGGCAACCACAGCGATTAAGATCAGGGCGATAACTTTCATAATGGCATTTCTTAAATCTAATATACTTAAAAAACAACAGCAATTATACCGCTATAAATTCCCATGCACTATGATAGGCATTCTGTTGTTCAGCATAAGATATAAAGCCTGAATAAAAGGAAAACCTGCTCAATGTGGCACTGTCTCCAATCACGATCAGTTTCTTCCTGGCCCGGGTCATGGCTACATTCATCCTTCTGGTATCAGAAAGAAACCCTATAGTTCCTTCCATATTACTTCTGGTTAAACTGATGTACACGATATCTTTTTCCTGACCCTGAAAACTATCTATGGTATTCACCGAGATATAGGCCGAATACTTTAAAAGTTCAGGTGCCTGGAGTAAAAATTCCTTTAAGACACGAACTTGCTGTTTATAAGGGGAAATGATCGCGATGCTTGGATATTCGGGCGTATTTTCGGCAAAAGGGATTGAGGTTAACAGCTGCTCCAGATGACGGATCAAAAAAGAAGCCTCATCTGGATTCATCGTACTGGTGCCTTCCACCTTTTCTTCAAAGCTGCAGCCAGCGGTATCAATAAAGACCAAAGGCTTATCTCCTTTAAACAAAACGTGGTTTGCAACAGCCAAATTTGCTCTTAGCCTGCTATCATAAAAGACAGATGAAGAATAGCCCATAATCATTTCGTTCATCCTGTACTGCTCTTCCAACAGCACTACAGCATCAGGCTGTAGTTTTACGGATTTCTCCAGCAAGGTCATACTTAAGCCGTCTTTAGCTGCCGTATTTGATTTAATGGTTGGCGGCAACTGGCAATGATCTCCGGCTAGTACGACTTTCTCCGCTTTTAACAAAGGAATCCAGCAAGCAGGCTCCAGGGCCTGCCCTGCTTCATCAATAACCACCGTATGGTATTGACGGTTACGTACGGTATAATGATTGGCGCCCACCAGGGTAGCGGTAATTACCTGCGCCTCAGAAAGCAGTTGGTCGATGATATACTGCTCCGTACGGTCCACTTCTTTCATGATCTTGTGGGCCTCATCAAACAAAGCTTTACGCTGTTCTTTTTCTGCCCTGCCAAAATTTCTTTTGTATTTATGGGCCATATTTTTAAACTCGCCTGCTTGCTTTTTAAGGGCACGCACTTCTTTCATACTTCTATGCGCTGCCATCTTTTGATCAAGCGTTAGCGATAGAAGTTGCTCTGAAACCCTTGCCGGGTTACCTACCCTGAGCACATTTAACCCTTCTGCGGCTAGTTTTTCGCTCAGCAAATCAACTGCGGTGTTACTTGGCGCAACCACAAGGATTTGTTTTTGATCCTGCGCAAGTAAACCGCAGATCGCCTGGACCAGTGTGGTGGTTTTACCCGTGCCGGGAGGTCCGTGTACCACGGCAAGCTCATTGGCCATTAGGATCTGGTTTACTGCGCTTTGCTGAGAAGGATTTAGTCCCTTGCCCGCAAAAGTCTTAACATCTTTATGGAAGGTAGCCTGCCTTGCACCCAAAAGTACCTGAATCATAGGCCAGCTGAGTGATTTTTCATCTGTTGCTGCTGCAGTTTTCAGTGCTGCCTTCATCTCTTCATAACTGTTGTTGTCAAACAACAATTCTATCCCGAGTTTTCCATCCGAAGCCCAGTCTGGTAATTCGTCGGTTTTCAAGGTAAGTTTCAGGCGGTCTCCGCTCTGGTAAGCAATCACCCCCTCCACACGATCGTTCTTAGGATCGTGGTTAGAAAATAATACTGCCGGCATTCCAAAGCGAAACTGATGGGCAACATACTGATGTGTTGTCCGTTCTGTTTCTACCGTAAGATAGTCACCACGGCTCATCTCTGAACCTCTGATGGCCACAGGGTACCAAACCAATCCATTAGACCGGCGTTCGGCTACGGAAGAACTTTCTGTAAGTTGCTGATAGATTTTAAGATCCTCTGACTGTTCTGTTTGAAGCAGCTCAAGTAATCTTTTAAAATAGTCCATTTAATTCCATTAAAGCACCATTGTGCGGTATATTTTTTCTAAAGTTGTCGCAGCATCGTCACAAAAGCCAGGATGTACTTTTGATGCCTGTATCACCGTACTTCTGGTTGCAGTGAGCCACCTGAATCTGGAAGGCCTATCCAACTGTGCAATTGGCCCAGCCTCTTTTTCACCACTGCAAATGCGTTGCAGGGCTTTAAGGTGCAGGTACAGTTCCTTTATATCCGTTTGCGGGCAAAAAGCGGCTAAACGTTCCTTGTCCAGATGAAAAACCACTTCCAGAAAACGCTGCTTTGCACAAAACAGAATAACGCCTATATTCATAAACTCCTCCCGTTCTACCCTGGGTACAACGCGAATGATGGCGTACTCATATAAGTCTCTCTCTTGCATGCTGGGCTTCTTTTACAAATACGTCTGAGTGGCTGACACGGGAGATCAGGAATTGCGCATAGGCATTCCGGTGCTCCTCTGCAGATTGAAAGTGACCTTCTCCTTCCAGCCATTCTACCGGGATCAGATCTGTAACAGACTTCAGGAGTTCAGGACTAAGTATGGACTTGAATTCTGCATCTACCGTTTCCAGCTCCGAAGCATGGGGCAGCAAAACGTGATCTTTAATCAGAACAAATGGTTTTTTGGCCTGCTCTTCCCAATTTTGCCAGGAATGGTGAAAATATAGCGATGCGCCATGGTCAATCAGCCACAGTTCTTTATGCCACATGAGCATATTGGTATTTCTTGCCGTACGGTCCATATTGGTGAGCAGACAATCAAGCCAAACAATCTGTGAGGCAAGCTTTGCATCTACAGTATCGACCACCGGATCAAAAGTAATTGCACCAGAAAGGTAATGCAGGGCCAGGTTAAGTCCAACACTGAATTTGAGCAGGTCCTGGATTTCTTCGTCTGCTTCTGTTCTTCCAAAGGCTTCATCCAGCTCTGCAAATACCAGTTCCGGTATCCTCAGCCCCAGACTTCGGGCAATCTCCCCACCTATCAGTTCGGCAATTAATGCACGAACGCCCTGGCCGGCACCTCGAAATTTAATTACATATAAAAACTCATCGTCAGCTTCTGCAATAGCAGGCATGGAACCACCTTCTCTCAAGGGAGTAACGTATCTGATTACCTTTACTGTGCGAAGCTCCGGCAGCTGATGTGCCACTTTTTTTACTTCCGTCATCTAAGCCAAAATTAGGAGATTTATTAAAAAAAACACCAATTTCCCTGCTTTATAATCGATTGATTTATATTTTGAATAGATTAGCAGAAATGTATTCTCCTTATAAAGATGTCAGATACCCTTACAACGGAACGGCTGCTGATTGAAAAACTAAGCCCAGGCGACTCAGAATTTATCCTCGCTCTACTCAATACACCAGGCTGGCTAAAGTTTATTGGAGACAGGAACATCAAAACACTGTCTGATGCGGAGGCTTATGTTCAAAGAACTATAGATAGCCCCACTATTCAATATTGGGTTGTTAAAAAAGCAGCAGACAGCACACCGGCAGGTGTAGTTTCCTTTATTAAAAAAGATTACCTTGACCACCACGACATTGGTTACGCATTTCACCCCGACTTCAGCAATCTGGGCTATGCTTACGAAGCCGTAAAAGCAGTTTTAGAAGAGCTTTCCAAAAACCCTTTGTATCCGGTAATCCTGGCTACTGTAGCCCCGGATAATGAACCTTCTATACGTCTCTTAGAAAAACTTGGATTAAAACGGGAACATCAGCTCGAGGTAGAAGGCAGAACTTTACT
Source organism: Pedobacter sp. HMWF019 (assembly GCF_003061025.1). Classification (GTDB taxonomy): domain Bacteria; phylum Bacteroidota; class Bacteroidia; order Sphingobacteriales; family Sphingobacteriaceae; genus Pedobacter. Next base: position 14,821 of record NZ_QAIL01000191.1, on the reverse strand, counting down.
CTTGTTCTCCTTGGTTAATCTACGGTGATCTAGGTGATGATGTCACCTGCGACTAGAAAATATTCAATTTTACTGAGCCACACTAACCCCAGTACATCTTTTTCTGAGGCAACCGACCGTTTATTATAATCTGGTGGATAAGGGTGGTCTTCATCTTCTCCATAGTAGATCATCAGGTCTATTTCTCCGGTTTGAGGATACAGGAAGTTTCCTTTCACAGCCTGTGTTACAATCGTAGAACTCCCTTTATGTGCTTTAGAATACCGATGCCCTCCATAGGCCAGTAAGATCTCATGGCCTATTTCATGGGCAGCGGTATGTTTGAAATCAGCTGCAGCATAATTCTCTTTTAACACCAGCCATTTCCCTTTTACTTTGAGTGCACCTGTATTATAATAAAGGATCCTGGACAATTCCCAGTTTCTTGACCTGCGCAACCTGCCTTGACTGTTGTAAACAATTCCAGGAGAAGGAATCGATTTGTTTGTGCTGTTCTCTACTTCCAGATAAAACTCATATCCCTCACCATCAGGCATATGTACACTTTTACCTTCAGGATGATGGTGGCTCCTGCTCCAATATTGTTTCATGCCCTCTATGGCCATAACCAGTAAATCTTCATAGGTTTTCGTTGGCACTTTGACCTCTCCCATGGTGCCCAGATCTTCAAAAGCTGTTCTTAATATCGCTTGAATTGTGCGGATTGGTCTGTTGATTTTGACATCTATCCAGCTTACCTCCTTATAACGTGTACCGAATTTCAAGACTTCAGACTCAACCGCATCATCTTTTATAACCGTCAGTTTTGCATAAAAAGACTGATGGTCAAATCTACGGCTATCGTAAATTCCATTCTTGTCAAAGCCATCCCAATGAATTTGATAAATACCTGGTAACATTGGCACAGATTCAGCAGAACATTGGTATAGGAGTTGGTCTGTGGCATCCCGGATTTCCAGCAGAACCACATTTACAGGCCTTTCCAGGCTATACTCAAAAGTAAAACAAGAATTTTCATTTCTTCCATGGAAATCTGCTACCCCAAAAGGCACTACTGTTCTTTTGCTCCCGCCCAAGTTAAACCCAACAATAACGGTTTTTTGTCTTGTATCTGAATCAGGTCTAAGCATTTTCAAATATAGAGGATTATTTATTTAGTCATTTCTGTATTAAAACAGAAAGATCACTTCCTGTTTTTATTTTTCTTTTATAACTTTCCGGCAACAGATCATATATGGAAAACTATAAAAGCATTTCAGATTCGCACACCACCTTAACAGAATTGATGATTCCTTCATACGCCAATTTTGGGGGCAAAATCCATGGTGGAATTATCATGGGTCTGATGGATAAAGTAGCTTATGTATGTGCAGCAAAACATGCCGGAGCCTATTGCGTAACTGCATCTGTAGATGCCATTGATTTTCTTGCACCGGTTGAAGTAGGCGAACTGATCTCCCTGATGGCTTCCGTAAACTATGTAAGTAAAACCTCCCTGGTGGTTGGTATTAGAGTGATCTCAGAAAACGTAAAGACCAATGAGGTAAAACATACCAATACCAGTTACTTTACTATGGTAGCCATGGATGAGGACCATAAGCCGCTCCAGGTACCTGGCCTGATCCTTAAATCGGACGACGACATCAGACGCTTTTTTCAAGCCTACCATAAAAAGGAACTGAAGAAATATCTCCGCCAGGAAGAAAAGAGAATGAAAACGGAGTTCGAAATCGCTGAGTCCATCGAACTGCTCAAAAATGAGCGGTGCATCATAAAACGCAGCTGATTCCGATCTCCTGTTATCCTTTTAATATTTTACCTTTTTCGGCATCAAATTCTTCCTGTGAAAGGATTCCGGCATCCAGCAGCTCTTTTAAATCGAGCAGGGCTTTCTTTTTTGCTGCCATGTCATTTTCCGGAACTGCTTGTGATGCTGCCAATACCGGTTCGACAGGCTTAACGGCCGTTCCCTGCGGACTAAATTTGAGGATCAGTTCTGTGATCTCGTTAAAACCTTTGATATTGGAATAATCAATTGCCTTTTGTTCTTTTACATTGACGACAGAAATATCAGCCTGGTTTTCGAGCAGGTATTTCACAACATCCTTTTTACCGTTTGCAGCGGCATAATGTAATGGTGTATTTCCAGACTCATCTTGAATATTGATGTTTGCGCCTTGCTCCACAAGCAATTTAGCCATGCTCAAATGGCCATTTTTAACGGCTACATGCAACAAGCTCTCCCCACCTGAACTGTAAGAACCTGTTAAGTTAAAATTACTGTCTGAAGAGAGTCCAGCGGCCGATTCTACCCAATCCAGATAAGAATTCATGGAATCTGTCTGATCAGAAACCGGTTTACTGTGGTTGGCATCCAGACCATTTTCCAGAAACAGGTCAACGATTTCCTTCTGGTTGTTTGCACAGGCGTACCAAACCGGGGATACCCCATTCTTGGATGTGACAAAGATATCTGCCCCCTTATCTATTAATAATTTAGTAATGACTCTGTTGGTTTCATAGCAGGCAATTAACAGGGCACTTTCACCGGCATGGTTAAGGTGATCCAGATTGGCTCCGTTTTGCAGCAATAGTTCGACCATAGGCAGATTCTTAGATCTCACTGCAAACAGCAACGGGCTTTCTCCATGCTTATTGGTAGTATTGATATTTGCCCCCTGCTGCAGAAGCAACTGCACAACTTCTTTATTTCTGCAGCCAGAAGCCAGCAGAAGAGCGGTTTCTGCGGCGTTGTTCTCCAGGTCAATTTCAATACCTTCTTTCAGCAACTTTTCCATCACTTCTACCTGCCCGGACAATGCGGTCAGATGCAAAAGGCTATTCCCTTGTTTATCGTTGATCTTGATATTTGCCCCGTTTTCCAACAGATACAACGCCGTCTGCTTTTGTTTTTGCAGGCAGGCAAAGTAGAGTGGAGTTTCACCTTCATGATCTTCATAATTCAGATCGGCGCCCTCGCCAACCAGTATTTTAACCAGGTCCAGATAGCCCCTGTGCGCCGCATAATGTAATGCTGTACGCCCTCTTTCATCTGTATAGTTAAAATCTGCTTCTTTATTGGCCAGGAGGATTTCTGCTATTTTTCTATTTCCGCTTTCGCAAGCCAGGATAAATGACATCGACATATTAGTTCTGTAATAAGAGTTCTACGGTTTTTGATTTGGTATTGTCCTGAGAAGCCAGCGTGAGTGCGGTCTGGTCTTTATCATTCTGGATATGAATATCGGCACCTTTTGAAAGCAATAGCTTTACCTTACGGTAAGTCTCCTTGGCCTTTTCGTTATCGCGGTACAATTCATGAGCGCAAACTTTATGCAGCAGGGTGTTTCCTTCATTATCTTGCTGGTTGATGTCTATATTTCCATCTTCTACCAATATTTTCAATATCTCTGCATTTTTTTCTGCCGCCCAGTCTAAAGCTGATTTCTCTTTTCCATAGTGCTCAGAGGTATGATAAACGTCTGCTCCATCCTGTATCAGGCGTTCCAGCAATTTGATCTCAGTTTCTGAAGCTCTGTCTAATCTGCTCACATACTTGGCCAGCATTGTACCTTCCTCTTGTGCACGAAGTTCAAATGCGGGGCTATCATAACTGGCAAGTTTATCATAGGAAGCGAGGTTAAACTGATCCACTACCACGTTATAAAATGGCGTTCTGCCTTTCTTATCTTGTGCATTTGGATTGGCTCCATTTTCCAGCAGCACATCCAGGTATTCCTTTCTGTTCCTGTCAATGACCAGGTGAAGTGGCGTGGTTCCTACAATATTCGCTGTATCTACCTCCAGGCCCTCGCCAATTAAAAATTTCAGATATTCTACGCCTTTTTCCGTATTCCTAACACTCAGGGCACCATTATTTACCACCTGGTAGATAAAGTTCTCTTCTGCATTGTTCTTGTAATTGATATCGCAGCCCGCTTCTACCAGGCGTTTTATGAGTGCAATATCCGCAGCTTCTTCCAGCGCATAGCCCAGCAAGGTCTGGTCCTGAAGATCACTGTTCAGGCTTTGAAATTTACCAATTAAAGTACTAAAATAGTCGAGGGAGGCTTGGTCTGTAGGGAAACGGATGATGTGGTCAAAGATGCTTTTTTTAAAAGAATCGTATTCGTAAAGGTCAGTTTCAATGGTACCGTCTTCGATCAGCTGATCCAGGATATCAAAGGCTTTACGGTCCTTAATTTTATCAAAAATAGCGCTCCATTCATAGGATTGGAGGTTTTTAGGTAAGCGTTCCCCACTATTTAATAGTTGTTTGGCCGCTTCTACATCGCCCGATCTCAGGGCTTGCAAGAGAGATGATTGTTCATTCATAGACCATTTTCGGTTCAAATATCTTGCCATCGTATGTCTCCCGGCTATTTTTTTTCGGCCAGAATACATGTTCTCCTATTAAATCATTCGTCATCTCTGATTTTGATCATAAATTGGGAAATCGCTAAAACATTTCTCCTCTACTTTTGCTTATTAATACAACTTACTCTTACAATTAACTTAATATCAAAAGATGAAAACAACTAAATTAATGATGAGTGCGGTTATGGCCGCAACCCTGTTTCTGGCGAGTTGCGGGCCAAAGGATGCAGATATTCAGGCGGCTGTTCAGGCTAAAGAGGCAAGTGGAATTACGGTTGCCGTAACTAAAGGTGCTGTTACTTTAACTGGCGAGGTGGCTGACGATTCAGCAAAGACCACCGCTGAACAAGTTGCCAAGGCTGAAAAAGGGGTTAAATCTGTCACAAACGATTTAACTGTTAAGCCTGCTGTTGCACCTGTTGTGATTGCAGAGGATACGGTTCTTCAAAAGAATGTTGCTGATGCAATAAAAGACTTCCCAACGGTAAAAGCAGATGTTAAAGACGGCGTAGTGACCTTAACCGGAGCGCTTAAGAAAGCTTCTTTAATCACTTTAATGCAACATCTGTCTGCGCTTAAGCCTAAAAAAATTGACAACAAATTAACGATTAAATAGTACGCATCATGGCTTTACAAGATAAATATAAACAATTAACGGATGCGGCCTCGGCTGCTGGGATAACCGATCTTGCCGTACGTGAGCAGGATGGTGTATTGTATGTAGATGGTACAGCTCCAGATGGCGCAACCAAGGATAACCTATGGGATATCTACAATCAGATTGACCCAAATTTTGCTTCTGGCGATCTGGTCCTCAACGTGAATGTGGCTGTTGACGCTGCTGTAACTCATGCAAAAGTGGTTACAGAAAGTTCCAATTTGAATATCCGCAAAGGCCCAGGAACAGATCAGCCAATTGTAGGAAAAGCAGCTCATGGTGAAGTGATTACCCTGGTTAACAGAAGTAACGATTTATGGTGGCTGGTCCGTACAAATGACGGCGAAGAAGGATACTGCTATGCGCAGTACCTGGAGCCGCAGGCTTAGTTTCTTTGTTTAATTATGCTAATAATAGATCCGGACTTACGTCCGGATTTTTTTTGTTGGTGCTGTATTGAAATAAATTTGGTATCTGTTTCGAGGCTGCGCCTGCTAAGCCCCCGAAAAGGGGCCAAACCAGCCAATGCCTCTTTACAGACACCAAATTTATTTCTGGATTTCACGCCTAGCCGGAATGTTGTAAAAATAGCGGAACAGCACTGTTATACTCCATATTTGGTTATAACGACATCAATATACAGGTTCCATGCTTGTTATACTTCATATCGGTTTGCGCCCGAAAAACCGAGCTTGCGAGTTCTTGAGAACAAATAAAAACATAAACACCTCGAAAAAATTAAGATTGCTCAGAGAGGACCTCAGGGCGCCTTGCCACAAGAGCGCAGCGGGGCAAGGAGTCCAGTCCTCGAAGAGCATCTTGATTTTTCCATAAAACCCGAATATAGTTTAACCCTGGAACTTCTTGAACACGACGATACCGTTATGCCCGCCAAAGCCAAAAGTATTACTCATAGCTACATCTATATTCTTCTCCATTGCATTTACCTTAACAATATTCAGATTGGAAGGAATTGCCGGGTCCGGATCCGTCAAATTGATTGTTGGAGGAACGATTGAATGTCGTATAGCCTGGATACAAGCTATGGCCTCTATAGCGCCTGCTGCGCCAAGCAAATGACCTGTCATAGACTTTGTAGCACTGATATGTAAATGATCTGTCTGATCCTTAAATAGCTTTGTTATAGCCTTTAATTCACTCATATCTCCAACAGGAGTTGAAGTGGCATGGGCGTTTAGATAATCGACATCTTCTATATTTAAACCTGCATCTTCCAGCGCAAAACGCATAGCAGTAGCTGCGCCTTCTCCTTCGGGATGAGTTGCGGTCATGTGATAAGCATCGGCTGTCATAGCCGCTCCTGCAAGCTCGGCATAGATGGTTGCATTTCTGGCAATGGCATGCTCGTATTCCTCAAGAACTAAAGCACCGGCTCCTTCACCCATTAAGAACCCATCTCTCCCTGCATCAAAAGGTCTGCAAGCAGTTTCAGGGGTATCATTTTGTGTAGTCATTGCTTTCATTGCACAAAAACCTCCAACTGAAGCCTGTGTAATTGGCGCTTCAGAACCTCCGGTAACGATCACTTTTGCTTTTCCCCATCTGATGTAATTGAAAGCATCCATGATGGCTGTATTTGACGTAGAGCAAGCCGAAACCGTGGTATAATTGATGCCCATTAAACCATACTTTATAGAGATCATTCCAGATGCCATATTGGCTATAAGTTTAGGAACAAAAAAGGGGCTGAACCTGGGCACAAAATTGTTTTCTGTATATTCTGTAACCTGTTCTTCAAATGTTAGCATCCCACCCTGACCTGAACCCCAGATCACCCCTGTATCATAAGGGTTCATCGCAGAAAAATCCAATCCCGAATCTTTAATAGCCTGTCCGGCAGCAACAAGTGCATACTGGGTGAAAGGATCAGTTCGCTTGATTTCATTTCTATCGAGGAAAAGTGAGGCGTCAAAGTCTTTCAGCTCTGCGGCAATCTGTGTACGAAATGCGGCGGGATTAAACCTGGTGATGCGGTCTGCACCGCTCTTTCCCTGGATAAGACTGTTCCAAAAAGTTTGAATATCATTTCCTACCGGCGTAAGCGCGCCCATTCCTGTTATAACTACTCTTTTCATTTTACAAGTTTTAACTACTTGCACTTAGCAAGCTGTTGCAAATATAAATAACTGCTTTATATTTGCAAGTAGTTTAAACTGGATGATATGAAATCTGACTGCCCC
>NZ_QAIL01000191.1:0-7575 GCF_003061025.1 Pedobacter sp. HMWF019 | reverse complement strand
GATATGATCTTCTTCAACAAGCGTTCTTATAATGAATTCCTATCTTCTGCGGAACACATTTCTACGAATATTTTGGCCAACAGATTAAACTTCCTCGAGAAAGAAAAATTTATCATTAAAGAAAAAGACCGGGACCACAAACAAAAGATGATTTATAGCCTGACCGAAAAAGGCATCGGCCTGGTGCCACTGATCATAGAAATAGGATTATGGTCTGACCAATACGCTGAAGAAACGCTAACCGTTAGCGAATGTGTAAATTTAAACGACTTTAAAATAGACTGGAGCAAGGCTTTAAGCGCACTGCGGCAAAAGCTTTATCACCTGCATCTTCAGCGCTCTGTATAAATAATTCTTTAAAAAATTAAGATCTTCATTAAGGTATAGAAAAGATCAAAATCATAAATAAACTAGATATGAACAAGACAAAAATTGGCTGGATTGGCCTTGGAAATATGGGAACCCCCATGTCTGAACAGTTAATCAAAGCAGGTTATCCTCTGCAGGTTTATAACCGAAGCAAAGAAAAGGAAAGTGCATTGAAAGCAATGGGTGCCGGGATTGCCTCCTCACCAGCTGAACTGATTCAATCTTCAGACATCGTGATTCTGATGGTTTCAGATGACCAGGCTGTTCGGGAAATCTTTAATGCAGAAAGTGGCTTACTGAGTGTAAAAACTGCGGGTAAAATCATAATTAATATGAGTACTGTTTCGCCCGGTGTGAGTAAGGAAATGGCGGCGTTGTCTGCGGAATTTGGTCATCATTATATAGATGCACCGGTATCAGGAAGCGTTAAACAAGCGCAGGAAGGACAATTGGTGATTATGGCCGGGGGTTCGGAAAGTACTTTTTTAAAGGCGAAACCTGTTCTTGAAGTTCTCGGAAAAATGGCTATGCTGGTGGGCGGAACTGGTGCAGGAAACAGCACCAAACTGGCCATCAACAGTCTGCTTGCATTGTATGCCCAAGGTTTAGCAGAAACTGTTATTTTCGCCAATCAGCAAGGGATTAAAACCGAAAATTTACTGACTTTGATTGGACAGGCTGCACTCGGCAATGTTTTTACAAAGATTAAAGGAGACGCCATTTTAAATGACCAATACAATGCTGCTTTTGCACTCAAACACATTGTTAAAGACTTGAACTTGGCAAAAAATGAAGGACTTTCCAGTCCGCTTGCCACAACTGCTTTAGAGACTTTTCAACAAGCCGAACCTTCCTACGGTGAAGAAGATATCATTGCCGTGATTAAACAGTTAAATTCCTAAAAAAGGAACAGGCCAGGAAATAAATTCCCGGCCTGATAAAAACTGACCCCTCCAGATCAATTTTATTTTTGAGCAGCAGGCTTAAAATGCGCAGTAAAATGACGCAAATATTCCGCTTCATAAGTAATTTCAAAGCCTTTGATCTGTTTTCTGTTGCGATAAACATTGATGATCACCTCCAGAAGATAGTCCATGTGGCTTTGGGTATACGTCCGGCGTGGAATGGCGAGCCGGAGCAATTCGAGTGTTGCAGGAACCAGTTTACCTTGCTGGTCGTATTTACCGAACATCACCGATCCTATTTCAACGCCTCTGATCCCGCCTTCCAGATATAATGCAGCAGCTAAAGCCTGCCCTGGGTATTCATGTACCGGAATATGTGGCAAAAAAGCTTTAGCATCCAGATACAAGGCATGCCCTCCTGATGGTTTTAAATAGGGAACATTTTCAGCATCCAGTTTTTCAGCTATATATTCGATACTCCTGATCCTGTAATGGAGGTAATCTTCCTGCACAATTTCCCCGAGTCCAATGGCTATAGCTTCCAGATCCCGTCCTGCAAGCCCGCCATAAGTTGGAAAGCCCTCTGTAATAACCAGTTGGTTCCGGCACTGTTCTGCAAGTTTCGCATCGTTTAATGCTAAAAAGCCACCAATATTGGCAAATGCGTCTTTCTTGGCACTCATCGTACATCCATCTGCGTAAGAGAACATCTCTCTTGCAATGTCTATGATGGTTTTGTCCTGATATCCGACCTCTCTTTTCTTAATAAAATAGGCATTCTCTGCAAAGCGACAGGCATCAATGAAGAAAGGAATTTCATAATGACTACAAATATCCCTAACCATTTTAATGTTCTCCATACTTACAGGCTGTCCGCCGCCCGAATTGTTGGTTACCGTTACAATAACTACAGAAATGTTTTCTTTGCCTTTCTCTTCAATAACCTGCCGTAGCTTCTGTGTGTCAATATTCCCTTTAAAGGGTGCAGACACTGCCGGCAATTTACCTTCGGGGCACAAAAGATCCAGTCCCTGCGCACCCGAAAATTCGATATTGGCACGGGTAGTATCGAATAGTGTATTGCTGAGGATGTATTTGCCTTCACCCCCCTTAAAGGTGAAAAGAATGTGTTCAGCAGCACGCCCCTGGTGAACCGGGATAATAAAAGGCATACCGGTAATGTTCTTCACCGCTGACTCGAAGCGGTAAAAACTCTCGCTTCCGGCATAACTTTCGTCTCCGCGCATAATTCCGGCCCATTGTTCGCTGCTCATGGCGCCAGTACCGCTGTCTGTCAGCAGATCTATGATTACATCTTTAGCTTTTAAAAGGAAAGGATTATAATGTGCCTGGATTAACAGCTCTTTGCGTTGTTCAGGTGTAGTAGAATGTATAGGTTCTACAGACTTAATTCTGAATGGTTCTATAATGGTTCTCATTTTTTTATCATTAAAAGACTCCGCAGACAGGACTTTCGTAAATGAAAGTACGGTCAAACGGCTGGAATAAGTTGGATGATTAATTTTTAGATCTGCCTTTAGGCAGATCAGGTCTGAAAATGACTTGAATTAAGACGGTCTTTTAATGATGTTTTTCCAGTTAGGCTCCTGCTTTCTTCTGGCAGGGAAATCACCACGCTGAATAAAGCTATAGCTAATAGCTACAATGTGGGCATGATATCTCAGAAGTGGCTTTCCGTTCATAAGTGTAAATTTATACAATTCACCAATGAACATGGTAGCTTTTTTTTTTAAAATTTAAAATTATAGATGGGACTACCCTTCCACAAGATATAACCCAATAGAGCACATTGATGAGCCACTTCAGCCTCTATAACTGAGGGAACATCATTTACAATTTTCCAGCGGATATTATATTTGCTGTTATAACTGATGTAAATGACCACATCTTCACATCCGGAATCAATTGATTTAAGGTTTTTAAGATGCTGATCCTGCAATTCAGCAGCCAGACGACGTAGCCTTTCGTTCATCACTTTAGATAAAGGTGCAGCGGAAGTTATATCAGGTTCAATTACGGCGAGTACGGTTATGGTCATTGGCATCTGTCAAATACTATAAATTTTAGCAAAGATATCATTTTATTTTTAACTAAAAAAAATAGCAAAACAATCTTCCATAAAATCTTTACCCGAAAACTCCCTTCCGGTCTCCGCCTTCTGTAAAGATCATTTCCAATATTTTGTATCGGCAAGAAAAGGTTTGCAACCAAAAATTTGTGGTGTAAAAAAAAGGCCTAGCGTTGTTTTCGCTTCTTCAGCGAAAATTATGCAGCCTTTTTTTACACCACAAATTTAAAAAGCTTCTCCTAAGCCTATAGAAAATCCGGAATATCCTTTACTCATCCCATAATCTATGGCAACATTTGTATTTGACGCTTTGTTAAATTTCACCCGCATCCCTGCCCCCACAGCCGGATGAATCTTTTTAAACATATTATTTTCTGGTTCGGTAACCGAAGTCGCATTGGCAAAAACAACAAAACCCAGCAATCCATTATCCGTAATATCCCTTCTGTATTCACTCTCGAAATAAAACAAACCTTTCCCCCTGTACCGGTTCTGGTCCATCCCCCTCCCGGATCTGTTGTAAGGATCCCAACCTATACTCGGCAAATTAAGGTAAGGAACATCATTACTCAATCCTGTCCATAAATAGGTCCAAAAAGCAAGTACATTTTGTTGATGGGGTTTTGTATTTAAGGGCACATATTTCCTTGCATCCAGGTATAAAGATTTCCAGCTGGAATTACTCCCCAAAAACTTGGGATTAGTTCTCAGTATCGCATTAAAATAACTTCCCGGAAGTGGGTTAATAGAACTTGACCGGGTGTCGTAAAGTAGGTTAAAGGAGATCCCTGATGAAAAGGAATTACTCCCTTTTTGCGTTCCCGCATGATAGCCGGAGAACTGTTCCAGCCCCGGATCGGTATCTGCGGTATTGATATTGATGAAATAGTCCAGATTATAGCCAAAACCCGCATAAAAATAAGGCTTAATACGTTTCAGCGCACTTTGATAGAAGCGGATGTATTTATAATTCACTAACAATTTATTATCCTCCTGACCGCTTCCCAAACCCCAGGTATACTGAGGGTAAACCAGAAAACGTGTGTCACCCTGAATGACCCAGGTATTGTCTTTGAGCCAGACATCAGATCTTAAAGGTAAGCCAAAGCGTCCTTTAAAATTCCAGTAAGGAGCAAAACCAGCGCTGGATATATTGGTCGTTTTACGCGGTCCAAGATAGAAACCTGCGGTGGTTGAGGTAACCAGTGCCCTTCCGCCACCCGGAACGTTACCACCAATAGGCAACAGAGAAAATGCGATCTTCTTTTCTCCCGTTTTTGGGTTTTTACTGGGCTTTATCTTAAAAAGAACTTTGGCAATATCAATCAAATCTCTTTTATTAGAGGTATCTCTGGGCTTTTCGTTCAGCACCTTAGAGTCGCCGGCAGTTTGTGCATGGAGCGTAAAAGTGGACAACAGCAGAAAAATTAACGTATAAAATTTATTCATAGATATGGCGTTGTTCGTAAGTTTACAAATGATATGCAAAAATAGAACCAATTGTCTAAGAAGGGGACCTAATCTTTTAAACAGACAAAGATTATTTGATGCTTAAGCCGCGAAGAATTTATATTTGCGTTGCTTAACCTCCTAAATTAACTATAGATGAAAGCAATCCGGTTTTGTATTTTACCCATCCTCTGTATTGCAGCATTCCTGCTGGCACGCGCAAATTATTCCCCGGTTCAGGCTGTCCATGGCAGCATTCCCCATTCGGATACATTAAAGGTAATGGCTTACAATGTTTTAAACTATGGAGACGGATGCCAGGGTGATCTGCAAAAATTAAACAATTACTTTAAAACCATTGTCAAATACACAAAGCCAGACTTGCTCAGTTGTGAGAAAATTGCCGCATTTGTACCTGGAAAAAGTAAATCTTCCAATTTTGCAACAGTTATATGCGGTCATGTCCTTAATACAGTTTACAAGGATCGTTATGCTTATGCAGATCCAAGTAACCAAAGTGAAGCCGATAATATGTCGGTACTATTTTACAACAAGCAAAAACTGGCTTTTGTTAAGACCGAAACTCTTCTAGCCAGGACGACAGACTTTAACCTTTATAAATTATATTATAAAGATTCAAAACTGGCCATTGCCAAAGACACTGTATTTTTATATGTCCTTGTTAATCATACCCAATCCGGAGACAATAGTAAACAAAGAGATAAACAGTTGACTAAAGTAATGGAAAGAATTCGGGAAAAATTCCCAATTCTGCCCAATCTCATTGTTATGGGCGACTTTAACACCAGAAAGACAGGAGAAGATGGCTATCAGGCCATAGTAGCCTCAGAAAAAGCCAGTACAAAAATGTTTGATCCTCCGTTCTATCCAGACAAAGTTTTGAGTTATCCAGCCAACTGGACCAAGAGACCGGAATTATATGAGCGTTTTCTAACGACCTCTACGCGTTTGTCTGAAAATATCCCAAATACCTGCGGTACAGGAGGAGGTGCTAAATCTTGGTACGACCATATTTTCATTTCTCCCCCAATGGTCAGTGGCAGCAGAAAGATCAAATATATACCAAACTCGTACAGGACCGTTGGAAACGACGGCAAACGTTTGGGTATTGAAGTCAACAGCAGAACAAAACGTAATACGGCTGTTCCATATGACCTAGCCGAGGCCCTATTCTACTTTTCAAATAAATACCCTGTAAGCATGCAATTAGCTATTAAAACCAGATAGATCCTTTCTAAGTTATTCAATCAGGACAAGTGATCAGTGAGCCTGAAACGGAGATGAAAGTTCGTTCCCCGGCCCTCTTCACTCTCGAAATCAAGTTCAATCCCGTATTGTTCGCAAATATTCATTGTAATATGCAGTCCCATTCCTGTAGTTGACTCTCCTATTGTACCCTCTCTTTTTGCTGCAGTGAATTTCTCGAAAAGCAATGGCTTCATTTTTTCTGGTATACCTACACCATTATCAGAAATGCTCACCTTACAATATGGCCCGTCTATAAGTGCATGAAGTTCAATTTTACCATATTCCCTGGTAAATTTTATTGCGTTATTTAAGATGTTATCTATAGCCCGCCGAACGGCAATGGCATGTCCGTAACTGTATTTTTCTGCTTCCGGCAGTACAACGCTCAGACTTATATTTTTTTTCTGCAAACTTACCTGAAAATCATTTGCACAAATTTCCAAAAGCCCTCTGAGTTCAAAAAAATCACCTTGTACAGCCAGTTGTTTATGGCTTGGTGGTCTGAGCAGCTCGTGAACAAGATTATGCGCATTGGTACAGGCAGTTTTTGCCATAGAAAGTATCTCTGTATGATCGGGGTCTTCCAGCATTTCTTCTAAAATCCCTACAATCCCCATAATATTCGAAATAGGAGTTTTTAAATCATGAACAACTGCCTGTAAATCTTGTTTATGCTTTTCCAAAGAATCAACCAGGTGATTGGTCATATCCGCCTTGTGAAGGACACCGATCAGCTTTTTATCTTCGTAGACTGGCAATACCTCCGAACGGGTCTCCAGCATAATTTTCAGTGCCTCGGCTATCCTTGCATTTCTTTGTAGTTCAGGTTTCTGAGACAAACAATCCACCACCAGATGATGTGTTTTAGATAAGAGATCATTTGCATTAATCAAACCTATTGGCTCATCCTCCATCATCACTACCGCTCCTCCACTTGAAATGATCTTATGCTTTACTTCATAAATACCATCAAAGGCGTTGACAGTCAGGAACTCGTTTCTAATAAATGGAGCGATCATTATCTTATTATTCTAATATATTATTGATTTCAATGTTTTCAATAGAAATATTAATTTTAAAGTCAACACGGATCAGCTCGCCATCTGAAACGAAAGGAAAAACATTTTTAGTTAAGATATGCATCACTTTTTCCACTGGCATCTTCTTTAAAATATGCTTATTGATAAAAACGGTTTCTACACGTTCATCTTCTACTTCTACACTAAGAAAACCATTGGGTAGTAACATTTCAAAGGATTTACTCAGCCCTATTTTTCCCTGAACACAATTTTTGCCAACAATCAGTATATCCTGGAAAGGAGGAAGTTTAATTTCCTCAAAATTGATATTGATTGAATATTTAACATTTCTTTCGTTCATAACAAGTCCCACTAGTAAATAACAATATGCGTAATTGGCAATTCTGCTTTTACAAAATATTAAACCATGCTACAGCAAATGTAATTATTTTATTTATCGTATACCGTTATAAAC
>NZ_QAIL01000190.1 GCF_003061025.1 Pedobacter sp. HMWF019 | reverse complement strand
TCAGAGGGCTCTGAAGTAGTTTTAGGACAGTTTAAAAAACAAGATAAAAGTAAATTTATTTACGGATGAAAAATAAAATTAACCTCGTTGGTGTAACCAGAAAAATGGTTACGGAATTGGATATCCACGAACAGCGGAAGCTGGAAGAAGTTTTAGGAGAGATCATTGAACAGGCAAAAAAGGAATGCGCTCTTCGTACTTGTCTCGATCCTGATCTGGCTGAGACGCTTGTTAAAGGCCTATTGAAAGATTTGAAATTTTCTATCGCTACACTACGGGAGGAAAAGGTCAAATTGAAAAAGATCAAGTTTATCAATGCACTTGATTTTAGGAAAATGATGTCTCTTGGAAAAGTGATTCATATATTGGAGGAGCATCAGAATGTCTTTACCAAGATGTTAATTGAAAAGGTTGCGCCAGATGAAAACCGGTCAACACTTGGGTCGGGTTAACGCATTAAACCTTAATGGGTTTCGTTTGTTTTAATTCCAACAAAACTATTCGTATAAAAAACAAAACAAGAACCTATGAAAACTCAGGAAGTGAAAAACAACAATTTTAATGCAGGTGAGTTGCCTGTAAGTTCGGCTCGTGGTCCGCTTAAAAGCCATGAAGACAAGCGTGAGCATAATATAGACAACAATATCAGCATTAAAGAGACAAGGGAAGGCAAGCAGGTTGAAAGTCATCCTGATCATGATGATGACGGAACACCATTCTGTAACATGGACTAAAAACAATCCCGAAGCTGCATGGCCGCGACTCCGGGAATTGAATTTAGATTACAAACGAATTACAAAGATCTCTTCCGGGAGTTATAAAAAAAGGTATTATAGCAGAAAAAACTGGTATAATAGCTTCACATAAGCTCGCTTCCAATAATTTAAAAATAGGACCCCGGGGTCTCTATTAACACATTTCGACCCCATATATATTTGCTTAGTTACAGTTAATTCATTTTAAATGAGAAACAAAAACATAGGCTTGGGTCAATATGATATGGTTTTGGCCGTTTCAGAGAACAAAATCAATTTCGAAATTAAACAATTGCTCAATAGAGGCATTATAGACCGGAAATGGCAATTTCTTGCTGATGGTAAGGGGAAATACAGCTTAAATCAGGCCGACCAAAAATTTGAGGAGGCTAAACGGGCCTGGTTGACCCTGGATAGTTTGTTCAAGCAGTTGGCTCAACTGAAGGCCGATTTGCAGGACAAGCAAGATCAATTGGACGACTCGGAGGGAGAAGAGCGTATCCAACTCAGAATAGAGCGTAATGACATTAAGGACGCCATTAAAGAACTGGAGGATCAAATAAAAATCAGTTCAAAGTATGAGATATTGGTAGATGCCATTTTGGATGCGCCCATGATTACTTTGTTGAAGGACAGCAATACGGAAGTGTTGTTTAAACTTCCGATTAAAGAAGGGAGGTTTTATTACATCGACAAAGGGTGTATTAAAGAATGTAACCTCGAAAATAAATCCTATGCGTTCCGGGTTCCTATTGGTAAATTGAGAATAGACGAAAAGTCTATGTTTCTTTTGGACGGAGCATCCCGTACAGAATTAAGGGAGGGCGGATTTAATGATACTGATTTCACAGTGAGTTCCATACTTCTTGATTTTGAGAAGGCAAATGTATCGCAGTACAGCCTTAAAGATAGCGTTTTGCCTGCAGATATTGGAGATCGGACCACTTTGCAGGTTGCCGTCATTAATTATTTCAAAAATCTGGAAACTGACAAAGATAGCCCTTATGTATTGGGCTATGCCATCAATAAAAAAAAGCTGGCAGAGAGAGAAAAATCACTCCTGTATCCAACAGGTACGTCTTATTCTACATCCCAGAGCAATATAGCCAGGGCGCCGGCCTTTAACTTTTTAATGCTGACGGAAAAACATCTCTTTCCGGCAGCTCCTTTAGGTGGAAGAATAGACAGAAGCCTGATAGAAGAAGCGTTAGACAAGACTTCTACAGTAAGTGGTGTGATTGCCCTTGACTTTGGAACATTTGCTGATAATTATCTGAAAGAAATTGACAGTTCTATAGAAAATGCTTTTAAAGATGCACTGACCGATTTGGACAGGGTGGCCTCAAGTGATGAATCTGAAATTAAGCTCAAATATCTGGAGAAAGGAATCAATATGGATTTTACGATCAAAAGGAAGGAAATTAAAAATGATGCGGATAAAAAATCCATTTCTCTGCGGTATGATATCTTAATTAAAGCCAATGCGCATGAGGAAGTGTCTGCAGTAGTTGGTTCGGTAGGTGTGAACCGTAAATTCTCGACCAGTGGCAAATATGAATTTAACGGATACAAAGGCGCACCTGGCAAAATTGTAATTAAGCTAATCGCTTCTGCACAAGGTAACATTGAAATGAAAGATGAATATACCCCTCCGTTAATTGGAATGGATACCGAAGAACTGGAATATAAGAGTGGTGTTGATGAGGCATGGCTGTCTTTCTCCAATATATTCAATTCTTTGGCCAAAGAACAAAAGAAAAATACGGGTAAATTTTTAGGAAATATCGGACTGGCTTTCAAACAGGTAAATTTCAGTGCGCTTAATAATTTCTCTAATAAAGTGGTCTTGCCGGGATCTAATGTCTATACCTTCAAAAACATACGTTTGCTTAACGGCAAATTGGATGAATCAGATGCTGTACTGTTTGATATCTCCTATGCCGAAGCAACAGTCTAAATTATAATCCAGCTATTTAAATATGGAAGATCTATTTTTTACAAATAAGAACCGCAGTAAGGTGTCTTTAGGATACCAGTGCGAGTTTATGGAAAACTATGTGGCAGAGAGCACCGTGGATGCTGGAAAAGGAATTAAATCACTAAAGATCGGCAGTGATGGTTCGGTCATTTTTTTTATCAGTAAATCAGGTGTGCTTACCGCGATCATCAGGTCTGATGGCAGTGATTCAGGCTGGGGGATCGCAGAACTTTCTGCCAAGGGTTTCCAGACGCAAAGCTTCGATTTTGATTATGATCAAGTGAAGGGGACTTTCAGGCTTTGTTACAGCCAGCGTAAGGATCAGCAGTCTGAATTACTGGTTTCTGATGAGCTGGAGTTGAATGAAGCACATCTGGAAAAACTGAATACGGTGTTGAAATACCGATATAAGCACCTGGATTTTCCGGCAAGAACTATAAATCATATCACAATGGACCAAAGAGGGGTTTTATTCAGCTCTCTTTTAGCAGGCACAGATGCTACTTACCATTATTTTGAATACAAGGATGAGCCTTCCAATTTTACCTTGCCTGAAAATACGAAGCAAGTGAAACAACTTTCTGTTGGGCGTATTTATGGATCATATGGTGTATTTATCCTTTATGATATGAGAAAGGAAAGGACTATGCTTTTTCAAGGCTTTCCTGATGCACCAGGAGAGGAGATTTCACAATACAGATTTGAAACCGGCGGCGACATCAGCTGTTTTGATTTGTTGGGAAACACACAAGGTGACCATATCTTGTATGTAGCCGGACAAGGGATATACAAATTTGACGCTCCTGATTCCGGAAGGGAAGAGGTGGCGGCAAAAGACCGGAATTATGCCAAGATAGATGTTTCGGCTCATGACGCTGATGTAACGGTGTGGGCATTGGACCAGCAGTCAAAATCCTTGTATTATTTAACCAATACTTTTCAAACCTTAGATAAAGAAGGTTTACCGGGTAAGACCATACGGCGCTGGACTTATCCATTGAAAATGCACGAGCATATGGATGAATTTTCTGCAATTAAGGGTAAGAATTTCACCAATCAATTGTTTTTGTTTACAGACCAGGACAATTCAGGTAACCCGGGCCTGGTACAATTTTGGCAAGATGCGGTGAGCAAAAACTGGCAGGAACATGAGGTGAATATTGCCAACCTGAATAAAACAGTAAAAATAAACAGCTATTCTATTGACCTGCATTTCACGAATACTTCAGCACCAATTTCTGATCAGATTCATATCTCCAGCAAAGAAAACAGGATTTTATACGTGAATAATAAGAAATATTTTCTGTCGCCGGGCAGCAAGATCAGTCTGGATTTTACAGATTACATCAATATTGTTTTTCCGATAGACTCCATTGCTGCAGCACCTGTTCATATTGATGCGGCTTTCCTGGATGAACCATTGGTGGTTGATCTGAGCAGGGGTGTTCAGGAAAAGATGAAGGAAAAAATCAAGTCTGGAAAAGACCTCGCGGCTGCCAGAAAACAAGATGGGACGCCTTTGATTTCTGGAAATTACGATGCGGATACACTGGATCAACTGGCAGCGGCAATTTCTCTTACTGCAAATGCGGCGGTACAACTGGATAACAAGTCGGCTGGCGGTATTTCTTTGCCTGCCCGTAGTGCTTATGGCTTTTCTGAAGAGAGAGGTTATACCATTGGAGATATTTTATACAGTATCAAAAAGGGCTTTATAGAGGTCAGTTCTTTTATCATCAATAAGGTAAAGGAGGGCGTGCAGCTGGTGTTAGAAATTGGGGGTAAGGTATTGAAATGGATTGCCAATACGGCAAAAGATGCTTTAGCCTTTATGGAAAGACTTTGGGAGAATACCAAAGTGTTTTTTGACGATTTGGTAGAGTTCTTAGCGTTTTTGTTCAATTGGCAGGATATTGTGGATACGAAAGATGCATTGGTACTGACCACAAATGATTGTCTGGACGCCGTTATACCGCAAATTGAACAGTTCAGGAAATTTGTGGTGGAAAATATCAGGCAGCTGAAAAAGAGAATTACCATGGCCTCAGGTTTGGATGCGCTGGATCATGATCAGCTGAACGGTACTGTTGATGAACTCAATGCTTCAAAGGACATGCTCAAAGTGAGCCCGCCCGATTCGCGCACCAATTGGGTAAACAGCAAAAAGGAGGTGATGTTTGGTACTTCCGGGGTTGCTGCCACGGGCGTAGATACTGGTCCCTTAAAAAAATTGTCTGCTGATACGAATGATCCGAATTTGAAAAATATAACGGATTTGCTGCTCCGCTTTTTTAAAGGAGAGCTGTCTATCGGAGAATTTTTGAAAAGAATGGGCAAAATATTTTTAGATATTGCTTTTGACATGATAGAGGGTCTGGTTGATGGATTTTTTAATCTTTTAATAGAATCAATTGAATCCATCAAGCAATTGCTCAATGCGGCCATCCGGATTCCCATTTTATCGCCTATCTATTATGAGATTAGCGGAAAGGAGTTGAGTTTGTTAGATCTTACTTGCTTATTTATAGCCATTCCAACCACCATTGGCTATAAAATTGCGAATAAAGTTGCGCCTTTTACACAAATGTCTAAAGAAGCCTTTTCCCATCAGGTTGTTTCATCATTTAATTAACAGACGATATGGATACTACAATAACTACAAAAGAAACAGAAGGAACAGTATATCAGGATATTTTGAAATATATACATGTGGGCCTTAACATTACCTCCAACCTGCTTTACGCGATAGAAAAGGTGAAAAGATTACCCGAGATCGTAGCAGAAACGGTCTTGCCAGATTCGGTCATGGACCAGGCGGCAGAGGTGGTGGAAAAACAGACAGGTTTTGCGGGTACAGTCATATCGCTGATCAATGGATTGTCTTATGCGTTCAACGTAATTAAGTATTTATCGATTGTGGCTGAATTTCTGGAAGATCGTGAGGTTTGCTGTTGCTGCGGAAAAATAAAAAATGCGCCTACATGGGCCAAAACCATTATCCGGGGAATTGTCATTTTGCTCTTGTTGCGCCTTGCGCTGAAGGTATGGACCAAGCATAAAGATAAAATTGCCTTTTTACAGAAAAAAAATAAGGATTGGCGAAGGGCGACTTCTCTGGTGTCTAAAGGTGGAACCTTTCTTTATGGGATTTTTCAGGTGGTGTCCATGCTAAGGGCTCCTGAAATTTTAAAAGACCGTAAACTTTACATGATTTGTTCTGCTGTGAATTCTCTGACGGCTCCATTAGATATGGTGGGTATAGACAATCTGATATATAAGTCTGATGGTGGCACAGGTATAGCCTATACGGCGGTTTATGGTACCAAGGTTTTGGTGAAGCTTGGGCAAAGTGCCGGGCTTGTGATGCTTAAAGACTGATGACTAAGCTGTGCTGACGATCAGGTGGTGGTTTTTCAGCGACCAGGTTAAAAGAGCATTATTTTCTTCGTCTAATTGAAGTTTCCGGCAGATGCTGTGCCGGTAATTTTTTATGGTATAAGGACTCAGGTGGATCATAGCGGCAATTTCTTTGGTGGTTTTCTTTTGTGAAATGAGTTTTAATATGGTCAGTTCATTTGGGCTCAGGGTATCATTCATGTTTGCTTTGGAAGAACTGGAGGCCTCCTTTTCCTGGAGTTGTTTTACAACCGGGAGCAGTCCAGCATATAATCTGCTTTCATCCAGTGGCTTAATGATGTAATTGGCAGGTTTGAGTTCAAAGGCCCGGTTGATGGTTTGCATAGATTGATAGGAGGTAATGAATACCACTTCAAAAGCATGTGTTTTCTTCAATTGACGGATGAGTTCTATTCCGTCCAGTTTATCATTCAGCTTAATGTCGCAAAGGACCAGGTGGGGGCAAAATTCTGGAATCAGTTGCCGGACTTCGCTGATGGAAAGCGCAACGCGTGTTTCGGATGGATGATTGCTTTTAATTTGGTTTTCTATAAAGCGTGCAATAATAATTTCGTCTTCAATAATCAAAATACGCATGTTAACAGAAGTTTGGAAAAGTGAATAAATAGGTATATCCCGTTGTAGAGTTGACGGCAAGATTTCCTTTGAGCTGTCTGATCAGATCCTGTATTAAGGAAAGGCCCATAGACGGGCTGATATTGATGTTTTCTGTTCTGTTTCCATTGTCTTTGTAGGTAAAACGGAAATACCCTGCTCTTAAATGGATTTCTACCTGGATGGAAGGATTGGGGTGGTCGCCACTAAAAGCATGTTTAAAGGTGTTGGTGAATAGCTCTGTCAGGATAAGCCCAAAGGGCAACGCTATGCTTGCGGGGAAACTGAGTTCTTCGGAAATCCGGATGTCTATAGGTATCTGCTCTTTCGGATCATAGATGTATTGGATGTGCTGTTTGATTTCCTGGGCGAGTAACCTGACGGATATGGCTTGTTCTTGCTGATCTATGCTTAAATGTTCGTTAACCAGCATCATTGCTTTGATACGTCCGCGCATATCATTCAGCACTTGTTTGCCCTTTTCATTTTGCATCAGAGGGAGTTGCAGCGCGCTTAGGCTGTAGAGCATTTGGAGGTTATTTTTAACGCGGTGGTTCAGTTCGTCCATTAAAGTGCTGATCCGTGTTTTTTTCTCCAGGAGTTCTGTTTGCTTTTGGTTTAGTCCGGTGAGGAAAAGAATGGTGATGAGCAGGATAGTGACTTTTGAGATAATGGGTGCATAAACTAAACTTTGTTCACCAAAAATTACTGCACTTGCTACCAATACCATCACTCCGGTAACAAATACTAAAATGCCATAGATCAGGAAACGCTGGCTGGCATCTAATTTACGCCAGAGTGTAACCGTAGCAATGCCTATATAACTTAAATGGATAAGGGAGAAGGCCAGATTAATTTGGTTGGTAAGGAAGTAATTGGAGGTTAAATAGTTGTGCGTTACACAGAGTACAGAGAAAACGAGAACCACTTTGATCAGGAGATGTCCATAATGGTAAAGTTGAGGTGCCTTGCTTTTCATTTCCAAAAATTCAATCATGAGCAGATAAAAGCTAACGATTCCTACATGCAGAAAGACCAGCACCAATAACCAACCCGTTTCGGGATGCATAGGGAAGAAGAAGTCGATAAATGCGGGTTCGAGCGAGAAACAATACAGGCCGATGCTGACTATAAAAAGCATGACCCAAATGAAGGGTTTGTATTTGCTGATGAACCAGGAGAGGCCGGAGTAAATTAACAATACGGCTATTGCTCCCTGAAGCCAGAAATTGGTAAGTTCCAATGTACGGTTGTAGGAGAGGTAGGTGTTGGTGCTTTGTAGCAGGAAATCGTAGTTGGGGGGATATCTTTTTGTGTGTTTAATTTTTAGGATGACCTGGTAGGTGGCGCCTGGTAAAAACACAAGGTTAAAATGGAAACGGTCGTCGCCGCGGGTGATCTCGTTTTTTTTTCTGAAGGCTCCGGCTTTGTGGTGTAGTTTCAGTTTTCCGTTTTCAAACAGGTACAGATCAACAAAGGTGAGGTGGTTAAAGCTTAGGCAAAAATGGTTTTGATCCAGGTTTCCGGATGTTTTTAGGGTTGCTTTTAACCAAAATGTATCGTTGGGTCTGGAGAGGTGGAATTGATTTAATGATATAAGTTTTTGATCTTTAAGAGCTTTAAAAAATGGTTTTAAAGCGGTGGTGTGGTCTGCATTTGCGTTTGAAAGCAAGAGGGTATCGGCTTTGCTAACTATAGAGAAACATAGCAGTGCAATCAGGGAAATATATCGTGCGTAAACGGATGAGAGCATTTACAAATATGCAATTAAATTAAGATTTTGAAAATCATGATTTTTCAAATGTCATCACTATTGAAAATATATATTACTGATCGCGCTGAACCTTACAGGTTTTGAGGCTTGATCAGTAATATATATTTTCCTGGGTGTCAGACTGTGGTTAGCTGAAGGCTGGGGTAGACAGTCCTGCATATTGCCTGAATTCTGCGGCTTCTGCATAGTGCTTAAAGTTTTTGATGTCTTCACGGATCATGCTTTCGAATAGTCCATTGAACAGGGAGGTGATGCCTCTTCCTACGCTTCCAGCTGGTGGGAAATAGTCTATTTCTATATGCAGTTCTGTGCCAGTTCCATTCAGGGTGTCTTTAAATTCTACTTTCCCGCCGTTGTCAATTCTGGATCCTTCCAGTGAGTGCCAGCCCAGGTATTCACCGGGTTCTTCGCGGGTGATTTCTGCGCTCCAGCTCAGGTCTATCAGATCTCCTGGGGTATTGGTTGTCCACAAGGAGACGGTATCGCTGGTTTCTTCTACACTTTTGAGGTGTTTCATGAATTTTGGAAGGTTAGAAAGTTCTCTCCAGAAGGCGTATACTTTTTCTCTTGGTGCGTTAACCGTAATGGTGTCGCTAATGATGATGGCTTGTGGATCGCTGGTGTCTTTGCCAATCTTCCTGTAAACCGGACAGTTGCCGGTTGCGCCTCTGTAGAGCAGGAGTCCACTTGCCGCGGCCACCTGAAGGCCGATCAGTGGATGCTTTCTCATGTTTTTCAGGCTTTCAAAAAGGAGCCATCCTCCTGTGAGTATGGAAACGACTCTTTCGCCCTGATCGATGTTTTCTTTTCCTGTTGGTTCGGTGAGCAGTGATTTTGCCCGGTCAAGGAGTTTGTTACTTAGTGCGTTCATAGGATGTTGTTTTTTAAGATGAACAAAGCCTGTGAATATTGGTTTTGAGTAATTTGAAAATAGGCTTTACTGATATCGCTGAATCTTACAGGTTCTTAGGCTTGATCAGTAAAGCCTATTTTCTTGGGTGGTAACCGGGCCGGGTATTTAAGCAGGGGGGGCTTGACGAATAAGAGAAAAAATGGCGCTATCTAGCTATTGTTGGGCATGGCCTGGTAAAATAATTTTGTAGCAGAAAAAAAAACTTTTAGAAAGTGAATAAAGATATATGAGAAAACAATTATTATGCATGTTGCTTGGGCTTTTTATCCTCCCAATAGGCTCTTTTGCACAAAGCCTTATAAAGGGTAAGGTGACCACATTAAAAGGTGAGGGGATCATAGCAGCTTCTGTTATGGAAAAAGGAACAAACAAGGGAACTCTTACTGATGTGGATGGAAATTTCCAGCTTTCAGCTTCTGATCATGGAATTTTAATGATCAGTGCTATCGGATATGAAACCAAAGAAGTATTGGTAACCACTGGAGTGATGACGGTCACCTTATCCGATAACGTACAGACTTTGGGGGATTTTGTGGTGGTGGGCACCCGCGGTAAAGCCCGCTCTTCCGTTTTAACACCGGTTCCGGTTGACGTGATCAAGATCAATCAGGTGAATATGCCTACCGCCAAAATGGATTTAACGTCAATTTTAAATTCGGCCTCACCGTCTTTCAACTTTACGAAACAAAGTGGGGCGGATGGTTCAGATCAAATGGACCTGGCTACGCTTAGGGGCTTAGGACCGGATCAGACATTGGTGCTGGTCAATGGCAAACGCCGTCATCAGACAGCATTTATTACGATATTTGGAACCAGGGGACGAGGCAATTCGGGAACGGATTTAAATGCCATTCCGGAGTCTTCCATAGAACGCGTTGAAATTTTACGTGACGGGGCATCAGCACAGTATGGATCGGATGCTATTGCAGGGGTGATCAACTTAATATTGAAAAAGGACGTTGGTGTTCTGAATGTAAACGCAGGTTATGCAGGTTATTATGATCCAAGAAACAATACGCATTATGGTAAAGAACTTGGCCAGTATCGCCAGGGTGGCGCAATTGATGGTAATGCATTTTCTTTGGGCACCAATTACGGGCTTGCACTTGGCAAAAACAATGGGTTTATTAATTTTTCCGGAGATTTTTTAATCAGTGGGAAGACCTTCAGGCAAAATTTGAATACAGATTTAAACTCGAAAGATGGTTTGCCAGTTAATACCGTGAGAAGATCTACCGGAGACGGATCAGGAACTTCTGGTGGATTGATGTACAATATGGAATTGCCTATTGCAAATACAAAAACAACTATATATTCATTTGGTGGTGGCAATATAAAAGCTTCTGAGGCTTATGCATTTACCAGAAATTTATCAGACGGATTGGAGCGCTTCCCAGATGGAGTTGCGGGGAATCCAATTCTACAAACTACATCAGATGGGGAGATCTATTATGATCCCATTATACAGACTAAAATCCAGGATCTTTCTTTCGCGGCAGGTATAAAAGGCGTATGGGGTAATGATTGGAACTGGGACTTAAGCAATACGCTGGGACGTAACAATTTTCATTTTTATGGGGACCAGACTTTTAATGCTTCCCTTGGTGCGGGTAAGACTCATTTTGATGACGGCGGTTTTTCATTTTTGCAGAATACGGTTAACTTCAATTTGAGCAAAGCAATTCCAGCTGTTGCATCGGGATTAAATGTGGCTTTTGGCTTAGAGCACAGGTATGAAAATTATAAAATTTATGCCGGAGAAAAAGATTCCTATTCAAATTATAACGTTGATAAAGCTACAGGGGCTCAGGGTTTTCCAGGATATCAGCCGTCTGATGAGGTCAATGCAGGCCGATCTAATGTTGCAGCTTATGTAGATGCAGAATTAGACGCGACCAATAAATGGCTTATAGGGCTTGCTGTGAGGGCAGAAAATTATAGTGATTTTGGTTTTACAAGCAATTATAAGCTGGTAACCCGTTACAGACTAACCAATAATTTTAATGTTCGGGGATCGATCAGTACAGGGTTCCGTGCACCCTCATTGCAACAGATTAATTATAGCAATACCTTAACCAACATCCAGAGCGGCAGTCTTTTTGAAGTCAGGCTTGC
Organism: Pedobacter sp. HMWF019; assembly: GCF_003061025.1. Classification (GTDB taxonomy): domain Bacteria; phylum Bacteroidota; class Bacteroidia; order Sphingobacteriales; family Sphingobacteriaceae; genus Pedobacter. The sequence goes on along the minus strand of NZ_QAIL01000190.1, from coordinate 9,047 downwards.
CCCGAATTACAGTCCTATTACCAGGGCAGCCGGAATTCCAGACCTGAAACAGGAGAAGTCTGTGAACACAAGTTTAGGCTTTTCCTGGAAACCTGCACCTGCAATTACAGTAACCTTAGATGGTTATCGCATCAATATTAAAGATAGGGTAGTATTATCTGGTCAGTTTGATGAAAGTATTCCGGCTTTAAAGCCGATCTTGAACGAGCTTAATGTAGCTCAGGCACAGTTTTTTGCAAATGCAATCAACACCACAAATTATGGTTTGGACTTGGTGGTAGATTATACGAAACGGTTTGATAACAAAAGTTTCAAAGTCTTATTTACAGGAAATTTAAACCACCTCAACGTTGATAAAATCAATATTCCAGCGGCTTTAAATGGTTCTTATCAAAATCAGCAGGCATTTTTTAGCGACAGGGAGCAGGCCTTTATCAAAGCATCGGCACCTCCCATAAAATTAGGCTTAAACTTAGATTACGGTTTTGGCAACTGGATGGTTGGAACGCATTTCCTGTATTATGGCAAAATTTCGCTTTTGGGTCGCGGCTATGCAAATACCTATCCGCCATTAGTTGCGCTGGATAACGATCCGGGCAAAACAGTTTTAGAACAGTTTAACTATTCAGGTAAAATGGTAACCGATATTTATGCATCATATAAGATCTCCAAAAGGCTGACGGTATTTTTTGGGGCGGATAATGTGTTTAATATTCACCCAGATTATGCTTATGTACAAGGCGCAAAGCTTTCAGCCTATGACAGTGAAACAGGCGGGGCCTGGGATGCCGTTCAAATGGGCTTCAATGGCCGCAGACTATTCACCAAACTTGCCTTTAATTTCTAAAAGAATGAAATCTAATAAAGAGCTTTTGATTTCGTTCAAAAGCTCTTTATCAAATTATATATTAGACTTTATTATTTCTGTTTGCCGATTCCATATTAATATATTTTGTACCCTGAATGGGAATGTGGTTTAAAATCTAGGACTAACTAATCTATTTGGGCTATGGAGAACTTAACGCCAGCAGTAATCCAAATATTCGATATAGAAAAATCCTTCATTAAACAAACTAAATGAAAAAAGAAAGTCAAGAGGGCTCTTTCAAAAGAGAACTTGGGTTATTAGATGGTACCATGCTTGTCGTAGGATCAATGATTGGTTCTGGTATTTTTATTGTCAGTGCAGATATTGCCAGGCAAGTCGGATCGGCAGGTTGGCTCATCGTGATTTGGGTGCTCACCGGATTGGTTACAATGATCGCCGCAGTGAGCTACGGAGAATTGAGTGCCATGTTTCCTAAATCAGGAGGGCAGTACATTTACCTGAAAGAGGCCTATAATAAACTGATTGCTTTCCTATATGGCTGGAGTTTTTTTTCGGTGATGCAGACAGGTAGCATTGCTGCAGTAGGGGTAGCTTTTTCCAAATTCGCCGCTTATTTATATGAACCATTAAGTGATACCAATGTTCTTTGGCAATTGCAAACGGGAAGAGCAGTGAATAGAACACCAGAATATTTCTCTTTGAATGCCGCGCAAATGGTGTCTATTGTCACCATTGTTTTCCTGACCTATCTCAATAGCAGGGGGGTAAAAGATAGCAAGGCCCTGCAAACTTTCTTAACCATCATTAAAATATTATCACTTTTTGGCTTAATCGTCTTTGGTTTTACACTGGGAGCGAAGGCAGAAATATGGAATGCCAACTGGGCAGATGCCTGGAGCCTAAAATCAATGAATGTAGAAACGGGTTCCTGGATGACGATTGGAGGTTCCGTTCTTTTTGCAGCCATTTCCGCCTCTTTAGTGGGTTCCCTGTTTTCCAGTGATGCCTGGAATGGAGTAACCTTTATTGCCGGAGAAATTAAAAAACCGGAACGTAATGTTGGACTCAGCTTGTTTCTCGGTACTTTTATTGTCAGCGTGATTTATGTGCTTGCCAATTTGATGTATGTGGCCGTGATTCCAATGAATGACATTGCCACCGCCAAATCTGACCGTGTAGCTGTCGTTGCTGCCCAGCATATTTTTGGAAATGCAGGAACTGCTATCATCGCATTGATGATCATGATCTCTACTTTCGGCTGTAACAACGGGCTGATTATGGCAGGGGCAAGAGTTTATTATACCATGGCTAAGGACGGTTTGTTCTTTAAGAGAGCAGCCTCATTAAACAAAGCGGGCGTACCAGCCTGGGCCTCATGGATTCAATGTTTCTGGGCATCGGCTTTATGCCTTACTGGTAACTATGGCGCCCTGCTGGACTTTGTAATGATCATAGTGATGATTTTCTATATCCTGACCATTCTGGGAATTTTTTTATTAAGAAGAAAGATGCCCAATGCGGAACGTCCATACCTTGCTTTCGGGTATCCGGTTTTACCGATGTTATACATCATCTTTGCCACGGTTTTTTGTGTGTCTTTATTGATCACTAAAACGAGTACCTGTGGTTGGGGGGTAGTGATTATGCTGGCTGGGATTCCGGTTTATTATCTCACAAAACAGAAGGAGATAACAAGAGATCTTGTAAATTAAAGAATATCTAGTATTGCAGAGGTTATTATCAGTTAAGGCTTTATAGGGTCTCTATAGCCAACGCTATCCATAGTGATGGAGCGATGCATTAGCAAGCGGTGCAGGGGTGGTCTGCTACACTTAGGATGGGACCGGTAACGTGTGGGCTACGGGCTTCTTGGAATGCATGCCTTTTATACTTGAATTATTTAAGCTTAACAGAAATACAAACATTATGAAAACTGACAAAACAAAACTACTCATTTGGATCGTAATAGGGGTAATTTCCATCATATTTTGGACTATTATAGCCAACGGCTGCTTTAGATAAGTTTATGGTCTCGCTGGTTATTTCGCTGGGTAAGCGCTACGAATAGCCACCGCTTTTCGCTAGCCGTTTGGTGTTAAAGCTGGAAGTAAACCCCGACACCAAAACAGATCACCAGTTAGAGTGGGATCAAATTAACCGAATGTTTACTAGCCGTATTTGCAGAATGGCGCCGTAAATGGGAGCATACCAAATGCTTTTAGAAGTGCTGAAAGCTACCTAAAATAACAATCGCATCAGAGAAATAGGGTTTCACGCAAACTAGCTCCTGATAGGGTTATTTAATTCTTCGCTTAGATAAGATAGAATAAATTGTAACCTGATGTGTAGTGGGATAGGGTAAAATGGCGTCATCTAGCTATTGGCAGTCATATCAATTAGAAATAATTTTGCGGTGTAAAGTTTGGGGAAAGTTCAACTAGAAAATGATAGTTGATAACGCAATCCCGACTAACAAATTATCAATGAATAAAATACCTTCAAATCCAATTCAGCCTTTGGCTACCATGCCATTCTTTCAAGCGCAGGGGCGATTGTAAACTCAATAGTTAGATGTTTACCCTACTAAATATGCTGAGGATTTACAAAAAATTGGTAACAAAAAATTATTTTAAATATATATGAAAAAACAATTACTGTGCATTTTACTTGGAATTTTTATATTCCAGGCACCCTCTTTTGCACAAAATCTTATAAAAGGTAAGGTTACCACATTGAAGGGAGAAGGTATCATCTCCGCTTCTGTGATGGAAAAAGGGACAAACAGGGGAACCCTTACTGATGTGGATGGAAATTTCCAGATTTCAGCATCGGATAAAGGAACTTTAATTATCAGTGCCATCGGATATGAAACCAAAGAAGTATTGATAACACCTGGAGTGATGACGGTCACCTTATCGGAAAGCGTGCAAAATTTGGATGGTTTTGTAGTGGTTGGTACCCGAGGTAAGGCCCGTTCTTCGGTCCTGACGCCTGTTCCGGTTGATGTAATCAAGATCAATCAGGTGAACATGCCTACAGCAAAAATGGATTTAACTTCAATTTTGAACTCGGCTTCACCGTCTTTCAATTTCACCAAACAAAGTGGATCAGACGGTGCGGATCAAATAGATTTGGCTACGCTTAGGGGATTAGGGCCAGATCAGACATTGGTTTTGGTAAATGGCAAACGCCGTCACCAGACAGCTTTTGTTGCTGTAAATGGATCTAGAGGAAGAGGTAATTCGGGAACAGATTTAAATGCGATCCCTGTGGCTTCTATAGATCGTGTGGAGATTTTACGTGATGGGGCATCGGCACAATATGGATCTGATGCTATTGCGGGGGTGATCAACTTAATATTGAAAAAGGATGTGGGGACTTTAAGTGTTAACGCAGGTTATGCGGGTTATTATGATCCAAGAAACAATACACATTATGCAAAAGCGCTTGGCCAGTATCGTCATGGTGGAGCAATTGATGGGAATACATTTTCTTTAGGTACTAACTATGGTGTCGCGCTTGGTAAGAACAATGGTTTTATTAATTTCTCCGGAGATTTTTTAACCAGTGGTAAGACCTTCAGGCAAAATTTGAATACAGATTTAAACTCGGAAAATGGTTTGCCAATTAATAGGGGCAGAAGATCTACGGGAGATGGATCAGTAACTTCAGGTGGATTGATGTACAATATGGAATTGCCTATTGCAAATACCAAAACGGTTATCTATTCATTTGGCGGAGGCAATATAAAAACTTCCGAAGCTTATGCCTATTCAAGAAATTTATCAACTCGGCCAGAACGTTTTCCAGATGGAGTGACAGGGAATCCGATTCTACAAACCACAGTGGATGGTGAAACCTATTTTGATCCCATCATACAGACCAAAATCCAGGATCTTTCTTTCGCCGCAGGAGTAAAAGGGGTATGGGCTAAAGATTGGAACTGGGACTTGAGCAATACGCTGGGACGTAACAATTTTCATTTTTATGGCGATCAGACTTTTAACGCTTCCCTTGGTACTGCTAAAAATCACTTTGATGATGGCGGCTTTTCATTTTTGCAAAATACCGTTAACTTCAATTTGAGCAAAGCAATACCAACTTTTGCATCGGGATTAAATTTGGCTTTTGGCTTAGAGCACAGGTATGAAAATTATAAGATTTATGCCGGAGAAAAGGATTCCTATTCAAATTATAACCCTGGTAAGGCCACAGGTTCCCAAGGCTTTCCAGGTTACCAGCCAGCCGATGAGGTCAATGCAGGCAGAACCAATGTTGCCGCCTATGTGGATGCAGAATTGGATGTTACCGATAAATGGCTAATAGGTGTTGCGCTACGTGCAGAAAATTATATTGACTTTGGTTTTACAAGTAATTATAAGCTGGCAACCCGCTATAGACTGAACAACAATTTTAATGTTCGTGGATCGATAAGCACCGGATTCCGGGCACCTTCCTTACAACAGATTAACTATAGCAATAGTTTTACAAGTGTTCAGGGGGGCAAGCTTTTCGAAGTGAGGCTTGCCCCGAATTACAGTCCTATTACCAGGGCAGCCGAAATTCCAGACCTGAAACAGGAGAAGTCTGTGAACACAAGTTTAGGCTTCTCCTGGAAACCTTCTTCAGCAGTTACCGTAACCTTAGATGGTTACCGTATCAATATTAAAGATAGAGTGGTGTTATCTGGTCAGTTTGATGAAAGTATCCCGTCCTTAAAACCGATATTGAACCAGCTCAGTGTAGCCCAGGCTCAGTTTTTCGCAAATGCAATCAATACCACAAATTTTGGCCTGGACTTGGTTGTAGATTATACCAAACGGTTTGAAAATAAAAGCATTAAGGTTTTGTTTACCGGAAATTTAAATCGCTTAAACATCGATAAGATTAACGTTCCATCCGCGTTAAATAGTTCCTATCAAAGTCAACAGGCATTTTTTAGTGACAGGGAGCAAGCGTTTATTAAGGCATCTGCGCCTCCTGTAAAACTAGGCTTAAATTTAGATTATGGTTTTGGTAACTGGATAATTGGAACGCATTTCCTGTATTATGGCAAAATTTCCCTTTTAGGTTATGGCTACGCAAATAGATATCCGCCATTAGTTGCATTGGATAATGACCCGGGCAAAACCGTTTTAGAGCAGTTTAACTATTCAGGTAAAATGGTGACCGATATTTATGGATCTTACAAGATTTCTAAAAGGATAATATTATTCTTTGGTGCGGATAATGTATTTAATATTCACCCTGACTATGGTTATGTAAAAGGTGCGAAGCTATCCGCATACGACGGCGAAACAGGAGGTGCATGGGATGCCGTTCAAATGGGCTTCAATGGCCGTAGACTATTTACCAAAATCGCTGTTAATTTCTAAAGAATGGAATTAGTGGTTATCAGTTCACATAATTTTAATGATCTAATCTACTCAATCAATGAAAGTAATTGAAGAAATTAAACAAATTAAAGACCTTACAGATTCTGAAATAGAAAATATATTTGTATTGGTACAGGCTCATTATGTAGATGCTACATATGTTGTGACAATGAGTTTGAAACACAACAATATAATTTATCTATTAAAAGATGGTTGTAACAATATTCTAAGTTTCTTTATGGTGGCTTGGGAGAAGCATAAAATACAGTCCGTAGAAAGAGATGTTGTCTATTTGGGGTTTAATTGTACAAGTCAAAACCACCAGGGGGAAAATTTTTCATTAAGGCTGAACTATAATATCGCCGTTGATGGATATAATTACCAACAAAAAAACAATAACAAGCTAATAGTTTATTGTAGAACGGCAACTCCTATCATATTATTGTTACTGCCAAAAATATGGGATAATGTTAAACCTGATTTGGATGGTAATTACAATAAGAATGATGAAAATATAATTGAAAGCCTAAAAAAATCAAGCGGATTGGATAAATTTTCTACTGATCATCCATACGTGTTAAAAGGAGTTACCGCTAACACACAGTATTCCGTAAGGGAGAAGGCCCGACAGAACGAATGTGAATTAAAAAATGACATAAAAACATTTGAAAAACTTAACATTGATGAATCGAACGGCGACAGGTTACTGATAACTTGTGAGATACCTTCGAAATCAAAATTAGACAGAATAAAATCAAAATTGGCAGAGCTTTCGACCTGTGACGGAGAAACAAGTGGTACAGGTGACGCAATGTAAATGGCCTTTAGTGGCCGTAGGCTTTATACCATCGCTGGAATCTGCATTAAAATTGGTCATCCAGTGGTAGAAAAAATCCTTCAAAACAATCCAAAATATAAAGAGCAGATACCTAATGGTAATTAAATAAATATGCCTGGATAAAGAGTGTTTCGCTTTCATTAAGAGGCTTTATTTCGATTTGTAATAAATAGTATTCTTTTGTTGCCGGCAAAAAGTCAAGTTGTTTAACGTCCCAGAAAATCATCGTAAAATGGCGCTATTTAGCTATTGGCTTGCACGGTATGGGAAAATAACTTTGTAGTATACATTTATTAAAATAATCAAATAAAATTAAGGACTGATTATTAGGGCTTTAATTTTACTACTATAATGAAACACAATAAAAAGCATTCAGATACAAGCGAGGGAAATTTTCAGATTACATTTTCTGATAAAGGAACACCAAATAGCGCAATAGGATCTGAACCCGATAAAGATGAGGTAACAAATGTTGTACCGGCTAAAGGTAAAAGCGATACTGCTTGGATACATGCTTTTCAATTAATGGCTCTTAATGGGAGAGTAGGATAGTAGAAATCTATAACCGCTACAACAAACTATTGTACTAGTCAGTAGTTACAGGTACAGTATCAGATAAAGACAACACCACCTTGATTGGTGTTACAGTTAGTGTTGGAGGTAAAAATGTAATAAGCCCTGTATTACAATCGGCAAATAATTTGAGTGAGGTTCAGGTAATAGGCTACGGATCTGTGAAAAAGATTTCAGTAAAGGCCCGCTCATTGCACCTGACCAACTTTACAGGGTAAGCCTGGCTTAACTGATAATCCATAATTCGAAACCTATATTATTAAACAAATAAAAAACAAACTATGAGAAGATTATTATTTATTCTGTCCTACGTGCTTGTAACGCATATAGCGTGTTCACAGAAAAAAGATGCGGGCTATACCTATACAGTGAAAGGCAAGATCGAGGGTATCCCAACCGGGAAACTCTTTTATTCCACTGGTGAAGGTGACGATATGAAAGTTAAACCTGTTCAAACCGATGCGAATGGTGCATTTGAATTCCGGGATACTGCAAAAGGAAATGTTCTGGAGGTTGGAGCGCTGATGGATCTGTCTCAGGATACCTATTTTAATGGCGGGGCCTCAATGGGGGTACGTCTGCGCCTTTTTGTGATGAATGGTGATGTTATAAATGTCAGCGGAACCCGAAAAGAATTTGAAGCGGCACAGGCTAGCGGCAATAAATATAATGAGCAGGCTATGGAGTACACTGCAAAAGTAAAAGACATTCTGATGAAACTCAGGGCGAGCTCCGATGCTATTCAGAAAATGATGCTTGCACAAGAAGCGGCGGATTCGCCTAATATGAAAAGGGAGGAAAATGAAACAGAGAAGTTGAATACCCAGAAGCGCGACATCACAATACAGTTTATCGAACAGCATCCGGATTACCCAATCAGTGTTTACCTGCTTTCAGACATTTCTGTTTCTGTGGACATGGACGAACTTAAGCACCTTTATGGTAAACTGGACGGCAATATAAAAAGTTTGCCGATAGTAAAAGATATAGAAAAGCAGATAAATGATACTCAGTACGAGGGATTGACCGAGGCGGGCCTCGTTGCTCCAGATTTTGTAAAAAAGGATATGGACGGCAAAACCATCAGGCTCTCCGATTACAAGGGTAAATATGTGCTCCTGGATTTTTGGGGGTCATGGTGTGGTCCCTGCCGGGCAAGTCACCCACATTTAAAAGAAATGTATGAGCAATATAAGCAGGATGGTCTTGTGATCATTGGAGTAGCGGAAGAAAGAACAAAGAACAAGACGGCATGGTTAAAAGCCATTAAAGAAGATGGCCTTCCATGGATACAGATAATGAATGATGAAGGAAAAGAGAAGTCTGATATTGTTACGGTTTATAATATCAAGGGATTTCCAACAAAAATACTTATAGATAAAGAAGGTAAAATTATCTGGCGTTTTACTGGTACGGGCATGGCAGCTAGTAC
>NZ_QAIL01000189.1 GCF_003061025.1 Pedobacter sp. HMWF019 | reverse complement strand
TCTTTGGGGTATGAGAATTAGACTGCTTTTGTTGTGTTATTTAAATATAAGAATTTATTCTTGAAAAAATTATGACCTTTGACGATCTTACATTTCAGAAAATCTTATTTAAACCATGATAAGAAATACAAAAACCGGCTTAATTGCCTATTCAGGATTTGCACTTTTATTTAGTGCTGTCCTTACCTCCTGCAGCCACAAAAAATCAGAAGCTTCTTATGCTGCAAACGATCCTGTTTTTAAAAATATGGATACAACTGTACGTCCGGGTAACGACTTTTTTAAATATGCCAATGGAGGCTGGATAAAGAAGAATCCAATTCCTGCTGCTTATTCCAGTTGGGGAATTGGAAATCTTGTACAGGAAGAAATCCGGGAAAAGCTTAAAAAAATTAATGAAGATGCTTTGAAGGAAAATGCAGCTAAGGGCACCAACAGTCAAAAAATTGCTGATTTTTATTTCACTGGTATGGATACGGCCGGAATTGAGAAGAGAGGGATCAGTGACTTAAAAACTGAGTTGGACCGTATTGACCAGATTAAAGATGTAAATGGTGTTTTAGATGTATCGGCCCATCTCACCACTTATGGCATCGAAAATATGATTGGGCTATACATTGGTCAGGACGAAAAAAATAGCGATAAAATAGCACTCCATATAACTCAAAGTGGAATTGGCCTACCCAATAGGGACTATTATTTTAATACAGATACACGTACTAAAAATATACGGAATGATTACTCCGCAAAACATTTGCCCGCTATCTTGATACTCTCTGGAATGGCAAATCAGGATGCAGTAGCGGCTGCTAAGAATGTGTTTGCTATTGAAACAGTCCTTGCCGCCAGCTCACGTAAGCTGGAAGACTTGCGGGATCCTTATCACAACTATAACAAGATGTCAATTGCCAAACTGAACCAGTTAACACCTGGAATGAACTGGATAGACATTTTTCAGAAACTAAAAATCAATAAAGCCGATACGATTATCGTAGGCCAGCCGGAATATTACCAGGCTTTGAACAAAGCACTAAAAACTTTCCCAATCAAGGATTGGAAAGCTTATTTACGCTGGCACCTGATTTCTGCCACTTCTCCTTATCTGAACAAAGATCTTGATAAAGAAAGATTTAGATTTTATGGGACAGTTATTGCAGGAAAAAAGGAACAATTGCCGAGATGGAAGCGTGTGCTTGACGCAGAAAATGCTTTAATGGGAGAGGTGCTGGGACAGTTGTTCGTTAAAGCCTATTTTCCGGAGACAACCAAAAAGCGCTATTCAGATATGGTTACTGCTATACGCAGCAGTTACAAAGAACATATCGAAAAACTAGACTGGATGAGTGCTCAGACCAAGAAAAAAGCGCTTGATAAGTTGGAGAAAATAAATCCAAAAGTTGGCTTCCCCGATAAATGGAAAGATTTTTCTACTCTGGAGATAGACCGCAAATCTTATGTCCTGAATGTACTGCGCGCTCAGGCTTGGTGGTATAACAGGGAGGTAAATAAATTAGGTAAACCCGTTGATCGTACCGAATGGGATATGACACCTCAAACCTACAACGCTTACTATAATCCATCAAATAATGAAATTGTACTGCCGGCGGCTATATTCAGTATAGCAGGTGTAAAAGACGAAGATGTGGATGATGCTGTAGTATATGGTTATGCAGCGGCATCTACTATTGGTCATGAAATTACACATGGTTTTGATGATGAAGGGCGACAGT
>NZ_QAIL01000188.1 GCF_003061025.1 Pedobacter sp. HMWF019 | reverse complement strand
GGTGTGCTTTGGGCTTTTTAATTAACTAATGTTTTATTCTTTAAATTTGAATTATGGGAACGTACAAAAAGGGAGTCCTTGGTTTTTTCCGGCCTAAAACAAATAGCTAACAGCTAGGTATTGGATAGGGGTTAGATTCGCATTGTATTCGATGAAATGGCTAGTTATCCCCAAGGAGTTAGCTATAGAAGCCGATACTCCCGATCATCTGGCTACAGAGATGCTATAAACATCATTATTAAATCAATCACTAATATTATTGCAAGAATAGCAAAATGAATTTTGGGCCCGTTTTCGGGAAAACCGGGACATGTAATTGTATCCAGCTGGAAAGATATTGGTAACCCCCACGCCACCTGACAGATGGCCAGTGGGGATTGTTTTAATTTTAAGTACTAACCTTTTATTCCTTTAACCCAGTCTTTGAATCTGTTTACCTGCTCTGCTATAAAAGATTCATGTTCTTCTGCGTCTTCCGGTCCTGCCGGTAAAATATGCTCAAAATAGGTGCCTTTCAATACCTTACGCAGTATCCCTTCGCCTAAAAACGATTCATTATCGTTTAGTGTTTTTGCTGCTTTAAGCAAATGACGGATATCGTATTGAAGAGGGTTGATATCAGGTACTTGTTTATTCAGGTTCAATAGTTCGTAAACAGCAATCCTTGCTGTTCTTACCGAACTTTCCATGGTAAACACCACATCATTGTTGGTTTCTACGAACTGCCCAATCAAGCCCAGATTTTTGCATCCTTCAGGAACTACCCTTGGGCGGTCACCTTTTGCTCTGGGCATAAACATTGAGGTAATGTATGGCATAAATGCAGTACGTACAACCGTGTTTTTAATTACGTTGTCCAAGTGATCGATGATGCCTGTATGGTAGCATAACTCAGCAAGGATCTCATCTCCTGTGCATTTAGGCATTGGCTTTTTAATATAATTACCTTCTTTGTCCATGAAGAGTGCGTATACCCAAAGAACCAGGATATCATCTGGCTGTTCTGGAAAATGGGGTTGTCTGTTACAGGTAAAGCTCATCAACCAGTTTGAATCTGTAATGGTAATAATTCCCCCGGTAGCTGTTTTTCCAGAATAAGGATCATTAACGCAATATTCTTTCAGTTTGTCTACCAGTGCGGAAGGTCTGCAGGTTAAAGTGACAGATTCCCATGATGATTTTTCGATGTTGCTGCAGAATTTTTCTGGCTTGCCGAAAATAGCCGATTTAGCCGCAAGGTTTTTCCATAGTTTCCAGCCGCCGCTTTTACCACTTGTGCTGTTGTCAATTTCTATGATAGGGGCTGTTTTGTTATCACCATAGAAAGTATCTTCGGTCATAGATCCGGTGGTTACGATGACAAAATCTTCTTTTCCTACTGGCATCCTCACTTCTTTACCATCTTTTTCGGTAATAATACCTTCTACCACTTTTCCATCTGTATTGATGTGGATGTCCAGATCGTTAATGAGGGTGTTAAGTTGAATACTTACCCCTTTTTCTTTCAGGTAATTGCGCAAGGGCGTTACAAAGGTATCGTATTGGTTGTATTTTGGAAATACCAGGGAGGAAAGGTCTTTCAGTCCATCAATGGCGTGGAGAAAGCGATGCATGTAAAGCTTTAACTCCAACAGGCTGTGCCAGTTTTCGAAGGCAAACATGGTACGCCAGAAGGTCCAGAAATTGCTGCTTAAAAAAGACTCGCTAAAATAATCTTCAATGGTCAAATCGTCCAGGTCTTCCTTTTTCTTCAACAAGAGTTTAACGATGGCCAGCTGATCTAATTTGTTCAGACCAAACTTGCTGAAGTCTTTAATTTCTCCTTTGTTGTGAATAAGCCGTGCCTTGGAGTAATTGGAGTCATTGTCATTCACTAAACGGTATTCATCCAACACGGTATAGGGTGCAGGCAATTCAAGGGCAGGAATGTCTTGAAAGATGTCCCAAAGGTTTTCATAGGTCATATCCATTTCCCGGCCGCCGCGGATTATATAACCGTCTTTTGGGTTGCCGGCTCCGTCCAGGGATCCTCCGTCAATGTGTAGCTGTTCTAAGAATATGATGTTTTTAGCCGGAATATGTCCGTCGCGAATGAAATAATAGGCTGTAGCCATTCCAGCGATACCACTTCCTATGATATAGACTTTACTGTCTTTATAAGTTTTTTTAGGAATCCCTATATTACGCTGATAATTTCCAATCTGATCGGAAAAGGGCATAGATTTTTGAGGAGTATTGCGCTGTTGTTCTTTACTTGAATCGGGTTCATGATCTACATTTCCACCGTTTGAGGAAGCGTTTAAAATTTTGTCGAATTTTGCGGTGATTGATTTCATTATTTTTTTTTTAATTATAAAATGAACGACAGTTAAGACATTTTCTTAGCCTATATGGAGTAACAATCTACCTTGAACTATGTTCTGTTCATTGCTAATCCTTCCTGGTTTTAGATGACTTAACCACTTAAAACAAAGGTAGGGGTAAAGGTGGGGTGTTTAAATGTGAGGCATCATGCAAAATGATGATGTATATCACATCATCAAAATCGAAATTTTTTTGAGTAGGCTAGAAGTTAATAAGGTAAATTAAATTTATTCAAAACTTTAACAGATAGGGGATGTTCTGTAGGGACAAAAATCTAAAATACCTATGGAAACAAATAATGAGATCATTAGTGACTTGAAAGGATTGGTCAATATTGTAAATGATGGAAAAGAAGGTTATGAATCTGCAAGTGAAGCTACGGATAGTATTGAGCTGAAAGCCGTGTTTTTAAAGTATGCTGCGCAGAGGGCGGGGTACGCCGTGGAGTTGAAAGATCATATTGCACAGCATGGAGGAAGCTCTGACAATGTAGAAGGTGGAGTATTGGGTGCTTTGCATCGTACCTGGATTGATATTAAACAAGCACTTAGCAGTAAAGAGGATACTTCCATTCTCGGAGCTATAGAAACCGGTGAAAAAGCCGCCATTGAAAAGTATGACAAGGCACTGGAAGATTACCAGTCACATGCGGATCATATTGATCTGTTACAACGCCAGCGCACGGGTATACTTGAGGCCTTAAAGGAAATCGAAACCTATCATCAGCGTTTAGCGAAATAGATCTCTATTCGTGTTAATGGTAGGAATTATAAAGAGCCCGGTTTAAAGCCGGGCTTTTGTTTGAAGAGATAGCTTTAAGAATCTTATTAAATCATAATGGAGAGAAGAAATTTTATTAGATTATCGGCTACTGCCGGGGCAAGTTTATTGTTTTCAGATGTTTTAGCTGATCAATTTGGAGGCGAAAATGAAGTCATATACGTAGATCATCTCATTATTGGTTCCGGTTATGGAGGTGCGGTGGCAGCTTTAAGACTCACACAAGCCGGGCATAAAGTTACCATGCTGGAAATGGGATTGGATTGGGATAAACAGGCAGGTCGGTATAGACCTTTTTCTAACCTGATTACTCCAAAAAGAAATTCTACCTGGCTTCGTACAAAAACAGTTGCCCCAATGATGAATATCTCTCATTTTAATCAGAAATTTACAGGAGTTCTGGACCGGATGGATTTTGAACATATAAAAATATATGCAGGGAGGGGAGTGGGAGGAGGTTCTTTGGTGAATGGGGGAATGGCTGTACAGCCAAAAAAGGACTATTTTAAAGAGATTTTTCCTCAGTTAGATGCAGATTTGTTTTGGCAAAAATATTATCCGATGGCCAAAAAGCAACTCGAGGTAAATGAAATTCCTGAGGGGTTTTACAAGCAGTCGCCCTATTATAAATTTGCCAGGATAGGTGAAAAAGAGGCTCAAAAAGCTGGATTTAAAGTGGTTAAAGTACCAAATGTATATAGTTTTAAATACATGGAACAGGAGCAGGCGGGAAAGGTTCCTAAATCGGCGTTGGCAAAGGAAGTAATCTACGGCAATAATTATGGTAAGCAAAGTTTAGACAAAACGTATCTGTATAAAGCAAGACAAACAGGGCTGTTGACTATACTTGATCTGCATCAGGCAGTTTCTGTTGAAAGACTCCATTCTGGTCAATATGAGGTAAGGGTAGAAGTGACAGATACGGCTGGAACGGTGATTGAAAAGAAAAGGATTTGCTGCAAAAAGCTCTTTCTTAACGCCGGAAGTGTTGGTTCAACCAAACTATTACTCAAATCTGCTCATCTTGGGTTGTTACCGGGAATGGAAAATGTGGGACAGTTTTGGGGTAATAATGGAAACATCATGACAGGGCGGAATATGGTGAACACCTTGTTTAACCGGGTGGATAAGAAGAATCCTGATTTTGGGCTGGGTACGGGAGTTAAACAATCTACTATACCTGTTGCGGGTGTTGATCATTGGGAGGATAAGAAAAATCCTTTTTTTGCTGAAATTTCTCCTCTTCCGATGGGAATGGAAGTATATACTGCTTTATATCTGGTTATTAATAAAGTTCCCGATCCTGGAAGTATTGTTTATGACCCTGGCATAAAAGACATCCGCATCAATTGGGAAATGAAGAATTTTGAGCATACCATAGAAAATGCAAAGTTTTTTGTTAAAAAAATGAATGAAGCAAATGGGGGTACTTCTGCTGGGTTGCTGTTTGACAAAGGGTTTGGTGCTGATATATGTTATCATCCCCTTGGTGGAATTGCTTTGGGTGTAGCAACAGACAATTACGGACGTGTTAAAGGTTGTAAAAGCCTGTATGTAACAGATGGGGCGCTGGTTCCTGGCAGTATTGGGGTTAATCCTTTTCTAACGATTACAGCCTTGGCGGAACATTGTATGAATGATATTCTTGAAAAAGATTTTAATTAAAATGCGCCGTTTGATTCGACCTGGTGAAATTTTTCCAGTTTTAAAAGTATACTGATCAGGTTCATTTTCTCGCTGTAGGATAGTGGTTCTGTAACGCTAATGGAGGCTTTTCTAATATTTTGCATGCTTTGATCCAGGAGTTGCTTTCCTTTCTGGGTGATGTGAATCATTTTGTTCCTTTTGTCACTGTCTAAAGCGTGTTGTTCCACCAGTCCATTTTTGATCAGTCTGTTAATGATTTGTATTCCGGCAGATTTTTCATGGATGTTTAGTTTGATGAGCGAAGTTTTAGTCATACTGCCAAACGAAACCAGGCTGATTAAATAAATAAAATCATCGGGCGTTGAAAAGGAGGTATTGGCTATGGCTGCTTTAGCATGTAATTTGGCATATCTGTACAGATGTACCAGAGATGTATTGATCACACTATCCGCAGTACGTCCGTTCGATTTTCCTTCCCATTCGGGTTCCGGAACTAAATCACTGTTTTTAGCTTGCTGATTGAGCCACTGCCGGAAGGTATTGAGATCATGCGTAGTATGAACGGATTCCTTTTCATAGGTTTTTACCAGGGTAACCAGTTCATTAATTAAGTCGTATAACATGATTTAGTGGATTTTTGATGTAATAGTAAATAATTAGACTTAGATTCTAAAAGGTTTTAAGGTTCGATTCAGTAAGGCACGCGCAAACTCCTTTTTGTTTAAGGTTTTAAAAATATGTAATTCTTCCATTGGTGTGGTTTCATTATCCAAAAATTTTAAGATTTGCGTTGACTTATTTTTCTGAAACATCGTAGAGAAGATTTCCTCACCGGAAACACGGCCACTGGCCAGTAAATGCAGGAGTATAGCATCATAGGTCCTGAATCGTTTTGGAAATATGGAGGAAATATTTGGTGTTCCGGATTTTAGGAGTTGTTCAACGATAGCAGCGGTGTGTTTTTGTATAAAGCGAAAGGTATATCCGGTAGAGCCTTTTGTGTATCCCCCGGCAGTGCCGAGATAAATAACGCGATTTTCTTGGTTTTGAATAGGGTGGTCGGTCATTGGAATTATTCCGTATTCCTGTTCTTTAATACTATAACGGTTGCACTGCAACCGTTGTGTTATGTAATCTTTTAAAGCATCGGTATAATCTTTTGCTGCTAATAGTTGCTCGGAAAAAACGGTATATTCTACTAAAGCACATCTTGAAGTGAGAGGCAGTACATATACGAACGAAGGACCCACTTCCTGGGAAGTATTAAAATCCATCAGGGTGGCACATTCGGCGTCAAAAATTATATCTTCTGTTTCTATAATCCAGCCCAGGAAATGCTGCAGCAGATATTGATAACGCTCCGGCTTTTTAGTTTGAATTTGAGGAATGCTGGAGAATGTATAATCGGAACTATATTTCACTCCATCGACGACCGCACAGGCCAGTTCATTTTCTGTATACAGGTTTTCTACAGTTCCTTTCAATATTATGATATGAGGATTTTCTATTAACATTTTATCTGTATAGGCATAGAAGTCTGCCGAACGAATCATCTTATACTCATAAGGATATATTTCAGATTCCTGATGAATAAAAGAGCTGGAGAAAGATAAACGGTGCCATTTTTTGCATACTACGGCTTCGAACAGATCTGGTTTTTCTTCCCAGAAACACCAGGTCTTATCATTAACTTTTCGAATACTGCTGTCTACAAGCAACGCCTGTTTATTGGTAGCCTTAAGATAAGGCAACAGGCGGATAGCTAAACTTCGCCCTGAACACCCTCCTCCTGCTATAATATAATCAAAGTGTTTCATTTTTATCTATTTTGACTCTTTTGCCAGTATTTTCTGGCGGCGAATAACATTCCGAAGGACTCTCCATGGTATCTGTCTAGGTGCTTATGATGCATTTTATGTGCCCTCTTAATAGTTTTAATATAGCTATTGCTGCTTCTGGAAAACCATTTGAAGCGTTGGTGGATCACGATATCATGTATGATAAAATAAGCTATGCCATATAGAAGTATGCCCAATCCCATATAGAACATCCAGTTGAATCCGGCCTTGGCTCCGAAGAAAAACAACAGAATACTTGGGGTGGCAAAGATTAAAAAGAAGGCATCATTTTTTTCAAAGAAATGTGGTTTTTTCTGATGATGGTCTTTGTGTAAAACCCATAACAATCCGTGCATCACAAATTTATGTGCAAACCAGGCAACTCCTTCCATAAAAATAAAGGTGCCTGTTGTAATGAGTAAATAAGTAATCCAGCTGTTCATTTTTAATTCAATTTTGAAGAAGATAAATATTTTAAGAAGTCTTGCTTTAGTTTTTTGTCTTTAGTGGTTTGAAGATTGTTCAATAAATATGTTTTATCCTCTTTAATATTTTCATTATAGTTGAGGAAAGTGGGGAGGTTGGTTTGAATCACAAATCTTAAAAAACGGATTTCCAGGTTGTCTGGTTCCTTTTTTACGGCTTCTTCTATTAAGTTTTTCCCTCGTTTAAACCTTCTGAATTTATTGATCGGGTTAAATCCATATTTGGCCTGCATCATTTCAGCAACTCCTTTGTAGCAGATCAACAGTGGAGGAGAGGAGTGATCTATTTTGGAGAGTAGTTTTGACAGACGGTCTGCAGAAGATCTGCTATAGGCAGAAGATTCGAACAGCGTTTTGACTTCTTCCATATCAGGTTCTGCTGCATAAACTTTTGTTGCAAACAGCAGCAGGAGGAAAAAGGTAGTTCCTTTCATATGGTGTTTGTTTTGTATCTGATGATAGAGTCAAACATCAAACCAAATTTGTGGGCATTGGAAATCCGGATTCTTCCTGACATGACTTTTTCGGCTGTACTGCCTTTAATTTTATTGAATAGCTTTTTATAATAGACGTAAGCAAGATGAACACCGTTTCTGGACGAAGCTGGTAATTGCCTGATTCCTATTAGAGCATGTTGAAATTCTGCTTCTATTTCTTCTTCTATTATTTTTTTCTCTGTGTTAGAAAATGCAGATAAGTTCACATTTGGAAAGTAGGTGCGGCTTAAGGTAAAATAGTCTGCATTTACATCTCTGAGGAAATTTACTTTTTGGAAGGCGGAGCCCAATTGCATTGCTGAATCTTTTAACTTGTCATATTGCTGTTTATCGCCTTCTGTGAAGACCTGTAAGCACATCAATCCGACCACCTGGGCAGAACCGAGGATATACTGACTGTACTTTTCGGGAGTATAATGTTCTTGCTGAAGGTCCATTTCCATGCTTTGCAGGAACAACTCTATAAGCTCTTTGTCTATATGATAGGTGTTGACGACCTGCTGAAAGGCATTGAGCACCGGATTTAGGCTGATGCCGTCTTCTATAGCC
>NZ_QAIL01000001.1 GCF_003061025.1 Pedobacter sp. HMWF019 | reverse complement strand
GCCCTGTCTGTTGCATCCAGATGAATTCGATTCATTTTTATTTATTAATATTTATAACAACTATTTAATTTAAAAATAGTTAATATTAATTTATGAAACATACTATGGGCAGGTATTATTATAATTAAGTTTAAGCCTTTAGAGATAAGACAAAAAAACAGCTGCCTTTTGGACAGCTGTTTTTTTGTTATTTATTTTCCTCCGGGAGGACAATTCTGTTGTAAGAATTTAGTATAAGTCAGGGCAAGATGCCGGCTTGTTCCTTCGCCTTCGTTTATACTGTGTGTGCGGTTTGGATAGGCCATGAACTGAAATACCTTTCCATTTTTAATGAGCTCATTGATCAGCATTTCTGCATTTTGATAGTGAACATTATCATCGCCAGTGCCATGTATATAAAGTAAATTACCTTTCAGGTTTTTAGCGTAGCTGATAGGTGATCCTTTGATATAGGCCTCTTTTGTTTTTAATGGAGAACCCATATATCTTTCCTGATAAATGTTGTCGTAGGTAAGCTGATTACCAACAGCTGCAATAGCAATTCCTGTAGTGTAGATATCCGGATACTGGAACATTAGGTTGAGGGTTGAAGATCCACCTCCGCTCCATCCCCATACAGCCACTCTGCTTTTATCAATGAAGGACCATTCCAATACTTTTTTTGCACCCATAGCCTGATCTCTGATGTTGAGTCGTCCGATATTCTGGTAAATGCTCTTACGCCATTCCCTTCCTTTTGGAGCTGGAGCACCTCTGTTTTCAAGAGAAATATACACATAACCATCTTTAGCCATATCACCTGCGTATAAGAAATCACGTCCGGCACCATAGGTATCAGTTACCGTTTGTGAAGCGGGTTCTCCATAAACATAAAATACGACAGGGTATTTTTTAGTCTGGTCAAAATTGTCTGGTTTTTTCATCCATCCGTCAAGTTCAATTCCATCTTCAGTTTTGACCTTAAAAAACTCTACTTTGTTTTTTGGTGGTTGTGTTCTACCTAACTGGTTGGTGATGCTACCATCCATCGTAAACGGATTGCCGGTTGTTAAATTCATCCATTCGAAAATAGGCCTTAAGTTGGCATTCTGATAGGTATGGAAGGCATATACTCCATTTGGAGAGATATCATAACTGTGTGTACCAGGTAAAACAGATGGGGTTACCATCTCCAGCTTTCCTTTGCCATCCAATTTGGTCTTATACAAGTATTTTTGAGTAGCATTGCTTGGGGAGGCAATGAAATAAAACTGATTGTTTTTCTCGTCAATCAGCAAGCTTTCAATTACATCATAATTCCCTTTATTGATGAGGGTTTGGCTTTTTCCATCTTTACTGATTCTGTAATAGTGTTTCCAGCCGTCTTTCTCACTTACCCAAATAAATTCTTTGTTGTTGTTTAACCATTTCCACTCTTCTCCGGCATCTATCCAGGCCTTATCAGTTTCCGTATAGATGTTGTTCACAGCGGTAGTTTTCGCATTGGCAACAAAAAGTTTACTTTCATTCTGTTCCCTGTTCAACTGCTGCAAAATAATGTCGTTACTACCGGGAATCCAATCCATTCTTGGAATATAGTGCTGAATATTGTCTCCTGGAACAGGTATCCAGGAGGTTTTAGCCGTATTGATATCTACAATTCCAACTTTGCAGGAAGATGGATCTTCCCCAACTTTTGGATACTCTACCGGAATAGTGAAAGGATATATGGAGTCTGTATTGTTGATCATTAGGAAATTTTTGATCTTACGGGCATCCAGTTGCCAATAGGCAATGGATTGACCATCAGGGCTCCATCTGAAACCATCCCGACAGTCGAATTCTTCTTCATATACCCAGTCAAAAGTTCCGTTGATCAAACGATCTGTTCCATCTGTTGTCAGGGCTTTGTTCGTACCGCTTGTAAGATCTTCTACATAGAGGTTGTGTTTGCTTACATAGGCAACTTTTGTTCCATCAGGAGAAAACTTAGCAAACATTAACGAAGAAGCAGGTTGAGTTTTACCAATTTGTGTAATGGTGTTACTGGCCAGATCTGCTACATAATAATCGCCCCGCGTTTCGTAGCGCCATACCTTTTTACTGTTTGTAAAGATGAGGGCTTTTTTGCCATCGTCAGAAAGTTTAAAAGATTTGATATTATACTCGTTTAACCCCTTTATACCAAGTAAACTTGCCGGGATTACCGTTTTTCGATCATTTTTTGGAAGGGTTAAGGATATAATTTCTCCCCCGGAAATCTCGTAATAAGAATTTCCTTCTTTTGTCCAATTGATTTCACCTTTGTTTTGCGCTTTTGCCTGGATAAAGATGAAAAACAAAGCAGTCAGAAAGCTTAGCTTAAAAGCGATGTTTTTTACATTCATGTTTAAAGTTCTATAAATTGTTGATATACTTTTTGCAGGTAAGTTTTACCCTGTTTAAGGGTTTCTTGTGTTTGTTCCTCCTGATGTCTAAGGTCATTGTATAATACCCTTTTTCCCGTATTATCAAAAGTAACTGATTGTTTTGGATTGATAAAGCCCAGACCATTGTCCCAGCTAAAGAAAGCAAAAGGTTTGGTATAGGGGTTCAGAAGGTTTTTGCTCCAGGTAAACTGGCCGGCATTCATGCCCAACTGCGTAAGAAGGGTAGAGGCCAGATCAATCTGACTGCCAATTCGGCTAAAGGTTTTTCCCCGGAATTCCGGTTTGATCACTTCTCCGTAAAACAGAAGAGGGATGTGGTAACGCTGCGGCATATAAACTTCATTTGTCTCTTTTGGCAGGATATGGCCATGATCTGCAATAAAGATAAAAAGAGTGTTTTTATACCAGGCCTCTTTTTTTGCTTTGGTTAAATAATCATTGATGCACGAATCGGTATAAAATGCCGTGCTTTTAAACCGATGAGCATTGTCGGAGGAACCAAATTTATACTTTCCAGGAACTTCAAAAGGTTCATGGTTGGTTAAGGTCATGGTGGTTGTAAAAAAGGGCTGCTTCATCATTTTCAGGTCTCTGAGTTGCCTGTTGAAGACGACACCATCATATGCTCCCCACTTAGAGGTTAGCTCACTGTCTTCAAACTTATTCTTATCAATTAGCTTTTGATAACCGTGAGTCAGGATAAAGGCTTTGTAGTTGTCAAATTCAGATTCGCCTCCATAGTAGAACGCAGTTGAATAGCCATTCTTGTTAAGTTCCTGGGAAATGGCGGGCAGTTTATGCATTTTACTGGTGTACTTTACCAGATTTCCGGCCGCAAGACTTGGAAAACCTGCCAGTGTACCAATGATGCCTTTATCTGTCCGGTTGCCCGTGGAATAAATACTACTAAACAGGACACCTTGATGTGTTAAACTATCAAAATGCGGCGTAACGCCATCCATATTTCCTAATACCTTGGTGAGATCTGCTGTAAAGCTTTCCATAATAAAAAGCACCACATTTGGCCTTGTTGTAGTTAGGATATTTAAGGTTGTGTCTTTTTCTACATGGTAAAGATCCCTCACACTTTCATCTGCCTGCTGTTTGCTGTAATAAAGATATTTGTTTTTATGTGCACTTAAAGAAGCGATAACACTGGCAAAAAGATTCCATTCTGTATTGACTGCAGCATGGTTTAAAATGATCCTGTCAGAAAAATAAGCAGAACTCTGGTTCATGGTGGTTACACCCCAGCCTCCTCTGATCAGCAGGAAGTTAATGCCTAACAATAAAATGCAGACAGTAGTTTTCGCCCATAAAGGGAACTGTATAAATGTGAGCTTCCTGCTCAGGAGTAACTTCTGAAGCAGTAGGCTGGTCACCATCAGCATCCCCAATATGAAAAAAGTCAGAACCAGGGGAGAGGATGCACCAGAAGCCAGGGATTCATTAGGGGAACTGAATGCAAAACCAATTGCTTTTGCGTTCAATTTGGTGCCCCATTCTCTATAAATATTAAAGTTAATCACGGAGATCAGACTGAACAGGACAATCAATATGGTATTGTATATCGTCAGCCATTTCATTTCTACCGTTAAACGGCCCTTAAAAAGCCAGAAAAGATAAATGAGCAGTGGGGCAATGGTAATGTAAGCCACCATAGAAAGGTCTATGGGAATCGCATTATAAAATGTAGCTAGTATCTCCTGTATAGATACAGCGCCCAGTTTCTGGTGGTAAAGTACCAAAAACAGGGCTCTATCTGTAAAAAAGAAGATTAACCAGAAGACATAAAAGCGAATAAAAAATATAAGACTTTTTAGCATGAAATTAGGCTCCGCCTCTCATTGCCTCCAACTCTGCCATTGTTTTTACTTCATAACCACTAGGTACATCTAAAGTAAAAGGGCCTGCGTTTTGTTCTTTAATACTTTTTATAGTTAAGGTTGTTTTAACACCACCTTGCGTTACGGTAAATTTAATTGGTGTTGCTTTAAGTTCTTTAAACTCGGTATTTATTGCGCCTGGCGTAAGTTCAATTTCTTTTGTTGCCCACAATTCATAAGTGCCGCCATTGTTGTCTTTGTACGTGTATTTTTCAGTATTGTAACCAGATAAAACTTGTTTTTCTCCTGTAGCTTTAAAGTCGCTGTACTTAATTCCGCCAGTTTGTTTTTCCATGTCTTCTTTAGACATTTTAGCTGCAAATTGTTTTTGTGCGACAGGAATACTGATCAATAGTAGACCATTATCTGTAGAACCATCTTTAAAGATGGTTAATAAAGCAGGGCCCATTTCCATTCCCAGTTTTGAAATGTTTCCGTTAAATTCCAGTTTGTTTTCTGAAGGAAGTGCAGAAACATCAACAGCTGCTTTTTGTTCAGGCGTCAGATTGTATTCTATGCCATAAACGATTACACCCTGCTGGATTTTTTTTTGCGCATGCGCATAAATTGCTGAGCTGATTAAAATAAGCGCTAAAACGCCTGTTTTTATTGATTTGAACATAATTTACTATTTAAGGTTACCAATTTATTTTCTCTTTATTAATAAAGGAAGCTATGCCTCTTTTAAAGTCTTCGCTTTCCCGTACTTTCGCGTTTATTTGTACAGCCATATCCAGGCTTCTTTCTAAATGCGGATTGGTGGTTTGACCAATGAGCTGTTTAGTGACCATCAAGGAATTGGATGAAGCGTTATTACACAAATTTAAAGCAAAATCTCTGGTATTTTGACTAATATCTTCTTTGTTTATTACAAAATTAATTAAACCATATTCCAGCGCCTTCGCTGCAGTGAAAAGATCACCAGTTAACAGGACTTGTTTGGCAATGGTTTCGCTGGTCTTGCGCATCAGAAAGCAAGATACAATAGCCGGAACAAATCCCAGTTTAACTTCAGTATAACCAAAGTTGGCTTCGGGAACCGAAAATACCAGGTCACAAACAGTAGCCAATCCACATCCTCCTGCAATTGCATGACCTTCTACCTGTGCAATAACGACTTTGGGCAATTTATAGATGGTCAGAAAGAGATTTTTAAGATTTTCTGAGTCAGCAAGGTTCTCCTCAAGGGAGTTTTGTTGCAATTGTTGTAAATAAGCCAAATCAGCACCTGCGCTAAAGGTACTTCCGTTAGCCTTGAGTATAATGACTTTAACATTTTCATCATCGGAAGCTTCCAGCATTTTGTTTGTCAACAGTTTGATCAGTTCCGGATTTAAGGCGTTGCGCTTTTCCGGTCTGTTCAGTGCTATTGTAGCAATGCGGTCTTCTACAGAATATAGAACCAGCGATTCAGTCATAGTATGAGTAATAAGCTTTGTTGTGACTTCAAAGATGCTTTATTTTCTTTAAACCCTGGTAGCTAAATTTAAAATGAACCTCTGAAATCCTATGCTGATCCAGGCAAGGCTTAATATAAAACTTAAAAATAGTGCTCTTAGGGGTTGCATCCGTTATTAACGTTGCTTTGTTTGATTTGATATATATACCTGTATACTTTTGTTTAAGTCTCAATACAATTATTTTTTGCTGCCTTCGGGCAATAAGTTGCTGATGAAGCATGGATACTTCCAGCAGCAAAAAGAAAAGCAGGGAAGTAAAAAGAAGTTTTTTCTTTGCATGGTTTAAGGACAGGATAAACAAGATAAGGCCTGTACTCAGAAGTATAAGTTCTGTCTGGTTAATCCATATGGCAGAAATACTGGCAAAGGGCAAATCCGAAATCCATCGCAGGCCTGAAGTTGTGAAACGGATTAGCCATTCAAACGGAGTGACCAAAAAATAGCATCTAAATAAAAGCATAACTAATCCTGTATACATGATGAGTGCTGCAGGCATCATAATGAACAGATTACTGAAAAGGAAATAAACTGGAAATTGGTGGAAATAGTAGATGCTTAAAGGAAAGGTTGTAAGCTGAGCAGATAAAGACATAGCTAGAATAGACCAAAATCTGTTCATCCATATGAACTTAAAAGAAAACCATTTACAAATCTTTGGCTGGAGCCAGATCAAACCAAAAACAGACAGATAGGATAGCTGAAATCCTATGTCAAAAAGAAGAAATGGCTCATAAAGGAGTATGCAAAAGGCGGAGAAACCTAATATATTGTAGCTATTTGTTTTTTTGTGAAGTGTTTTGGAGAGGATGAGGACGGTAATCATGATTGCGGATCTTAAAACTGAAGGCGAGAAACCTGTAATCAAAGCATAAAACCAAATAATGAGGATAATGAATAGTGCTTTAAGGAATAATAATGAAGAGGTTCGGTTTAAAAAAAATAGGATCCAGTTAAGAACCAGGTAAATGATGCCAACATGCATTCCAGAAACAGACAGCGCATGGATGGTCCCTGTTTTAGCGTAAGCATCTAAGGTTTCAGGGCTAAGATCTGATCGGTAACCGAGGATCAATGTTGAAGCTACAGCATAGGCTTGCGGATCATGGATGAGTTTTTTATAGATATCTACCTGTTTTTTTCTCAAATTCAGTGCATAAGAAATCAATGGATTTCCTTTGTTTCGTTTTAGAGGCTTGATGTCTTCCTTTTTAAAATAGGCCTGATGGTAAATATTTTGCATGGCCAGCCAGGACTTGAAATCAAATGTTGAAGAAAGTAGAGGAGCTGCTACAGCCCGATATTTTGCTTTAACAATAAGGATATCTCCATACTTTAAAGGCAGAAGCCCCCAATTGTTGATTTGAACAGAGACGAGGAGATGCCCCGTACAAGCCCGATATTTTCCTTTAGTTAAACCAGCTGTTACTTTTGACTCGAAATGCAGCTGTGTATTTCTGAGTTGCGGTTCTCCTGTAACCTGTATTTTTAATAACTCAAATTGAGAGCTGGAGAAGTGATCTTTTTGTAGCAGTTCCTTTTGCAAAAGGCAGAGTAATGCACCTAAAAAGAGGATAAGTAGGTACACGGTTAATAATATACGATGTTTAAACCGATAGACTTTAGGAGTTGAATAACAGAAATTCAGCAAGAGTAACCCGATAAACAGTAACACAGATGCCACTAATAGTGCATTTCGCAGAAAGATGGAAGGAAAGGAGTACCCCAGAACAATTCCTGTTGCGAAAAACAGCGGCAATTGAAGAAAGATCGTTTCCTGTCGTTTTAATTCCATTTTCAGAATTGATAACGGAGTTGAATTTTAAATTCTGATTTGATATTTCCCTGAATTTCATCCAGTCCTGAACCAACGGCCTCTGTCTGCTGATAGATAAATATGGCATAACGGGTCCATAAGTCGAACTTTCTGAATAAGTTATATTTGAGATTAAGATAAGATCTTAGTCCTTTACCGTTGTACATGCCAAAAGCAAATCCGTTAAGAACATCATCCTCATAAGCATATAATCTGGATTCGTAGCTGTCGGTATGAAAATAAGCCAGGCGTAAATTTCCCGATAAACGGGAAGACAAAGGTTTGTAGTCAATATCCTGACAAAAAAGGTACCCGTTTTCAGCAATGCCTTCGCCCTTTTGATATCTGCAGCTTTCCATACGGTTTTGAAAGCTTATCTTTCTGTTTAGCCGCCAGTAGGTTTCTAACCTCCAGTTTTGTTTGCTAACTGGTTCAAGATATTTTAAAGACACTTTAGAATCTGTGTTTTGCTGGTCGAGTTTTGTTTTAAATCTGGCAGTTAATTTGAACGTTTTAAAGGGATTATAAACCAGTTGCCCTTGTGCTTCATAGCCAGAGGAAGCTGCATCTACCCTATATTTTAGCCACGGAAAGTGAAAAATATCGGCGTAGAGGGATGCACTCCACTTTTTATCAATATTATAATTTAAACCGGTATACCAACCTTTTTCATTTGAAGCATCGCTGTTTTCGCCTATGGCCTGGCTAAAATAACTGTGGTAATCGAGGTCATAGTTTCTGTGGAGCAGTATCGCAGACAAGTGATGGGAGAGACTGGCCATTATGCCATTAGCCATTGCTGCTCCCCCGCCCGGGCTTTGAGCTCGCTCTCCGAAAAGGTATAGGTTCCTAAAACTATAATTGTAATGGAGTCCAACGTTTAAAAGATCTTTTCCAGTGAAACCTAGCGCATTATAAGGTCTGTTGCCTGTTATAAATGCATTCTCATAATGAGAAGCGTAGGCTATTGTCCCTATATTTAAGTTGTTGCTGAGGTATTGCAACACGCTGCCATAAACCAACTGGCCCAGACTGTTTTTGTTTTTGATTTCTGATCTAGTCCTGTGCAAACCGCTTACACTGATGTTGACTTGACCATACTCACCATTAGGCAATAAACTTTGACTTGCATCTACATGTTTGTAAGAAATAAAGGGAGAAAATTCAATATGTCGGGTTACTTTTATTGCAGCAGCCACTCCTCGAAAAAAGGAAGATTCATTAGAGGAAGTGTATGCTTTTAATCCAAGGTCTTTTTTTGCTGCGCTGGTTACATCAGGTCCTTTCCCAAACGCAAAGCCAGACCATAAAGTTAAGCCCTGACCAAATTGGAGACTGTAATCTCCAATAACGAGTTTGGTTATTCTCCCAAGGTGGTTAAAGCCTAATGAAAAGGAAGAGAAATCAAAGTTGTATTTATTGTTTCCGCTAAAGAACTCTTCTCCTGCATCTTTTTTGAATACAAGAGAAGCTGAAAAACGGTCACTATAGTTATATCGGTATTTAATCAGTATTTTTCCCGGTGTTCCAAGATATCTGCTACCCGGAAGATCTCTGTAGCCTTTTTGTTTTTCCAAGCCCTGTGCATATCTAAACACCAGACTCTGGTTTGCCCTGCCCCGCAAATCTCTGAAGGAAGGAATTTCAGTTTCTGGGTATTCACCCAAAGTCACAAATGGCAGCAGACTTGAAATGGTTTCCAGATCAAATGCATCAACTACCTGTAGCTCTTCAATTGCCAGTAATTTTCCATTACTGAGTATATGCGCAAAAAGATTACTGATCTGCAGGGAGGATAAGAATACAAAATTTTTCAATTCCTCTGCAGAAGTATGGTTCAGATTGACAGGGTGTTTTCTGTAATAATTTAATCTTTCTGTAAGTTCTGAGAGATCATAATCGTCCGGTAGCGTTGGAGCAAGACGTTCTACAATCTCTTTAATAATGTGTTGTTCCTGGGCCCTGGTAAATGAAGGAGTAAGAAGTACAAGAAGCAGGAAATGACGTAAGGATTTATTCCAAAGTAAATTGATCATTCTAAATGTATTTACAT
>NZ_QAIL01000019.1 GCF_003061025.1 Pedobacter sp. HMWF019 | reverse complement strand
GAAAAAGATGTATTTGCCTGCAAACCAGAGCTATCGCTACCCTCTGTTTTGTAATTTTTCTGTCACATAACGGAGATGAAATTCCTGAAACTCAAAAAACACGCCAGATTATTTGAAAATCCGGGTTTTTATTTGTATTATTTTATTGCGAATCTAAAGTCTTTGACCAACTGTGGAAGCACTAATTCTTCGGGTTGTTTTTTAGGAACCAACTCATAGAAATCCTTATACCAGGTTACAAAATTTCTTACACCTTCAGCAACGGATACTTTTGGCCGATATTTATATAATCGTTTCAGGTCAGAAACATCTGCCCAGGTTTCTGCTACGTCGCCATCCTGTAATGGAAGAAATCTCTTACGGCTCTTCAATCCTATGTTCTTTTCAATTTCTGCAATGAAATCGAGCAGGTTGACCGACTGCCCTCTGCCAATATTGAATACTTTAAACGGGGCTTTGGAACTGGCCGGATCAGGCTTATGTGCTGTCCATTCTTTATTGCAGGTAGCCGGATGGTCCAGTACGCAGGTAATACCCTGCACAATATCATCTATATAGGTAAAGTCACGCTTCATCATGCCGTTATTGAAAACATCAATCGGTTTATTTTCCAATATGGCTTTGGTAAACATAAATAGCGCCATGTCTGGTCTTCCCCATGGTCCGTATACCGTAAAAAATCTTAAGCCGGTGGTGGGGAGACCAAATAAGTGGCTGTAAGTATGCGCCATGAGTTCATTGCATTTTTTGGTTGCTGCATACAAGGATACCGGATGATCTGCATGCTGATGCACAGAAAATGGCATTTCCTTATCCAATCCGTAAACACTGGAAGAGCTGGCATACACCAGATTTCGGATGTGGTGTACTTTACAGGCTTCAAGTATATTCAGGAAACCTGTAATATTGGCGTCCAGATAGGCTTTTGGATGGCTGAGGCTATACCTGACCCCCGCTTGTGCGGCCAGGTTACATACGGCATCATAATGACAATCTTTGAACACCTTCTTTAACTTACCATGATCCGTCAGGTCAACTTTAATAAACTTGTAATTGGGATAATAAGTACTTTGAACTGTTCTTCCATACTCAGTCTGATCTCTTGGAATCCCTGTGTCTTCCAGACGTCTGTACTTAAGTTCCACATCGTAGTAATCGTTAATGTTGTCTATTCCGGTTACTTCGTCTCCGCGCTGAATCAAGTGTTTGGCTAAATGATAGCCAATAAAGCCGGCTGTTCCGGTAATCAATACTTTCATATATCTGCGTTTAAAGGTTAAATGCTGTAGATTACTTAGGTAAGTTCTGGTACCAAACCTCCAGACTGAATACGCAGAAGAGTATTTTTGCTCTTCTTTCTTCTGAGATCTGGATTTTTCTGCGCAACAGATCAAGTATGAAATCCTTTTTAAGGAGTGTTCCGTAAAAGGGATCGCCTGCTATCAGTACCTGTTCAATATTTATTTTCAGTTCGTAATCCACCCATCGGGCAAGAGGGATCTCAAAGCCTCTTTTGGGTTGGTCAATCAACGTTTTCGGAAGGTATTTTGTAGCCAGGTCGCGGAGAATAGATTTGGTACGTATACCTTTTATTTTATAACTATCCTTTAATCCCGGCGCAAAATCAAGCATCTCCCTGCATAGAAAAGGACTTCTCCCTTCAAGTGAATGTGCCATAGTGGCAATGTCCATTTTAGGCAGCAGGCGGCCGAACAGCATGGATTCAAAATCCAGATACAAGAGTTTTTTTAAAGGGGAAAGTCCGGAGTTTTCCATCCTTTCCAGGTTGGCCGATAAATCTCCCATTAGGGGCTGCACCAAAAACTGGTCTTCAAAACCCACAAACAGATCTGAAGAAGCTGAACAATACATTTTCAAAGGATCTGCATAACCTGCAAACTTGAGCAACCGGTACAAATAGGTATAATAGCTTTGTTTTTTATGTGCTACGGGTAATACGCTGGTCAAAAGCCTGGCTCCATTTCTTTGAAAAGCCCCCGGATTAAAGAAATCTATATGTTTAAAAGGTACATACCGCCGATAGCCACCAAGCATTTCATCCGCTCCATCACCATTTAAAGCCACCGTGATATGTTTCTTTGCTTCCCTGGCTACATAATAACTGGGAATGGCTGAATTGTCGGAGTTTGGTTCGCCATGGTTAGTGAGGATCTTTTCAATATCCTTATCTAAATCAGAAAAATCAATTTCTACAACAGTATGTTGTGTTTCGTAGCGTTCAGCAACTTGCTGAGCAAGCATAGATTCATCAAAACTTCCCCTCACTTTAACGGTAAACGTTTTCAGCTTCGAACTGTGCGCTGCAGCCATTGCCGTAACCAAACCACTGTCAATTCCTCCGCTTAGAAACGAACCTACATCCAGGTCCGAGCTGTCTATCCGCCGCCGCACTGCCTGCTGTAAAATATCATCCAGCCGTTCCACAGATTCTTTATAGGAAAATACCTGTTGCTGATGATAAGCTGCCTCTATGTTATACCAGGTAATGTTTTCAGCATAGCCGGTCAAAGTATCTATTTTCAGGTAATGACCGCTTTCCAATTCGTCAATATGCATATAGGGCGTTGCTCTTCTATAAAAATGCCCCAAATAGAGGTAATCGGCCAGGGCTTCATAATTGAGTTCTGGTTTTACACAACGATTTAAAACATTCAGTTCAGAAGAGAAGACCCAGCTCCCCTGCTTTCCATATACGTATAAAGGTTTCTTACCTGCCCTGTCTCTCGCTAAATATATTCTGCGATTATGCTGGTCATATAATGCAAAGGCAAACATTCCGTCAAACTCATCCAGCATTTTCATGCCCAGCAGTTCAAAAAGCATCAAAATCGTAAGGGTATCTGAATGGGAAGAAGCTTCGAGGTTGTATTTCCTTCGCAACTCCATATGGTTGTAAATCTCTCCGTTAAAGACAATCACCAATCCATGATAGCTCATAGGTTGACAGCCCGTAACACTGAGATCCTGGATGGCAAGACGGGTATGGTATAGTACCACATTATCCTGGCTTCGGGATTGCTGCTGATCTGGTCCTCTATGCCGTAAGCCTTCAAATATCAACTCTTCAGCCATTGGGCTTTTATAATCGATCAATCCAAATATTCCACACATAATGTATTAATAAGATCTTTCCAGTGCCCCATAACTTTCTCTTCGCTAAAATCAGATTCAATATAAGCCCTGCCCATGCCACCCATCCGTAGGCGTTCTTCAGTATCCATTTCCATGATACAGCGCATTTGCTGTGCTAATGAATCGGCATCTGCCGGCATGCACAACAGCCCGCATGCAGCAGATTCCAGCAATTCTCTGTTGCCATCTATATCTGTCACCACGATCGGTTTAGCATAGGCCATGGCCTCCAGAATAGCATTAGGCATCCCTTCTGAAAAAGACGACAAAACAAAGGCATCGGCATCTGCCAGATAACAGCTGGTATTGGGCTTAAAGCCCTCCAGCCGGACATGATTTTCAAGCTGCAGGTCTTTGATCATTTGTGCCGGCCATAGCTGCCCATTCAATTCGCCAACTATGGTTAGCCGGTAACTTTTATCTTTAAGTAAAGCTGCTGCTTTAAATAAGGTAACATAATCTTTATTCCATCTGAAATGTCCCACACAGATCCAGTTAAATAAGGAATGACTTTGTTCACCGGCTTTCGCACGCAGTTCATCATTTCCAGGCAAATCCGGCACTAAAATCCCGTTATGGATCACTAAGCCATCTTTTACCGCCAGTTTCCTGCTTTCAAAATTGAGTTTTGAGGCCAGGGAATTGTACACTACGGCGTCATCCAGTTTGGCTGTGTATTTAAAAGGTACATACCATTTTGCAGGGATAACGGAAATCCTGATGGATGAAATGAGCAGGAAGCATAGGCTTAGTTTCAAAACCCTTGCGCAAAGGATTGCAGCGAACATAAAAGCCACAACCACATCCGGCCGGAATCTTCTAACCGATCGGTAGAGCATTCTGATGTTCCAAAAGGAATTCCAGGTCCATTTCCGCAAAAACAACACCTTAATCCCCAGCCTACCCAGCTCTCCGTTAAATTCATCGATGGGCTTCAGAGAAATGATCATTACGGTGTGTTTACTGGCTTGCAGCGCCCGGGCCACTTTTAACAGTTGTGTTTCTGCACCACCTTTACTCATGGATGGCGTCATCAGAATGACCCTTTTGTTCACTTTCATAATTTATAAGTAAGCCTGAACCTGTTTATATTTGATGTTAAAAACCAGATCAACGTATTTGGCATCCCAGGAGTTGAAAAAATTAAAGTGCTGCTTGTAATAAGCATACGCTTTTCCTTTGGTGTCCATTTCCGGATTAGGTTGATAGAAGGGACTTACCTCCAGATAAATGGGCTTTGTGCTCAGGTCGTCATTTTGCCAGGTGATGTCAAATGCGCCAGTTGTGATATGTAAGGATTTAAAAGTATTGGTAATGTCCTGGCGCCAGTGTTCCGGAAAATACTTAAAGTCCACTTTACTGCCATAACTGGTAGAAGTCGGCATCCATTCATCTTTCAGGTTGATCCGCCAGTAGTGAAGCACAATTTCATCTTTTACAAAGATCACCCTCAGGTCCTTTCTCATGTTGAGCAGTTCCTGCACAATAATATGTTTGTTTTCTCTTACAAATTTCATATCAGACAACAATTCGACCAGATCCTGGAGTGAACGAATATGGTATAAACCTTCCGATGCACAAGAGTGCTCTGCCTTGATTAAATACGGATAAGACAATCCCGCATTTAGTACTTCTTCAAAAGAATTGTAAATGATGGTTTTGGGCTCTCTTACATTAGCCAGTTTAAAGACATCGTGC
Source organism: Pedobacter sp. HMWF019 (assembly GCF_003061025.1). GTDB lineage: Bacteria > Bacteroidota > Bacteroidia > Sphingobacteriales > Sphingobacteriaceae > Pedobacter. The sequence continues at coordinate 21,243 of NZ_QAIL01000019.1, read as the reverse complement.
ATATGAGCTTTATTTTCCCACAACAGCGCTTCTTCGGATTTTGGAAAGATATCGTTCCCCTGCAGTTCAAGCTGGGTTGTAAGTTGCTGAATTGCTGCCGTATAATTCCAAAACCCGTAAATATTATAGCGGCTGCTTAGTGTAAAAAAGATCTTTTTGTGGTAATAATGCCCGATATTTTTTCCATAGACAATCCTGAAGTTTTTACGGGACTTAATCAGTCCTGCAATAGTAGCCATATCCCAGATAAAGGCATCTGTCCCAAAATAGTGTATTGTGCGATCTGGTATCCAAACCAATATCTGTGCATTCTGGTGATACAGCCTTTTAAAGGAAAGCCAATTGATATGCCCTGCTATTTTAAAGATCCTGGAGCACCTTTTCATTATTTTGGTGAGTAAATTCATCGTTGGAATTAATTAGGTCAATTTCCCGGATTCCGAAATAGTCAATAGACATGCATGAAACTTCCCTGATCAGATCATCATACAACCGCACTTCTCCATGTTCATGATTATAACTCAGGTCATCAATATAAACTACTGGTATTCCTTTAGATATCAAATAATTGATATAAAACAGTTTAAGATTTGCTCCAGGTACAAGAATCAGTTCTGAGGCCCTGATCCCACAAGAAAGCAACCAATTACAGGTGGTAAAATAGCTCTGGTAACTTCTGGCTGAAATAAAAACTACCCTGTGCCGCTGTCTGATCTTGTCTAGTATGAAATTCCTCATTCCAATGAAAATGGGTAAAGAGGCATATCTGTGTTGTTCATTTCTGTAAACATATTGCTGCAGCGAAGGCCAGGAATGGGCCAGGGTATTGTCTATATCGACCAGGTATACTTTTGTCCGGTCATCTGCCCTATTCAGCATCGTTCTGAACCGGTACCTGAACCAGGTATCCAGCACACTGTACAACCAAAACCTAATTAACGCTTTCATGAATTAAATTGGGTATTCTGTTCATAGCCAGACAAGCTTTCATGCTGCTGATGATGTATTCGTTTTCCTGCCTTGACCTTGAGGCCAGACGGATGAACTGGCCCTTTAAACCGATCTTATCATCGCAAGTTCTTACATAGATTCCATAACTGATGAGCAGTTTGGCTACAAATTCTGTGGAGCGGATACCTTCTTCCAGCTCAATTAACACGAAATTAGCCATGCTTGGATAGACCTTAATCCAGGGAAGCTGCTTAAGCTCCCTGATGAAATCAAGTGTTTCCATAATATATTTTACGCGTACCTGTTCATATTTCAAAGCAAAATCACCGCGGGTATACAGGCGGAAAAAATATTCTGCCAACCCATTCGAATTCCAGAGATAGCCATTATTTAATAATGCAGCAACATATTCTGCCCGCATAATTCCATATCCAGCTCTTATTCCGGCTACGCCAAAGTCTTTGGACATGCTTTTGAGTACAATCAAATTTGGATATCTTTCTACTAAATGGGCCAGCGAAACCAGTTTGTAGGTCTCACTTTCGTAGGCAAAATGAATAAAACTCTCATCTATGAGGATGTTCTTTACAAAAGAAAGTTCATCCAGCATACGTTGTACATCTGCAATTTTAGTGTAGCCACCATTTGGATTGTTAGGGTTGATCAGTACAATGGTATCTGGCTGATGTTTTTTAACCATGGAAATATAGCCGCTGATGTCGAGCGTATAATGGTCTTCTTTAGATAATTCATTAAAAATTACTTCCACACCCTCTTTTACGTATTCGTAATAAGAAGAAAACGTGGGAATATTAATGATGATCTTCTTTTCGGTAAAATTGTGGATTACAGCCTGTATAATTTCAATAGCACCATTACCAATGAATATATTTTTTGGGTTAATGTTCATGAAAGCAGCCAGTATTTCTGCAATTACGCCATTTTGAGAGGGGTAGCTTTCCAACAGATCCCGAATCTTTCCACTGCTGAGTATTTCTTTGTTGAAATATTCAATAAACAGCTCAGTTGCATAAGGATTGGACAGAAAACAGGCATCCACACGAATGGAAACTTCAGGAAGTTTTTGTTTAAATGTAATGATACTGGGCGAATGAGAACCCGCCTCATTTTTCAAAATTTCCAGTTTCTTTACAATCTTAAGTTCATCGTTTGTAAATTTTATCATCTTATTTAAATTTTGATTCGTACTGTAAGGCAAATGCTGAACTTGACCCTTCCTGTTGATCTAACAATTGCTGGTAAGTCTTTAAATGCTTTATAGCGGAGATTTCAATATGAAAATGGGTTTCAAAATGACGAATGATCCTTTCTTTAAGCGCTTGTTTCTGATGGCTGTATAATGCTCTTTTTAGCGCCAGTTCATAAGATTCCATACGGGTATCTTCACTTAAAAAGCCAGTAATCCCATCGCTGATCATTTCTTTCATTCCGCCAACAGGTGTACAAACAGGGATACAGCCAACAGCCATGGCTTCAATCAATGAAATGGGCATCCCTTCAAAAAAACTGGAAAGGCAGAAGGCGTCCGCAATACTTAAATAATCAGCAATATGTTGCTGTGCACCTTTAAATTCGATATTCGGATCACCTGCTGCCAGCTTTATTAATCTCATATACAAGGGTCTATCCTGTATTTCGCCAATCAGGAGCAGCTTACATTTAACTTCTTCGTTCTCATTAAACTTTTGAACAACCTTGATCAGCATTTCCTGGTTCTTTTCGGCCGAGATCCGGCCAATATGAAGGAGCAGGAAATTTGGTCCGTATTTTTTATACCGGTCTGAAAGCGCTTCCACATATTCCGTAGTTTTTAATGATGGCCGGCCATTCTCAATGAGAATATCGTTATCCAGTCCATAATATGTCCGGTAGGTTTCCCTTCCGTTTTCAGAGATGGTAACTGGTTTCACCTTATGGAAGCGGTAAAATATCCCTCTTAGGTTTTTTAACCAAAAACCAGGGCATTCTTCCCGGGCAACATTATGGATGGTGTGAAAGAACAAGGTTCTGCTGCTGTATAATCGATAAAGAAACAGGTACTCTGAACTATTTAGATGGCTGTGTACCACTGCAGGGTGCAGGTTTCTGAGCCAAAAGGTCAATTTCAGGAATACCTTCAGACTAAAACCCGCCTTCTTACTAAAACTTACATATTTTACCTGGGGATCCAGGTCTTTTACAAAACCCTCCGCGCCATTGTCCATCAGGGAAACCAAATAAATTTCGCATCTGGTATTCCGGGCCATTTCATTACAGAGGTCTACCACAAACCGCTCTGCACCTCCCCGGCTCAGACTACCGATAACTTGTACAATTCGAATTTTAGGCATAGCTGTAGGGGTTTAATATGGCATCCTCTGCAACCTCCCTGGTTTGAATATGGTGTAATTGCAGGATACTGAAATACAAAAAAACGGTAGGCCCATCTGCACTAAGCAGCCATGGATTATGTGACAATGCATTCAGGCAAATCCCTATAAATGAAAAGCACAAACAGATCATTAAAGCATTTTCTTTTTTTCTGATGAATCTAACTGCACCAAAAAACAACCGGACAGGTTTATAATAAATGGCCAGTAATAAACCAATACCCGCAAACGGCCCCAGATAAGTAAAGAACATCAGGTAGGCATTATGCGAGGTAATGCCTGAAGAAAACACATAGTCACGGTAGATCACATCTCCCCAGTTCTTACCATAAAAAATGAGTCCGAAGGGATACTCTGTGTAAATCCTCAGGTTTTCCATAGCAAGACCAGACCGGTCATTTGAAGCATCATTATGTTCATTTTTGGTTAGGATATTTTCTGCGCCACCCAGATTGTCTTTCAATACGTAATTAAAAAACAAGAAACTGGCCAGCAGGATCATAGCAATAGAGATTACTGCTTTTATCCGGTAATTGAGCAGCATGAAAAGAAATACAACAAGCGTAAAGGCTACAAAGGCCGAGCGTTGCATACCCAGAAAGAGAAATAGCAAACAGGCCATAAGAACCAGCAGAACCAGTAAAAAATGCTTTTTATAGACACAAACAAAGATAAAAGCAAAGCAGCACAAGGCGGCCATCTGGTAGCCAAAAGTAAATTGTGTAAGTGCGATACCAGAAGGACTCTGTACCACTTCATCTCCCATCAGCACGGCTCTTAATCCATCTATTTCTCCGTAATAATGGTTCAGGACCATGACTACTCCTGAGAAAGTGAGGAGGGCAAAAAAGATCCATATAGACAGCTTAAGACGTTGCAGGTTATTGCCTACAAAGTAATTGAAGTAGAGTGCACAAAGCAAAATGCAGATCATATTGGCAGCAAAACCATTAAAGTCGGCCAGGCCAATAACACTGTACAAAAATACAGCAATACCTATCCACAGCAATTCCCTGGCATACAGGAAGGATGTTTCCCCCTGCTGCTTAAAAATGAAGATCAGAGGAAAGCAAAAAATCAGTGGTGCGGGAATTCTAAAAAATGCAGTCATAAATATACCGAAAGCCAGACTGAACAAATACAATGTCACGCAAATGATCACCGGTAATTTCATATCAATAAGTTTTAGATCTTGCCAATTCCCTGTTCAATCTGTTGAACAAAAGATTCAGCATCGTAAATAGCTTTTCTGTAAATTTCTTGCCCATAAGCTGCAATTTCCTGATGGGCTTTGTAATAGGTAATTAAATGGTCCAGTTTTTCTTCCAGATCGATGAGATCCCAGGAAACCGGGATATACGTTTCGTTTTCCTGATAGAGATTTGGAAAGGTTTCCAGATGGTTCATCAGCGGTTTAACCAATAGTGCTCCTGAAATAAAAGTTTCAAAATCACGGTAACAGATTTCCCCCCATCCAAATGGACTCAGGCCAATCTTGGAATTTCTAAGTTCTTTCCAATATCTGCTTTTGCTTACATTACAGCCACTGGCAATTTGCAACTGCAATTGAGTAAACAAAGCCAATATATAATTCCGCTGATCTGAGATACCTTTTATCTCTCCCCGATCAGGATGGATTGTTCCCCGGAAAGTGAGATCCAGACTCCTCTTTTTGACAACAGTTGAGAATCTTAGCGGATAGACTTTATAGCTCAAGTAATTACTCAGTCTGCTCATTTTATAGCCAAAGAACCGATAGTCGTTAAAACCGATGTTCCATCCTGTTTTAATTTTCTGAAGTTGGTTTGCCGGACAAGGCTCAAATACTGTTTTAGCGTTTTTAGGTAGGAGATCGAGCCAGAACCGAAGGTTCCTCCCTTGGTTTGCATTGGTATAGTACTTTTTATCTTTCAGCGCTTGCTTCTTGAGAAATACATCTACATAAGAAATGATCGGAAAATCTGAAGAGCCTGAAGAATCTGCCGCGTCGAACCAGATTAACCTGCCCGTCCGTGTATTCATTTTTTGAAGGTAAGCGATCAGTTCCGCTTCATTCTGTGTGTTTCTTGTTTGCAGGTGCTGCCAGCCGCTGGCAAAATATCTGGAGTGTAGCAGCAGATAATCTGCATCCGCCAGCCTTTTGTCCAAATGATTTGTATAGAATTCTACTTTTAATCCATGGGCCAGAAATTCGTTTTTCCAACGATGAAAAGGATGACTTTCTCCATAAAATCTTTTTTCCGGCCAATCCAGGATTTTTAAGGTCTTCATTTTGTAAATCCTTAAGCATTATCGGTGTAGTATACTCCTGAGTGTATAAGAAATAATTTTCAGGTCAATCCAGAGGTTATGGTGATCAATATATTTCAGATTCTGGTTAAGCTTTAGTGGAATCACTGTATGGATGTAGAAGTCTTCCGGGTCATCTGAACGCTCCAACAGCTGGTTTTCATCTATGAATTGTATAGAGGCCCAATCTGTAATTCCGGGTTTTACAGTTAATACTCTTTTTTGATCTGAATCGTACATATCCACATATTTGCAGACTTCTGGTCTTGGTCCAACAAAACTCATTTCCCCTTTTAGAATGTTGAGCAGCTGAGGCAGCTCGTCAATTTTATACTTCCTTAAATAGTAACCCGCGGGGGTGATGCGTGCGTCATGATTACCTACGGTAAGTAAACCCGAGCGGTCTGAGCCACAATACATGGTCCGGAACTTATAGAGTTCAAAGTTTTTCTGGTTCAGTCCTACGCGTACCTGTTTGTAAAAAATTCCGCCTGCAGAATCGAGTTTCAGCCAGATGATCACTATAATAAATACAGGAAGCAGGCATAACAAACCCAGAAGGGCAAATACCACATCAAACATTCTTTTCGTATTCATAGCTAATATTGACTTGTACAGCTTCGATAACGCTGTCGATGATAAACCTGATTTCAAGATCGGTAAGCTGAGGATAGATCGGTAAAGAAATTTCGCAGGCATACAGTTTATAGCTGTTTGGATAATGTCTGATCTCGTAACCAATGCTTTTAAAATAGCTTAGCATAGGCATCGGAATAAAATGGACATTAACGACGATACCTTTGTTAACCAGGTCTTCAATGATCTGATCACGCTGGGCCTCGGTTATTCCTTTGATACGCAAGGGAAACAAATGATAGGAGGTTTCCCGATGGTTGTCTTTGGTTACCGGAGGGATAAACCAGTGCTGGCGTTTAAATCCTTCACAGTATTTCTCGCTGATGTCTTTTCTCAAAGGAAGAAGCGTAGAGGTATATTTTCGGATCTGAGCCAGACCAATGGCTGCACAAACATCAGGCATATTAACCTTATAACCTTTTAATAGAATATCATACTTCCAGTTTGCCCCTTTTGATTTGGCAAAAGCGTCCTTATTTTGTCCATTTAATGAAAAAAGCTTTAAAAAATTAAACTCTTCTATATTGTCAAAGCTGGCTGGCAGGTTTAAACAGATACAGCCTCCTTCTGCTGTGGTGATGTTTTTTACAGCGTGGAAGGAAAAGATGGTTACATCTGCTTGTAAGGCTGCAGAAAGCCCATCATAGTAAGAGCCAATGGAGTGTGCCGCATCTGCAATCAGCAGAATCCTGCCAAGTGTTGTTTGCCTTGAACTTTCTGCATCAAATAAAGCCATGATCTGCGGTTCCTGCACTATAGTTCTTAAATCGTCATATTTGCAAGGCAATCCGGCAATATCTACAGCAATGACCGCCTTCGTCTTACCGGTAATTTTGGCTCTTACTTCTACGGGGTCCAGGGTACAATCATCCAACACGTCCACCATTATCGGAACTGCTCCACAATGCAATACACACAGCGCCGTTGCGCAGTAGGAATAGGCCGGTACAATTACCTCATCCCCCTCCTTAACTCCAAACCATTTTAACATCAGCATAGCACCCGATGTCCATGAATTGACACATACTGCTGCTGCAGAACCGGTTAATTTAACCACTTCGGCTTCTAGCAATTTTACCTTAGGCCCGGAAGTAATCCAATTGGCATACAGCGAGTCAAGAACCTCATTAATCACTGCCTGATCAATAAAAGGAGGAGAAAAAGGAATATTCATAGTTTTAAAATTTAAGAGTTAAAGAGGATCAGATCCTCCCATTGGCTGGAAATCACTTCAAGATCATTATTCTGACGAACAAGTCGTGCTCTGTTCTTGAGCTTATGCTGATATACCGGGTCATTAACAATCTTTAAAATTCCTTGGGAGAGCATCGTTATGTTCTGGTTGGCAATCAATACACCATTCAGCTCATTTTCTATGATTTCTGATGGTCCAAATTCACAGTCAAAGGCAACGCAGGCACAACCTAAACTCATGGCCTCAATTAAGGCATTTGGATAGCCTTCATTTCGGGAGGGAAGCACAAATACTTCTGCCTGTTCATAATAACTACGGAGGTTATCTTTTGCTCCGGTTAAAATTACCCGGCCCTGTAAATTCAAATCAGAGATGAGCTTGCAGAGTGATTGCCGTGCAGCCCCTTCTCCAACAATCAGCAGATCTATATTCAGGTGCCGTAAACTGTTAAAAGCCATGATCAATAAATCAAAACCTTTGACCACAGAGAGCCTTCCTACGCCGAGAATGTAGTTTCTGGAGTGTACCTGCCCTGCAGGTACGGTCTTAAAATCGAAAATGGGATTTCTGATCACTTTATAATTATTTAAGCGGTTAAAGGACGGGTAGGATTTCATACAATCTTCAATGCCTTTTGCGGGGATAACAATTGCCCTGGAGTGTTTATAAATGAAATAGGAGAAGCGTTTCATCAATGTATTAAAGCATTTAAGCGTGTGATCTGGTGTGGTGCGTTCTGAAACGGCATAAGGGATGTTGAGCAACAGACAACAGGTTCCTGTCCAAAGGTTAGCACTGGTCATAAAGGAAATAACAAAATCGGGCTTTGCGCTGCGCAGAAATTTGCTAAAACGAATTCCGGTTAACGCAGCATAACGGATCCTCTGAAAGCCGGTATCTTTGTTTTTTCTGTCGAGTAAACTGATTACTTTAACTTTTTCAGTAATGGGATAACCCGGAACCGCGGTATTCAGGCAAACTATGGTCACTTCATACGCCCGGTTGCTCAGGCTGTTGCCCAGTGAAGAAAGTACGCGTTCTGCCCCACCCTTTTCCAGAGTATTGATCACTAATACGACTTTCATGACTTCTACAGTAATGTACGGATGGTGTTTAATGCCTGTTGTATATTTAAGTACCGCAGGTCAAACAATAAATATCTTTGCAAATACATCTTAAACAATTTTCGTTTCATAGCCGCCGAATAGCTGAAGTTTTGGATCATAAGGTTAAAATCACTGATCATTCTGCTTTTTCTCAGTCTGGAATCGATCATACTCCATACGCCACCTGCATGTAAACGGTAGCAGCTCATTACTTCAGGCAGAACATACACCTTGTGATTGGTTTGGAAAGCTGCGTAAAGTTTAAACAGGGTATCTGAACCATGGGTATGGTAATACCATTGCTGTTTTTTTATGTCCATCACCTCCTGTATATTTCGCACCATTAACGAGCAGATGCGGGTTTCTTCCCGTAAGCCCATCAGCATGGCTGGATAATCAAACTCCAGCGACCTTGGCTCTGGGTGTTCGTAAACGACCTGGTCGTTTTCATCGATAACTCTGGAATAGGTACAACAAATTACACCATCTTCATGGCTTTCCAGAAAATCTACTTGCTTCTGCAATTTAAATGGGTCAAGCCAAAAATCATCTCCATCGCACATCGCAATATATTTACCTTTTGCCCTGGTCATAATGTCCATCTGATTTTTTACTGCCCCTTTATTAGGCTGATGAGCGATGAGCTGGATTTTTCCAGGATATCGATGGGCATGTTCGGCTATGATGGCTTTGGTATTGTCTGTAGAACAGTCTTCTCCAACCAGTATCTCCACCTCAAAATCCGTTGCCTGCATAAGAAAACTGTCTAAGGCTTGTGCAATATAATTTTCATGGTTATAAGTGATGCAACAAACACTTACCATAACCGGATATGGGCTATGCATCAGGCTAAAAGTTTATGGATGGAATAGACAGAGGCTTCGGTTTCAGCTGGCTCATCATAGTTCTGTGTTCTCAGTAATACCCTGGTAATCAAGTCCAGATCACTACAGGTTAAGGTATGGTATAAGGGTAAACAGAGCATCCTTCGGGCAACAGATTCACAAACCGGCATGCTGGCTGGATTTGCAAAAGGAAGTGTAGACAGGGCCGGATAAAAGTACCTTCTGCAATAGACCTTCTCATTTTCCAATGCTTTCAAGCATTTCAGCATAAGTTCTTCTGAATGGAACAGTACTGGAAAATAGGCATAATTATAGTCCAGATCTGCATTCAATTTGGGATAACTTGCTTGCAAATTCCCCAGTTTCTGCCAGTAATAAAAGGAAAGTAACCTCCTTTTATCCAGAATCTCGTCTATTTGTTTCAGGTTACATAACCCCATCGCTGCATGGAATTCGCAGCTTTTTCCATTGATGCCTACATCCGCAAACTCATCCGGCCCGTTATGCCCGAAATTTCTCATCAAAGCCATTTTCCGTAGTAATTCTGGGCATTGGGTAAAAACGGCTCCGCCTTCAATCGTATGAAAAAGCTTGGTTGCATGAAAGCTGGTTGTACTGATGTCCCCATATTCAAATACCGATTTATTTTTATATTTCGTTCCAAAACAATGGGCTGCATCATAGATCACTTTTAGTCCATATTTATTTGCAATGGATTGTATGGCCTCAATATCGCATGGATTTCCGTATACATGAGTTGCCAGAATGGCCGATGTTTTTGGAGTAATGACTGATTCAATTTTAGCCGGGTCAATATTAAAAGTTTCGGCATCTATATCTGCAAAAACTGGTGTGCAGCCCTCCCATAAAATGCTGTTGGTGGTGGCCACAAAAGAAAAGGGCGTGGTAATGATCTCACCACTTAGTTCAAGGGCTTTGATCGCCAGCTGCAGTGCCATGGTGCCATTGGCCACATAAAGCAAATGCTTTACATTTAAATAGGTTTTTAACTTCAATTCAAGCTCATTGACCAGCGGGCCATTGTTGGTGAGCCATTGACGCTCCCAAATACTGCTGATGTATTCTTCAAACTCCTGGATCTTTGGGAGAAAAGGTTTAGTTACAGGTATCATGGTTTAAGAATTAATTGTTTAAAGTCATGTATCGCGCTCAACTTGGAGAGACTACTGCTGCCGAAATAAATCAGGGTAAAAAATAATCCGTCTATCAGGATCCGGAGTATATCCGGCAGTAGGTATTGCAGATAAAAATGATCTAAAGCATAACAGAAGATCCCGCATAAAAATGAAATAACCAATATGGGAAAAATATCGCTGATTTGCTCCCTGACGGGGTAGTTAATCAGTTTACTGCTATAAATGGAATTAATGTAATAGCCCAGAAAATTAAAACCGAGCTGAAAATAAAGCAGCCCATATATACCAAAAGACACCACACCGAGTATTCCGGCCACACAGAGCACCTTCTTGATCATTTCAAGTTTAAGAATCAGGTCACTTCTCCCCTTCACCTTAAGTACATTCAGATTATAAGCATGTAAAGGATAGATAACACCAGCCATACAGAGAATCTGAAAATAAGGAACTGCCGGGAGCCATTTACTGGTGAGCAACAGTCTGAACAAGGGTTCAGCAACCACGGCAAGAAATATTAAAACTGGTGCATTCCAGAAAAGCACCTGCTGCATCAGCTTTTTATAGACTCTTTTCAGTTGCAGATCATCATTAACTATCGTGGCAAACATCGGATAGGTTACTTTATTGATCACTGCCGAGATATTGGATACCGGCAGCTGACTGACTGAATCTGCCCTTGAATAAAAGCCCAGTTGTGTAATAGAGAAATATCTTCCAATTATGAGTACATAAATATTCTTATAAAGGATATCGAGCAGCCCGGTCAGGGTCATTTTATAACCGAAATGGAAATGCTGTTTGAAGCAGCGTTTACTAAAAACCGGCGATGGCAGCCAACCTGAATACATCCAATGTAGCAGTGTGGAAATAAAAGATTGCAACAGATTCATCCAGACCAGGCTCCAAACCCCAAACCCATTTAAAGCAAGGCTTACACCAAGTAACCCACCAATGAATACAGAAGGAATTTGAATGGCCATCTGTATCTTAAAATTCATTTCTTTAGTGAGTCTTGCATTCTGAACACCAAAAAAAGCATTCAGAATGAAGTCGAGTGCATAAACTCTTAAGACCAGTGTTAAAATATCCTGATGGTAAAAGGTAGAAATATAGGGAGCCATCATAAACACCAGCATATAAATCACCACACTTCCACCCAGGTTAAAGAAAAACACAGTAGAATAGTCTTCCTGACTTAAACCCGATGAACGGATTAAAGAAGAGGTTAACCCCCCTTCCAATAAGGAGTTGCCCACGGCAATAAAAACAGACAGCATTGCCAGTATACCAAACTCTTTGGGTAATAATATCCTGGCAAGGATAATGGTAATACAAAAGCTGATGAGTTGAACACTGAACTGCTGTATAAAGGTCCAGATCAGGCCGGATAAGGTTTTTTGTTTCAAACTCATCATCAAAAGTCTAGTACGATATAGGTGTAAGCTATTTCAAAAAATAACCAGAAATACGGCTTCTGCTGAAATGAAGGTTTCTTAAAAAATGCAGAACAGGTTTCTCAATATACCTGGTTACGATCCAGGCAAGTAAGATCATACTTATAATGGTGATCAGAATAGCGACCACTTCACTACTGAGGTACAAGCCAAGTTTCCTGATGAGTATAAAACCAATGTTCTGATGGAGTAGGTATAGGGGATAAGAGATATAGCCTAAAAATAAGAATGGTTTCCAGCTTAAAAATGTTATCCGGTTATAGACAAACAGGTAAAACAATAAAAAAGAGACAAGGCATACATAGAAAAAATGAACAGAAGGATAAACCGCCATTGCCGTCAGAAAGCAGGCACCAATCAACAGATGCTCCCGCCAGTCTCCTCGCTCAAACTTTAACTTGTAAAATAAGATTCCAGCCATAAAGAACATCCCGTATTGCAGATTTAAAATATAGGCACCCAAAGGAAGAACATGAAACGTGTTTAATGTCATCAACGAAAGCCAGACCACCGCCAATGCTCTGGTGTAGGGTAAAATCTTTAGAAGATACAGACTGCCGAGCATGAGGTAAAAGAGCAATTCCGGAATCAGCGACCAATAAACGCCATCGATATTTGGGATGTTAAAAGCACCTTGAACCATGGTCATATTCCACAGTAATATAGAAAAGCTTTGTGGTTTCAAGAGCGGATCAACAGCAAGGGTGATAACCACAAAGGAGATCAATACACAAATCCAATAGGTTGGGTATAACCGCGAAAATCGTTTAAATGCAAAGGATTCCAAGGTTGTACCGGTTTGCAGAGACATAAAAATCACAAATCCGCTGATCATAAAGAACAGTTCAACGCCGTATTGGCCGAAGTCCCAATCGTAACTACTGGGATAGCGATGACCAAAGTTGAGCCTGAATTTAGTTGTATAATGGAACAAAACTACATTTAACGCAGCTATGCCCCTTAATACATCGAGTTCTTTTAAGCGTGGCATTGACATTTAGATTATATTTTACAACCTCATATTCACCACAGAATCCGGCAATACCGATTTAAGATCATACACAACCGTATTTTCATTGCACATTCCCGAGATGTCTATACCCTTGAAATCCTCATGTGCAACTGCCAGTACAATAGCATCATAAGTTCTTGTTTTGGATTCTCCGTTTTGACAAATTACGCCATATTCCTTTTCCACCTGACTTGGATTTGCCCATGGGTCATGGATCACGACTTTAATCTGGTATTCCCTTAGCCTTCGTACGATATCAATTACTTTTGTGTTCCGCACATCAGGGCAATTTTCTTTGAAAGTAAAACCAAGAATCAATACCTCGCTCTGATAATTGTGCCCGTTCGCGACCATTCTTCTGACCAATTGATCGGCTATGTATGCCCCCATAGCATCATTTACTCTTCTCCCCGCGAGGATGATTTCAGGATGGTAGCCCATCTCCTGTGCTTTCTGGGCTAGATAATAAGGATCTACCCCAATACAATGCCCACCTACAAGCCCTGGTTTGAATTTAATAAAATTCCATTTTGTTCCGGCAGCTTTCAATACTTCTCCCGTATCAATCCCAAGACGGTTAAAGATCATCGCAAGTTCATTAATAAAAGCGATATTGATATCCCGTTGAGCATTTTCTATAACTTTTGCCGCCTCAGCGACCCGGATGGAAGAAGCCTTAAAGGTACCTGCTGCAATTACAGAATGGTAAAGTTTATCTACCTTTTCGGCTGCTTCTGGTGTAGAACCGGAGGTAACCTTTAAAATCTGGCTTACCGTGTGCTCCCTATCCCCTGGATTAATTCTTTCCGGGGAATATCCGACAAAGAAATCTTTATTGAACCTCAAACCAGAATACCTTTCCAGTACCGGTACGCATTCATCTTCGGTTACTCCAGGGTATACCGTAGATTCATAGATCACAATATCCTCCCTGTTCAATACCCTTCCCACCATTTTACTGGCCGCCATTAATGGTCTCAAATCCGGATGTTTGTTTTTGTCGACTGGGGTGGGTACCGTTACGATGTATCTGTTACATTTTCGCAGCATTTCGGGTTCATTGGTGCAAAACAATCCTTTTGGTGTGGTACAGTCATTGGTCAGAACCGACTGCAGGATATGCTCTTCTACTTCTCGGGTTTGATCAAAGCCTATTTTCAAATTTGCAATCCGTTCCACACTGGTATCAAAACCAAAAACTTTATATTTTTTGGCAAATTCTACAGCTAGAGGAAGACCGACGTAACCCAGTCCGATGACGCCAATTTTTACCTGATCTACTTCTGGTTTCTCTATCATGGTTGTCGGTATCTAATTAATCAGTTCCAGATTGGATACGGGTATTTTTGTAATCAGTGCACAATGCAGACAGTCAATAACAACCAGAACATTTTTGCCTCTTACCTGCAGTATTTCTCCCTGCTTCTGTGTCATTACACCTTCCTTAATAATAACGCGGTCACCGGCACTGAGCTGCTGTAAACTGACGGCTTCCAAACTTGGAAATAATTCCAGAAAGCATTTTATTTCGTCAATTACCACATCTCTGATCTGGGCAGGTTTCCCCATATAATAGACAAAATTTATAACCCCTGTGGTGGTTCTCACCTTCAGGTCTTCTTTAGCGTTAATTTTGACAAAAACATAAGAGCTAAATAAGGGCAACTCTACTTCCTTCACTCTGTCTGCCCATTGATTTTTGACCTTTCTCACTGGACAATATGCCGCAATTCCAGCTATCTGTAATTCCTTTTCAATCTTTTTCTCCCATCGCGGCCTGGTATAAACCACAAACCATTTTCGTTCATTCATGAGTTTGTTGATAGAATTTAAATTTTCCATAATATAATCTAGGTTAAGAAAGATCTGTTCTGCTTGCACGGCTTCGCCACCTCACTTACATGAAAATTTTAATTTTAAAAGATGATGTTTTCTCTTTCGTAATCCCGAAGGACTACCTTGAACTGGGATGGTTATTCCCGGGTATCTGATTATAATTATGCAGTATAGGCATATCTGCCATATCTGTACATGTTCTTGTTTTCTTTTCTGGCATCATTAAATACCAGCAATGGATTTTTTAATTTTTTATGCTCACAGATATCCTTAAAAATTCCAAGATCGGCCTTATGTGTAAAATTATATCTAACCATATAAATACTCGCATCAGCAAAAGTTGATAGGCTAAAGGCATCTGCAACATGGCCTACAGGGGATGTATCTACGACTATATAATCAAAACGTTTTCTCAATTCGGCAAACAACTCCGATACTTTGGGACCCATAAGTAATTCTGCCGGATTAGACGGAATTTTCCCACATCCAATGGCATATAAATTTGGAGACGAAGGAACCTCCATTAAGATATCTTCCAGATTGAGGTCTGACGAGTTTAAATATTCTGAAAGGCCGGTGGTGGCTTTAAGGTTTAAATTATTCAGCAGGTCTGGTTTACGCAGATCAAATTCGAGCAATACAACTTTTTTGTCAGACAGTGTAAGTGTAAGGCCGAGATTAGTCGTAAAAAAGGTTTTTCCTTCTCCTTTAGTACTGGATGTGACGAGTAAGACCTGATTAGTATTGGTTTTGTCAATAAAACTGAGGCTGGTCCTGATGTACCGGAACAATTCAGCCATAGTGGTGCTCTGGTCACTGTGAACCAGTAATGGATCTTTTCTATCTTTATGACTAAGCTCTCCCAGGATTAGGGCATGTCCGGTGCCGTATTCCACATCAGACAAATCTCTTACCTTATTGTTCAACTGTGTTCTTGCATACACAAAAGAAGCCGGCAGCAAGAGTCCGCATAAAATGCTGATCATATAAATCAATTGAACTTTCGGTTTAGCTGGAATAGAATTATATGCCGGCTTATCAATAACTTGTGATGTAGGTATAGTTGCAGAGAGCGAAAGTTCCGTCTCTTCTCTTTTTTGCAAAAGGTAATGGTAGAGCGTATTTTTGACACTCTGCTCCCTACTCCTTTCAATCAATCCCCTTTCAATAACTGGTGTTTGGTGGAGCCGGGATTCAAATTGTGCAGTCTTATTTCTCAAACTCGACCTTTCCAGATCCAGTCCCCGTTTAATAACCCCCAGATTTTCCAGGATTTTTCCTTTAAGACCGGTGAGCTGGTCTGAAATATTAACAACCAGGGGATTATTTACTCTCACAGTTTTGAGCAATCTTTCTCTTTCTATCTGAAGATTATTGTATTTATCGGTTAAGCTCATTAAAGTTGGATCCTTTAATCCGAGTGTAGTTGGTACCAGATCAAATTTATGATCACCTCCGTTTAGATAGCCAGTGATCGATTGTACCAGCGAAACCTGAACCTCGCTTGATGCTAGTTGCTGTCCATATTCTCCTGACGACTGAAGGTTCATCTGAGCATCGCTGTTCAGTTCTGTAACCCGGTTGTTTCTTTTGTAGTTTTCTACGTCTTGTTCGACACCCGTCAAGTCTTTAGTTAAATTTCCCAGTTTACCGTCAATAAATTTTATGGTATTTAATGCCATGATGTTTTTATTCATTACGTTTTCCTGATTGTAAGTATCAATCAGCCTGGTTAAGATGTCGACCCCTCTCGAGGGGATTGCATCCAGTAAACTCAGAACAATTGTATTTGCATCTTTAACCACGGGCAAAACAGTTAGTGCATTTAAACTGTAAGCTTCAGCGGCTTTTCGAAGATTAATGAAACTGATGTCCACCGGCTTATTCATGGTACTGAAGGCCTCACCTTTCCTAATTTCTATGCTGTATTCCGGCCGGCTGATGACCTGGTTGTAATGGTACACAACTTTGCTACTGCTGTCTCTGAGGATAAACTTATCGTCCATAGTGTTTTGTACAGAAAGTTTTTTCAGAAAAGCAGGCTCATTTAACCTAAGTACAACAACCTGTATTGGCAGTGTCTTACCATAAAGTTCCTTTTTCTTAAAGGGCAGTTGGCAGCTATACTTCACCTCTAACCCCAAATCATATAAAACCTTGTATATTAAATCTTTTGACCTAAGCACCTCCATTTCATTTTCAACTGTTTTAGATGACCTGAACATGTTCAGGTCACTAAAAGCAGTACCTTTTAACAAGCCGTCTCCTTTAGCATCATCCTGGATCAGTAGAATACTACTCACTTTATAAAAAGGTACTGTAGTTTGAAGATAAGCATAAGCAACTCCAATACATATAATTACTGAGATCAGAAAAATATACCAGTATTTAATGCACCTGGTAAAGAATTGATTCAAGGCCATGGTCTTTAATTTTATATCAAAAACTTATCTGTGTAAAAATGCAGTAGCCAATACGGCAATTGCAGATATGGTTGCCACAATAAGTGGCATTGACCTGCTGCTATGACTGTATTCTATTGATTTGGCTTTGTCGGGCTCTATATAGAGAATATCATTCTGTTTTAAATAAAAATATGGAGAATTCAGCACATTCTGATGATTAAGGTTAACCCTCACCATGGTACGCTTTCCATCAATTTCTCTGATGAGCAGTACATTTTCTCTTTTACCATAAGGCGTCATATCGCCCGCAAGTCCCAGGGCCTCAAGTAAATTTATCTTTTCGTTGGGAATAGTAAAAGTTGATGGGTGGTTGACTTCGCCAATAACAGTTACTCTGAAGTTCATGAATTTTATATTGACAATGGAGTTGACCACATACCTGTTAAGCTCTTGTTCCACCACGCTTTGGGCTTGTGCGATGGTAAGCCCCTCTACCTTAACCTCACCAAGTACTGGAAATTTGATTCTGCCACTCGCATTGACTCTATAACCTTGTTTTTCATAGAACCCATTCATATTGACAGAAGTTGGGTTTGCAGCAAACATCACATTCGATTCCGGACTGGTACTGTTCACATCGATACTTAATACATCATTCTTTAAAATCTTGGGTTCACCATCATTTACGATTGTGCTGATGTTATCACTTTGCGCCTTTAAATCGCTGAAGTAGACCAGATTTCTTTGTCTCGCACAGCTGGTTAATAAAATTAACAGCAACGAACACCAGATATAGTTTGATTTCATAACATAAACCTCCTGTTGACATTAGTAGTTACACCGATTAAAAATCAATAATTAAATCTAAACACTAATTCGCTTAAAAAATTGAATTTCAAACAATTGTGAACCATATTGTAAATATTCTACAGGTAATTACACACTTTGTGTATAGAGTGTTATACATCCTTGGAATAGTGACCTGATCAGTGAGGATATATCCAGGTATTAAAATTGAAAAAGCCGTTGGTTAGGCGGCTTTCTCGATTGGTGGCCTGGTTGTGTTGTGGTTAATTTGCAACTTTTTTATACAGCAGGTTATTTTCCTGGAGTGTGACAATTAATTTTTCCTGCAATTCAGTCACCACGGTCTCCATTTTCCTCAATTGTGCATCGCATAGTCTTCTTTCTTCTTCAATTTTCTTTGTTTCTTCTGTATCCTCAAAAAATAATGCAGGACGAACATTGAAATAGTTAGCTATTTCTATGAGGCGTGCAGTATTGATATCGGTGATTCCGGTTTCTATTTTAGAATAAGCCGGAATGGATATTCCAAGTGCCTCGGCCAGGTGCCGCTGTTTCTTACTCGAATTTACCCTAAGCATTCTTATTTTATTTCCAATGTCTTTCATCACTTTAATTTAATTTATATAGCCGGCAGCATCCACTGCCGGTATATACTTCTAACTTATCATTCATAAAAAACTAACAATTCACAACCGCTTACTTATGCTGGTCAATAGCTCCCTGAAACATGCTTCTTTCTTGTTCAGGGATATTGGCTCCAAATTTCTCAAGATATGCTCTGGCAGCAGGAACATAGTTTGCCCAGTCCTGCTGGTTATAGAACCCAACCGTTTTGGCCCTCAGTAAGATTTCTTCTCCAGGTGCCCCATAAGGTTTAACCCTAGCTTCTATGACAGACCAATCTGTATTTCCCTGGGTCATCAGCGGCTCCATTTCTCCCTTCAGGATCATATTCATCATTGCAACAGTATATTTTCGATCTCCCATCACCTTTTTAAAAGATTCGGCATTTATATTCATCAGCGTAAATCCTGCATCTTTCGTACTCTTGGTAAACTGAACTACACTATTAATATCTTCGTCAGATAAGGGCATTTTAAGCGAAGAAACATAAGCAGATCCCGCAAGCAAGGCCCCAGGTTTATCTCCTGCCTGCATGGCCATCATAGCCATTTTTTTCAGGAATGGAAGGTCACGCTTTCCGTTAATATACTCCTTTAGCATGGCACTATATGCGATACCCGGTTCCATAAGGTCTGCGTCTTTGGCGCTAACATCTCTCGTCATGGCAAGCCAGGATGACGTTGAGAGATCAGGGTTTAACTGGCTATGGATCTCCCTCATTTCTTCAAACGGGATCTTAATCACTTCGCGGTCGTAGGTCATTAATCCATTCTGTTCGCCTTCCACGTCAAAAGGCTGGGTATAAATCGATCCGGATAAACCTTCCTTCTCCATCAATTGTAAATGCTGGTTCATAATGGTGTATTTTGCTTTGAGTGCTGCAGGCTTTTCCTGGATATAGCCCCAGGCCGATCCTATTATCCACTGGTGATCCGGAATAAAGACACCTATTCCCCCAAACTCTCCACATACCTGCGCTTTTCCGGCTTGTCTAATGGACATCATTGGATCTGGATAGCTGTGAACATCGGTCATATCCGCGCTAACGTAAGCATTTGGAGATGGAGAGCGTAACTGCTCATTCACATAAAGTAATTCACCGGAATGTCCATTAAGAATTCTAGACGGATCTGTTTTCTTGACCCATTCACTGAGACGTTGCTGATCATATTGGCCCCATTTCTCGTTAAAAAGCACCCAGGCAACTACACAGGGACTGTTGTGCAGCTGAGTCATTTCGTCTAAAGCCCCTTTTTCGAATTCAGCCTTACTACCCTCCGGAAGGCTTTGATTAGGATTCACAAAATCCTGCCATACCAGCATACCAAGTTTATCCGCCCAATAATACCACCTGGCTGGCTCCACTTTGATGTGCTTGCGGATGGTATTAAAGCCCATTGCCTTTATAGCCTTTATATCAAAAGACAAAGCTTCATCAGTAGGTGCTGTATATAAACCTTCTGGCCAGAATCCCTGATCAAGGGTTCCCAGGTTATAATAAGGCTTGTTATTCAGGAAGATCCGGTCTACCCCTTTTGCATCTTTACCAATGCTAACCTTACGCATCCCAAAATAACTCTTCACCTCATCCTTTCCCAGCTTTATCGCTAAGTTATATAGATAAGGACTTGCGGGAGACCAGAGTTTCATATTAGCAATCGGTACAACGATACGCTCATTTGCTTTCCCTTTAAAAGTCTTTCCATCAACAACAGTTGTTACCGGAGCAGCAGAAACTGATTTCACCTCCAAATTCAACACCCCTTTATCAATATCCGGAGTCATGACCAACCCTTCAATATAAATTTCGGGAACAGTCTCCAGCCAAACCGTTTGCCAGATCCCGCTGCTGGGTGTATAATATATATTTTGCGGGTTTAATACCTGTTTTCCATGTGGTCCAATTCCCTGATCGGTTGGATCAAATACCTTTACGGCTAACTCATTAGAACCAGAGCGAAGGGCATCCGTTACATCAAAAGAGAAGGCAGTATAACCCCCTTTATGCTGGCCCACTTCTTTTCCGTTAACAAAGATTGTAGCTTGCCAATCTACAGCACCGAAATGCAGTAAAATCCTTTCGCCCGTTTTTGGGCTAAGATTGATGTTCCTTTTATACCATAAAGTCTGTGTTGGAAGTAAAGTTTTCTTCACACCAGACAATGCCGATTCTATCGGATAAGGTACCAGGATCTGCCCTTCAAATGCAGCAGGTTGTCCTGCATCTTTAGGACTAATTGCATAATCCCATAATCCATTCAAATTTGTCCAGCCTGTCCGAACCATTTGCGGCCTTGGATAATCCTTTAGTGCATTTTGGGGAGAGACCTCTTTTGCCCATCGGCTTTGGATGGCAACAGGTTGCATTTTATAAACAGTTTGCGCGTTTGCACTTATTGCCGCTGTTCCTAATAGCCACAACAGATGTGATTTCATTTTCATTTTTTAATATTTGGTTATCAATAATAACTTTCATTTCTGTTCGAATAATTGAAAGATCAGAAGACAAACCTATAGAATGAAATCAGTAAAAAAT